>JAITJI010000018.1 GCA_031279015.1 Spirochaetaceae bacterium
GTAACGAAAAACCTGGGGCCTGTTATGGCGGGTTACTGTATTGTCAGCGTTCCCCTGCTTATTGCCTTCTTTGCCGCCTCCAGGCAGTTCATTGCCGGGCTTGCATCCGGTTCAGTAAAAATGTAGGATATCGTTATGCAACACTATGAATTCCCCAAAATTCCCTGGTTTGTAAGCGCCCCTGAGCGCATTCTTGGTAACGGACCAGGGCTTCCCGTAGAGACCGCTTATTTTAGGATCTCCTTTGCCGTGAAGGGAAGGGCTGAATGTAAAGCCGCCGTCTCCGCCTCGTCCCGTTATGCCCTCTACGTCAACGGCGCTCCGGTGAACCATGGCCCCTGCAAGGGCGACCGGATGCAGTATTACTGCGACGATCTCGAGCTGGGATCTTTGCTCCGGGAGGGGGAGAATGTCATCGCCTGTAAGGTTGTTTCCTTTCCGCCTCAGGAAGCCCTGAGCCTGCGGGATGGCTATGCCGATGCGGGACCCTTTTCGGTTATCGGAACCGCTTCGGGGCCCTGCCTTCTTTTCTCCGGGGAGGCCGTTGACTCGGCGGGGGCAAAGATTGACCTTTCAACCGGCTATGCCCCCTGGGAAGTGAAGAACGACACGGCGGTTTCCTGGCTTGCCCCGGAAATGACCATGGTGTTCTGCCACGAAGAGGTGGACGCGGAGAAAATCCCCGCCGGGTGGAACAGCAGGGCCGGTGTATTCCCCGGGTTTGCTCCGGTAATAAAGCGCTGGGCTTATGATGAAAAAACCTACGGTGAAATTGCGCCGCTCCCCCTGTTTCGCAGGCCCATCCCCCTGCTTGAAGAAATTGAGCGGGAGTTTGTGAAGGAAATCCCCGCGGACCCCCGGGATAAAAGGCTTGTTTCTTTTCTTGACCCCTCGGGGCGGCCTGAAAAGCTCCGTTTGGAAAGGGGGACTTATACCGTCGATCTTGACGCGGGGGAACTTACCACAGGCTATGTGATGCTGGAAACCGAAGGCGGCAGGGGAAGTGAGATTACCCTTACCTATGCCGAATCTTACGGCGGCCCCTTTTCAGGGGGTATCCGGGGCGACCGCCTGGATTATAAAAAGTTCACCCTTGGGGGCTTTAAGGATGTTTACCGTCCCGCAGGATCCAGGGACAGCTACGAGTTTTTCTGGTGGAAAACCTTCCGCATTGTACGGATAGAGATAACCGTCGGCAGCGAAGCCCTCATCCTCCACCCCGTCAAATACCGGGAAACAGGATACCCCCTGGAGATCAAAACAGGGCCGGCCGCGGATGCGGATTCCACAGTATCCTGGATACCCGGCCTCTGGGACATCAGCCTGAGGACCCTTAGGCGCTGTATGCATGAGACCTACGAGGACTGTCCCTACTACGAGCAGATGCAGTACAGTTTTGATACCCGGCTACAGATGCTCTTTACCTACTATGTCTCCGGGGATACCCGGCTTGGGCTAAAGACCATCGACGACTTCCACCGGTCCATGCTTCCCGAAGGGATCATCCAGTCCCGGTATCCGACCAACTGCCCCCAGGTGATTCCCACCTTTTCGATTTCCTGGCTTTCCATGCTGATGGATTACTACAATCAGACGGCGGATATTTCGGCGCTGGAGCGGTACCGGCCCACGGCGGAGCACATACTCCTCTGGTTCAGGAGGAAGAAGGGGGAGACGGGCCTCCTTGAAAACCTGGGCTACTGGGATTTTGTAGACTGGGCCCCGGAGTGGGGCGGCATTCACGGCAGCGTCCGTGCTGCTTTCCGGGGGCCTTCCACCGTACAAAACCTGATGTACGTCTACGGCCTACAGCTTATGGGCCGCATCCTCGGCCTCCTGGGCTTCAACGACCTTGGGGCTTACTACCTCGATGAAGGGCGGAGCATACAGAACATCATCCGGGAAAGATGCTGGGATGAAAAACGGGGCTTCTTTACCGAAGGTCCGGACTTTAGGGAGGAATATACCCGGCACGCCCAGATGTGGGCGGTCCTTACCGGTACGGTGATCGGCAGGGAGGCCGCGGACCTTATGGAGCGGGTCCTTGAAAGCAAAGACCTTATCAAATGTACCTTCCCCCTGCAGTTTTACTTTTTCCGCGCCCTTGAGGAAGCGGGGCTCTACGAAAAAACCGAAACCCAATGGGAAGACTGGAAGGGGTTGCTTTCCCTTAACCTTAGTACGGTGCCGGAAACCCCCTACGACAATTCCCGCAGTGAATGTCACGCATGGAGCGCCCTTCTCCTCTATGAGTATCCTGCGAAGATCCTGGGGGTGTATCCCCTGGAGCCGGGCTGGAAGACCATCGGCATTAAGCCCCGGGGCCTTTACCTGGGAAAGGCCGCAGGCGAGGTGTGGACTCCGGCGGGGACGGTAAAAGTGTCCTGGAAATACGAGGGGGGAAAATTTTCGGTAAGCGGGAGCCTCCCCGCAGGCGCCGCGGGAAGGCTCACCCTCCCCGGAGGCGGCGAAAGAGCATTAGCGGGCGGAGACTTTGCCTTTAGTCCCTGATTCGCCTTTAATCCGTAAAGTGAAGGTACGCGAAATTTTCCGGTATGTGGGAATCGTAGACGCCGTGCTCGTTAAGGGACCAGCCTGCACTGAAGGGCGGCCTGCCGTTACACTGTATATTCTCAAAACGGAAAAACTGGCCCCGGATAGAGTCGCCGCCCGCGGGCGGGAAGGTTTTACCGGGGTTCAGAATCCTGAAGCCCTCCCAGGGAAAGGCAATTTCCACCGTCCAGCCCCGGTCAATATGGGAGGGATCGTTGATCTTCCCGTCAACCTTGACCGCGCTTTGGAGGCCCGGAAAATCAAAATCCATAAAGGCCCAGCGCCGGCCCCGGGGGTGCTTCTTATAGCGTACCGGGTCCTGAAAACCGCTTAACACATCCACATCTTTGGTGTACAGATCAAACTGGGGCGTGTCAAAACGGCTCCCCCGCTTGAGGGCGTCCTGGTAAATAAAGAACACCTCGTACACCGTATTGAATGCGTTGATCTCAAATTCGTAGTAGCAATCCTCGCCGCCGAAGAAAACTTCCACATCGTTGTCGTACCAGATGAGGGAATCCCGCTCGGTAAGGGAAGCCCGTACATCGGGTTCCTCGTTCCAGCAGGCCACGTAGAGGGCTTTCTCATCCCAGAGGGCCGCCATTTGGGTCTTGAGAAAAACCTGCTCACCGGTGACAAGGTCCACAAAGGGACGGGATCTTTCAGCCCCCCTCCAGGGAAGTTTTTCAAGGTCGCCGTTTATGGGAAATGCTCCCGGCGCTTTCCGGCAGGGGTAATGGACAATGCGGTCTTGGGAAATAACATTACTCATATAAACATCCGGGTCCTAACCCAATATAGCATAGTCCGAAAAATTCTTCAATGAGTTTTTTTGGGCTAGATTTTTTTACAACGCGGCATAAGACTTGACGGGGTTCGGGAATCATTCCTACAATTAAATATGGAATTTGAATTGACCGAAGCCCTCCTCGACGACATCCTCTTCTCCATGGAAGACCAAAATGAGAAATTCTACATGGACACTCAGGAAGGCATGGTTGCCGGGGGCCTGGACTTTGAATTTCAGGATAATCTGGCCGGGGATGAAGAGGAGGATCCGGGCCGGTACATACCCCTGCCGAATTGGGATTCCGCGGAAGGCTTCAGGCTGATGGAACGCTTTGCCTCCGGTTTCAGGAATCCCCCCATACGGGACAAGCTAACCGCCGCGCTGGACCGGGGCAAAGGGGTTTTCCGGGCCTTTAAAGACGTTCTGAACGCTCACCCTGAGGCGGAACAGCTCTGGTTTGCTTTTAAAGAACGGGAAATGCGGCGGATTATCATCAACTGGTACAACGGCCTTAGGGAGGAATGGGGGCTGGAACGGATCGGTGTGGAGCCGGAAGAGACCGAAGACCTTGTGCTGGAGGATTTTCGTTTCCGGGAGGGCAGCGGGAATGACGGGATAATTGCCGGAGCCCTGCATGAACAGTGCCGGGAGGAACAGGTGAACGGCCCCGGGAATCTCCCGGCGGAACAGGGCCATGCCCTTACCAGGGAAAAGGGAAACTGGGTATTCCCCGGAGACGTATCCCTGGTGGCGGAGACGGGAAACGGCGAATTTGCGGGTTATGTTTCCGGATGCCGAAACGGTACGGTCCTGTGGATAACGGCCCTGGAGGTCCGGCCCGAATACCGGGGGCTCGGCATTGGAGAAGCCCTGCTCACCCGGCTTCTGGAGAAGGTTGATCCCCGGAGTGTATCCGACGTACTGATCGATCTGCCTGCCGGGGCGGAAGGGTTTTCCCGGGTTCTTGTCCGGGAGGCATTTAGTCCCCGGTCCACCCGGTATTGGTTACAGGTAAAAAACAGAGCGGCCCGGCCAAAGCCGGACAAATACAGCGCACGGAGGGGCCGCTAAAAAGCCAGGATTGTAGTACCTTGTAAAGACTAATAAGGATACGTAAAGCGCCATCCTATCCTTCCTTCTGCGCCACAGATCGTAAGGCTGGTTTTTCCCGCTCAGAATACCATCAAAGGCGCGGATAAAATTTCCCGTGCATCACCGCATATTTGCCCTTTGTCCTGACATACATCTTGAGTAAAGCGGCTATATATGCCATGCTATGAAAGGATATTGTAACGCTATGATTGTCCAGCGGCGTCCCGGAGGAAAAATTTATTTGAGGAGTATTATTTTTCATGCTATCCCAGATCGATTCAGAAACAGTAAAAAAACGTATCGCTGATATTCTTACCAGGATTGAGAACGAAGCGGATCCGCATCAGTTAAATGAATACCGTTCTATCTTTAAAAAAGAGGTATCCTTTACCAGGCGTTCCTATGTGGCGGCTTATCTACTGATGCAGCTAGATCAGGGAAGGACCGGTAGATTCCCGGGGTCCTTCGGCAGCGGAAACGATTCCCGGCCCTACCGCTCCCGTTCATTTTCAAAATCCGGGTCCGGTTCCGGGGAAACTCCCCGTCACGAGCCTAAAAATTATCCCCTGTCGGAGGAAGATTCAGTCCGCCTGTTCATAAGCGCCGGCCGGAACCGGCGGGTTTTCCCTCGGGAGATCCTGGGGCTTATCAACACTAAAACCGCAATTTCCAAGGATGATATTGGAGCAATCCGTATATTGGATAACTATTCCTTTGTGCAGGTCCGCAATACCGTGGCGGATGAAATAATCGAAGCCCTGAACGGAAAACCCTTCCGGGGCAAGACCCTGTCGGTAAACTATGCCCGGATACGAAAGGACGATGATGCCCTGGAATTGAAGGATGACCCTGACGGCGGGGACATTCGGGAACAGGAGCCTCCGGAATCCTTTGCGGACCAGGGCGGGGATGATGAGGACATCCGGAATGACGCTTCGGAGGCGGCCGAAATCCGGGAGGAGTGAGCCGTCCCCTATGCCCGGCATCCTCCGCCGGGATCAGCCCGGCGGCAGGAAGATCAGTATGAAGATCAGGCTGATAAAGAAAATATTGAGCCCAATCCCCGCAAGAAGGACAAACCAGGCGCTAATTTCCAGGAGGTATGCCTTTACGGTGAATCTCCGGGCCAGAACTTCGGGTTTTCCCGGAATCGCACCATAGGTGGCAAAGGGATCCCGGGGTTCCCGGGGCAGATCACTGCCGGCGGAGTCTTCCCCCAAAGCTCCCATAATATACCATTCCCCGTGCCGGCCCGCCGTTTCTTCCGGGACAAGGAGGGGTATCCGTTTCTCCTCCGGCGCCGGGGGTAAACGGGAGTAATAACGGACCCCGTAGGGTTCGCCGTCGGGCAGCCGTCCCTCCGTGCCGTTGGGGGGAAGGTACCTGAGGGGAAGCCGGACCAGATCCCGGTAGGCCCGAAGCCGCCGGGCGTGGCGCCGGAGCCGCTGGTACAGAAGGGTACAGAGGATCCCCGGGGGAATCAGGGGGAAGAGGGGGGTAAAAAGGGCCGTCAGGGCGGTAACGACGGTAAGCCGGAAGGCGGGCCGGAACAGGAAATTTATCGTTATTATGATCTGGGAAAAGGCCCCCAGAATAAAGGCATAGGGGGTGATGGCGTTCCAGTATTCATTTTTGTGCCGTCCCGTGAGGATTGTTTTGATCGTCAGGGATCGATCCGGACCATCATAAAAGATGACCAGCAGAGGCTGGTCCCGGGTAGAGAGGAAGGTCAGCCGCTCCCCCCGGAGGAGCAGACAACCGCCGACAAAGACCTTGGCGCCTTCGGTGAGGGAGCTTACCCGGTCCCACCGGATCCGCTCGGGAGCGTCTTCTCCGGGATCAAAAGCTTCAAGGTCCTCCCTCTGTTCCGGCATGGGCAGGACATAGGTATGGGCCCCGGAAAGCTCAACGGGAATGGTTAATTCGCCGTTGCGGATCCACAGGGTATGTCCGTCGGTAAGGGATTCAAAACCGCCGATAAAACGGTATACCCCTCCTATCCCCCGGCAGTAAGTCCGGTAGTCCGGAAAGGGCCGCAGCCGGAGTTCGTCAAAACGCCGCCGGAAGACCCGCCAGTTATGACGGGTAACAAAGGCGCCCCCCACCGGCACAAGGCCATACCAGAGGAGTACAAAGGCAATAATCACTAGCAAATCCAGTAGCCGCAGGGTATACTACCTCCATGAAAAAAGATAAAATCCAACATCTGGTTCTTGGTACCATCGCTGTTAACTGCTGGATCATCCCCTTGGATGACATCACACCGCCGGGCGTATCATCGGGTACATCACCGGAGGGATCTGCGTCATTGGGAAACTGCGCCATCGTTGACCCCGGCGAACAGGGGGACCTTATTATCGCCCGGCTCTCCAAACTGCGACTCCGGCCCAAGTATATTCTACTGACTCACGGTCATTTTGACCATACCGCCGCCCTGCCCGACCTGGCAGCGGCTTTTGGATCCGCAGTGGAGATCGCCATTCACCGGGACGACGCCCACTACCTCGGTCCCGACTCCTATCAGATTCACCGGGAAACTTTTGACGTTGGGGGCAACACCGGGTATATAAAACGGTATTGGAGGCCCCTGCCATCCCCTACCCGGCTGCTCTCCGAGGGGGATACCATCGGCCCCTTCACCCTGCTCCATCTTCCGGGACATACCCCCGGGTCCGCAGGGTTCTTCCTGGAAAAGGAAAAATGTATTTTTAGCGGAGATACCCTGTTTAAGGCGGGAATAGGGCGGACGGATCTTCCGGGGGGTAACTTTTACCGCCTCCAGCAGAGTCTCAGACGGCTTTTCACCCTGAAGCCTGACGTGACGGTATACCCCGGTCACGGGCCCCTGACGAGCATCGGGGATGAGTGGATCGATATGGCCTGAGTTCATTCCTTGTGGGCAAGGGCTTCGGTGATACTGTAGCAGTAGTCCCCCAATTTTTCGATGCGCCGTACCAGATCAATAAAGAGGAGTTCGGTTTTGACATCCGCCCCGGCTTCGATCCGCTTGCGGCCCCATTTACGCAGTTTATTGCGGAATTTATCGATCTGATTCTCCAGTTCCGCCGCATAGGCCGCCTGTTCCGGGCGCAGAGGCTGGCCAAGATGCCCCCATACATAGCTGAGAAAGTCCTCCACCCGGTCTACATAGGGGACCAGGGCGTTTATCTCCTTTTCCTTGAACATCTGATTCTTCTTGACGCTTCGCTCCAGGATGAGGCTGATGCTGTAGCAGTTGTCAGTCATGTCCTCCAGGTCCGCAACGATCCGCAGAAGTTGGGAGACCCGCCATTCTGACCGGTGGTTGAGTTGCTGCCGGGTACATTCTATGAGAAACCGGGTCAGCTCTGCCTGCATTTCATCGGCAAATTCCTCCTTTTCCTTCATATCCTTTACCATGGCATCTATGGCGGCATCCTTGTCGGCGGTATCCTGCAGGTTTTTCAGGAACCCGCTGACCGCAGCGAACATGGAAGCGGCGATCCCCGCCATGTCCCGGATCTCCTTTTCCGCCCGGAAGATGTTGAATTCCGGGGTGTCCTGGATGGTACCGGAGGTATACTCCAAATGGTAGGGGCCCCGGCCTGTGGGGGCTTCATTTTTTATAAGGAGGGAAACCAACCGGGCAAAGGGCCGGACAAAGGGGAAAAACAGGATGGTATTGGTCACATTAAAAATTGTGTGGAACATGGCCAGATGGGTGGTAATCCCTGTGGATAGGGGACCGGGGGTTATCCAGTCCACCAGGCTCAGGAGGGGATGAAAGACAGCCAGGGCCCAAAGGGTTCCGATGACATTAAAGAGAATATGGACCAGGGCAGCCTGCTTTGCCACTGTTTTGGTACCGATGGAGGCCAGAGCCGCATCTATGGTGGTACCAATATTGGCTCCCAGAATCATGGCGGCGGCCAGGGGGTAGCTGATCAGTTCCTGGTGGGCCATGGTCAGCACAATGGCGGTGGAAGCCCCGGAAGAATGGGTGATCAGGGTTATCACAAGGCCAATCCCCGTACCAATGAGGGTGGAGATAAAACCGAGATTTGAAAAAGATACGATAAAGGCAAAAGCATCGGCGTTGAGCCGGGGCATGGATTTGGTCAGCATATCAAGCCCCAGGAAGAGAAGCCCAAAGCCCAGCAGCACTACCCCCAGGTCCTTATGCTTCCACTTGATGACCCCCATGACAAAACCGATGCCCACCGCAGGCAGGGCCAGGGCGGAGAGATTCAGGGCAAATCCGATGAGAGATACCACCCAGGCGGTTATGGTGGAACCGATGTTGGCCCCCATGATAACCCCAATGGCCTGGGTCAGGGTGAGGAGCCCGGCGTTGACAAAGGAAACCACCATCACCGTGGTTGCCGAGGAAGACTGAACGATGGCGGTAATGGCCAAACCGGTCAGCACCGCGGAAAACCGGGTTCCGGTCATAAAGCCCAGAACCCGCTGCATCCGGGACCCGGCAGTTTGCTGTATCCCATCGCTCAAGATCTTCATTCCGTAGAGGAAAAGACCCAAACTACCGGCTATACGAAAAAACGTACTGATGATCTGCATCCACACCTCTTCCTGAATCAATTATAATCATTTATACCCGAAGGAGCTTGGTAAAAACAATTACTTTTAGTACAATTAAGAACTTTGCTGAATAATGTGTGTTTTTAATGCTCTTTCCACAATTTTCGTCCCTTTGCCCCGGCGGTTTTGCCAAATCCGGCAGATAGGCCGGTTCCTTTCTGTTCTGTTTTTAACGATCCTTCCGGGCTGTACCGGAGAAGGGAGAGTCGTCGAAGGGAAATCCTCCGCAGAGGCCCCTTCTCCTGCGGAACTTTGGGAAGCGGAAAGCCCGGCGGATTCCTCCACCGGGAAGGATCGGGAGCTGGCCTCCCGGCTTGCATCCGCCCTGGATGACCGGCTCCTCGCCGCCCAGGTGATCATCACCGGAATCGACGGCAGGGAGGTCCTGGGGGAATCCATGGCAGCCCTGCTGGAGGCGGTGCCCGCTGGGGGTATCATGCTTTTTGCCTACAATATAAATACGGACCGGGAGACTATCTCCCCCTTCCTGGAGAACTGTTCCCGCCGTATCGCCGGGGCCACCGTCATCGGGGGAGATACCGGGGCTGCCGGCGATGGAAGGGACAGCGGTTTTGGTTTTTCCGGCATCCCCCCCCTGATAGCGGTGGATCATGAGGGGGGGAAGGTGCAGCGTTTCGGTTCCCCCTTCAGACAGCTGCCGGCGCCGGCCTCCTATTGGGAGACCGCCCAAATCCGGGGCTGGGACTATGCCCTGGAGGTAATTGAGGAAGACGCCCGGCTTTCTGGTCTGGAACTGCGGAAGATGGGGATTACCCTCAACTTTGCGCCGGTGGCGGAGATTTCCACCCCGGAGAATCAGGGGTTTTTAGATGACCGATCCTATGGGCCTGACGGGACCTTTGTTACGGCAGCCACCGGGGCCTTTGTCCGGGGTATGGGCGCGGCAGGGATCCTCTGTGTGGTTAAGCATTTCCCCGGTAATGGAGAGGGGGATCCCCATCAAGAGACAGCCCTGCTTGCCATGGATTCCGCCGCCCTGGATCTGATGATCGCCCCCTTCACCGCCCTTGTCCGCGGAGGGGCCCCCGCGGGGATCATGGTATCCCACGTGCTGGTCCCCGCCTGGGACGCAAAACGGATCGCCAGCCTCTCCCCCGTTGTCATGGGGGACAAGCTCCGGAAAGAGCTGGGATTCACCGGCATCATCCTGGGGGATGACTTCTCCATGGCCGCCGTCCGATCATTGGGTCTTGACCCCGGGGAGGCTGCGGTGGAGGCCCTCATCGCCGGGGCGGACATGGTTATGGCCTGGCCCCTGAATCTCCGGGATGTTCAAAGGGCCATTGTATCGGCCCTGCGGGACGGCCGGTTGAACAGGGAACGGCTGCAGGAAGGGGCGGAGCGGGTCCTCTGCCAGAAGATTCGTTCCGGACTGATAGCCCGGGAGGAAGAGTGAATGGACGTTGAGACAAACCGGCCGGCCGGTTTTCCGGAGGATCGCATCCTCTACGCAGGAGACCTATGCCTCACGGTAAACAAGATCCCCGGAGAGGCAATGGAGGGAGCCGCTCCGGGAATGGCGGATCTGCCGAAGCTGCTGGCGGAGAAGTACCCTTCCACCGCCGGCGAAAAGCCCTTTCCCCTTCAGGCTGTTCACCGGCTGGATGTACCCGTTTCAGGCTGCGCCCTCTTTGCCCGGACTCCTCAGTCCCTGGTATTCCTTAATGCCGCCTTTGCGGAAGGACGGACCGGGAAGCTCTACTGGGCCATAGTTGAACAGCCCCGGGACAATGCCGGCATATCCGCCCTGAGGGGTATCCTCCATGAGGGGGAAGACCTTGTCCACTGGCTTGCCTTTGACCGGCGGCACAACAAGAGCAGGGCCTTTGCCGAACCGGGACCGGATCGGAAAAAGGGTATCCTCCGCTGCCGGCTCTGCGGCATGGGGCTGCGGTACCTCTTTCTGGAGATAAACCTGGTAACAGGACGGCACCATCAGATTCGCGCCCAGCTTGCCGCCCTGGGTATGCCGGTTAAGGGGGATCTGAAGTACGGGGCCCGGCGGAGCGAAAAAACAGGGGGCATCCGTCTCCACGCCCGCTCCCTTAGCTTCCCGAACCCCGACGGGACGGGGGATCCCATCCGGGTTACCGCAACGCCGCCCCTGCGGGACAGTCTCTGGGAGGCCTTTGAAGGGACTGCTTTGGATTAAGAACGGGCGGCAATAGCCTTCAATACGGTAAAGGCCGAATCGGCGCTGAAGGCCCGGCTTTCCCCGGAGATGCCGGTGATGACAAGCCGCCGTTCCTCAGGGATGATGGAGCGTATACCCTCATCGGGGACGCTGCCTTCATAGGGGGCAAAGAGGGAGCCGTAGCGGATGGTTTTTTCTCCCCCGGCGGGAATGGACACGGTGGTTGGGGCCCCCAGCACGGTTCCGGCCATCCGGGAATATTTAAGCCCACAGGCATAGGCGGCGATGGCGTTTTCCGTTCCCAGACAGTAGGTCAGATCGGCGGCCCCATCGTAGGGCGCCCAGGGGGTAAAACGACGGCCTCCGTACTGCATCCAGAGATCGTTAAAACGAAGAACGATATCATCTTCCGCTGCCGCCAGGGGACCGGTAAAAAAGCAGATATAGATCAGTTTGAGCATCGGGTTTACCAGGGCGGACCAGCCGAGAATGCTCCTATGGGGGATAACGCCGGAAGCGAAATCGGTATAGCCGATGGGGCCGGGAACCAGGGAGATATCGACCTTGCCGCCCTTTTCCAGGGGAGCCCTGTCCAGGGAGGGGAATTCGGTCCCCGGGACAAGCCGGGTAGTGGTATCAAATTCGCCGCCCAGGGGCGGGGTGGCCCACCGTTCCGCAGCCCCGGAGATCCGGCAGCCCGGCTGGAGAAAGGGCGCCCCCAGGGAGTTGTGAAACCCGGCGTTGATCGGGATATCCACGGCTCCGTTGTTTTTTACGGTAATACTTGTATAGTGCACCGGATCTCCGGGAATCACCGCATCGATCTTCTTCAGAAACAGGGGCATGGCCTTATCGGGACTCTCCATAGCGCTGAGAGCCCAAGCCGCCCCGGAGGCTTCATCAACACCCTTTGCAATAAACAACCATTTTTGATTGGCGCTCCACCCGTGAGGGGGCATGGTAACCCCGTCAATAATTTCGCCGGGGCCAAAATTGGGAATACAGGGAAAGTTTCCCGCTATATGGTACAGGAGATCCGCCTTCCAGAAGGCTCCATGTTCGGCATCGTTGTATTTTTTTCCCGAATAGGATCTAAACCAGGGAAGCCAATGGGCGTTAATCGCTCCGCCGTTATGGAATCCGGCCAATAGGGGAATCATGCCGCCATCGTCATCGATCATCACCTGAATGGCGCCCTGTTCCAGAACCGTAGCTTCCCGTTCTCCCGCTTCAATTATCCGCATTACCGAAGCCGTATCTGTTACCATATAAGCCCTCCTCGTATAATTAGTATATCTGAATTTCTATGAATTTGAAATATTTTTTCATATACTATGGTATCAAACAGGAAGCGACGCCTCATAAGTTTTCCCCACAGATACTTACCGCAGCTATCTACCGGCCGGCGGCCGGGCGGCCAGAAAAACGAGGAGCGGGTCTTTCCAGGATCGGGCGATCCTGCCTTCCGATAAAAAACGGTGGTACAGGGCAATGATGTACTCCCTGATCGCCTCCCCCTGTTCCGGTGACTGGGGATCCCGGAAAAGCCGGGAAGCAAAATCCGCCGCTTCTTCCGGGGGAAAGAGGGAAGGGTCAAAACAGGTCATGGCGTACATGGCTGCGGGGATACAGTTGACGCTATGCTGTTTTACATAGAGAATTGCCTCCGTTATGGCCAGAGCGCCCCGGCGGAGTTCCCCGATCCGGGAGGCCATACGCTCAGCTTCCCCCAGGGACCGGAGGATCTGCCGGAAGGAGGTATAGGTCCGGATCACCACCATGACGTGGAGGGAGGGGATACACATAAGGTGGGGATCCGCCAGATGGATAAGCGCAAACCGGGGCCGGCTGTAATAGCGGGGCCGCCTGGTGGTGGATAGGTTTTTGACGTATACCTCCGCGGCAAAGGCGTAGAGTTCCCCCATGGTCATGATAAAACGCCGTACCGGTTCCCGGGCGCTGCGGGGATAGCGGCGCAGCAGAAATCCTATCATCCGTACCCAGAAGGCGACAAAATCCAGATACACCCCCACCCACCGGGGCCTGAAGGGGATATCGCCGTCCAGGGGATGATCCACCCGGGAAACAGGGATTCTACCGGGCAGGAGCGCAGCCCGGTACTGTAAAAAGAAAAAATGATAAAAAATGGAAACTACGCTTTTGACCGCAGCTTTCCGCAGAGGCCGCCGGCGGATCACGGAGATAAAGGCGGCCCATAACGATTGATCTTCTACTTTTTCCACGATACACTCCATCATACATGGATACCATTTGTATGGAAAGGAGTAAGGGATGAGGACCATCAATCTGGGTTTGTCGGGACTACAGGCGCCGGTTATTGCCGTTGGCTGCATGCGGATAAACGGCATAGATAAATCTGAAGCCGAAGGATTTGTAAAGGCGGCCCTGGACCTGGGGGCGAATTTCTTTGATCACGCCGATGTATACGGCGGCGGAACCTGTGAATCCATCTTCGCCGAAGCTATTGGTATGAACAGCGCCGTCCGGGAAAAAATTTTTCTCCAGACCAAGTGCGGAATCAGGCCCGGGGTGGCCTTTGATTTTTCAAAGGCACATATCCTGGCATCCGTCGATGGCAGCCTCAGGCGGCTTAAAACGGATTACATCGATGTCCTTTTGCTGCACCGGCCGGATATCCTGGTGGAACCCGAAGAGGTGGCCGAGGCCTTCGGTATCCTCCACAGCTCCGGAAAGGTTCGGCACTTTGGGGTGTCAAACCAGAACCCCATGCAGATCCGGTTGCTGCGAAAATTCGTAAAACAGCCCATCATTGCGAATCAGCTCCAGCTCAGTATCACCAACGCCAACATGCTGTCCCAGGGGCTCCACGTGAACATGACGGACGACGGAGCGGTGAACCGGGACGGCAGCATCCTGGATTACTGCCGCCTTGAGGATATTACCATCCAGCCCTGGTCCCCCTTCCAGTACGGATTCTTTGAAGGGGTCTTTTTGGGTAATGAAAAATTTCCCCAGTTGAACGCTAAAATAGACGAAATTGCAAAAAAGTATTCGGTCTCCGCCACCGCCATCGCCATGGCATGGCTGCTCCGGCATCCTGCCGCCTTCCAGCCGGTAACCGGCACTATGAACAAAGGACGACTTGCGGACTGCGTCAAGGCGGCGGAAATTACCCTCACCAAAGAGGAGTGGTACGAAATCTACCTCGCCGCAGGAAACATTCTTCCGTAAAGAGAAACAGGAAACAGAGGAGGGTGTATGCTGGGACCTTTGGTGAATGCAGCGGTGATCGTGGTGTGCGCCCTGACGGGGTGTTTCCTCATCCGGGGTATCCCCGGCCGGTTTGAGGAGATCATCAAAAAGGCCATCGGCCTTGCCATTATCTACGTGGGGATAAAGGGGGCCATGGACAACCAGCGGGTCCTCCTTCTCATCTTGAGTCTTGTAGGGGGTTCCATTATCGGGGAACTTGTCAATATCGACGGGTTGATGAACCGTTTTGGCGCCTGGGCGGAACGGAAACTCAGCAAAGGCGCCGCCCAAGGCAACGGTAATTTTTCCCGGGGTTTTGTCTCCGCCAGTATCATCTTCTGTACCGGGTCTATGGCTATTGTGGGGTCTCTGCAGAGCGGGCTCCAGGGCAACCATGAAACCCTCTTTGCCAAATCTATTTTAGACGGCTCCATATCGGTAGTCTTTGGCGCTTCTCTGGGAATCGGGGTGGCCTTCTCCGCCATTCCGGTGCTGCTCTACCAGGGGGGCATTGTCCTTGCATCCCTGGCAGTGCGGGATCTGCTGAGTGCCGCCATGATCCGGGAAATGTCCGCTGTGGGGAGTCTCCTTATCGCCGCCATCGGTTTCAATTTCCTCAGCATAAAGGAGATACGGGTCGCCAACCTAATCCCGGCGATCTTCATCCCCGGCGTCTACATAGCCCTGGAACAGATCTTCGGGTAAGGCCCGCGTCAAAGGGCCCTGCCGGGCCAGCGGGGCTGAACTCAGGCGATTCCCACGGCTTTGCGGAGTCGGGCCACCGTGGCTGCGGCAATGGGACGTGCCCTTTCAGCTCCCCGGGAGAGAATGGCATCCAACCCCGGAGGATCCGCCATGAGGGCGTCAAAACGCTCCCGCAGGGAGCCGAGTTCCCGGTTTACCACCCGGAAAAGCTCTTCCTTGGCCGCCCCCCAGCCCAAGCCTCCGGCGCGGTAGCGATCCGCCAGGGTCCGCCGTTCCTCCGGCGTGGCAAAGAGTCTGTAGAGAAGGTATATCTGGGAATTTTCCGGGTCCTTGGGCTCCTCTACCCCCTGGGAGTTGGTGACTATCCGCATGATGAGCTTTCGCAGTTCCCTTTCCGGAGCAAAGAGGGGAATAGTATTGCCGTAGCTCTTACTCATCTTCCGGCCGTCCAGCCCGGGCACCACCGCCACGGTTTCGGTTATCGCTGCGGCGGGTACTTTGAGGAGTTCACTCCGGTAGTTAAAATTCACCGCCCGGGCAATGTCCTGGGCCATCTCCACATGCTGAACCTGATCCTTCCCCACTGGGACCACATCGGAATTGAAGAGGAGGATATCCGCCGCCATGAGCACCGGATAGGTAAAGAGTCCCATGTTGACCCCCGCATCGGGGTCCTGAGCCTTTTCATTGTTCTCCTGCACCACAGCCTTGTAGGCGTGGGCCCGGTTCATAAGCCCCTTGGAGGTAAAAGCCATGAGGATCGTGGTAAGTTCAAAGGTCTCGGGAATGGCGCTCTGCCGGTAAAAGATAACCCGTTCCGGGTCCAGCCCCGCAGCCAGCCAGCCCGCCGCCACGGCCCGGATATTAGCGGCCAGTTCTTTTGGATCCTTAACAGTATTGAGGGCGTGGTAATCGGCAATAAAATACCGGGCATCGTGGGTTTCTGCCAACTGCAATGCCGGCTTGATGGCGGCGAAGTAGTTGCCAATATGGAGAATTCCCGTTGGTTTTATCCCGGTCAGGGAGATCTGCTTCATAACCCCAATCTACCGGGAAACAACCATCCTGTAAAGGGGCGGGAGTCCCGGATTGCGATGGCTGGTTGTGCACCCGGGGTTCCCACGGGAAGAAGTAATGGCCTTGTTACAGAAGGAACATGTACCATTTAGAGCATATACGACAAAAATGGCTATTCCTGATAAAAAATCCGGCTCTTGTTTTTCATGACATAAATTTATATCATAAAACACTGTACAAGACGGTTCCAAAGAGTTAGATGCCGGAACCGGTTCCACTATTGCAAGTATTCGGAGGCGCGTATGGCTTTTTCCCTGAACAGTTACCCTATAACATACCGGGCTAAATACACCAAGACCGGATGGAATGAAGAGTATATCGAAAAACCTCATAAAACACCTCAGGAGGAGGCTGCCTTAGGGGCGGCCGAAGCGGACGCTCTGACGGCTTCCCGTAATTTTTATCCCGATATGCCTCTGGTAAACTATACATCCCAGTACGGTCTTGGCTGTTTTGAGGGTCTCAAGGCCCTGCCCCAAAAGGACGGAGGACTGGCGATATTCAGGCCCGGGGAGAACGCAGCGCGGTTTTACCGGTCCATGGAAGGGCTCCTGATGCCCCCCTTCCCGGAGGATGCGTTTGTCAGGGCTTGTGTGGAAACGGTTAAACGAAATGCCGAACTAGGCTTCCGGCTCCAATACAAAAGCGAATGGGAAAGGGACTCCTTTATGACCGCCGACTCGGTGTATATCCGGCCTTTTACCTGTGCGGAGGGGGGGATTGGCGTCAACGTATCCCGGGAACCCTGGGTTATTGTAATAAACAACCCGGTAAGCGCCTATTTTTCCGGAGGTAATGCCGATGCGGTGGTCACCGACAGGATTCGGGCGACTCCCCGGGGCACGGGCTGGATCAAGGCGAACTCCAACTATGTCATCTCCACCCTGGCAAAACAGGAAGCCCTGAAGGAGGGCTTTATGGAATGCGTATTCCTGGATGCCACGGACCGGAAATACGTCGAAGAAGGCTCCTCCTGTAACATCTTCTTTTACCTCCGCTCCGGTGAACTGGTAACCCCCGAATTGGGGGATACCATCCTGCCGGGGATCACCCGGTCCAGCATCATCGAATTGGCCCGGGACCGCAATGTCCGGGTTTCGGAACGGAAGATCGCCATCGACGAGGTCCTGTCCGACGCCGGGGAATGTTTTGTCAGCGGCACTGCTGCCGGCGCCACACCCATTGAATCCCTCACCTACGGGGGTAAAAAAACAGTCTTTAACAACGGTAAGGTTGGTGACCTGACGGCGGACATCCGGGACACCCTCAAGGGCATACAGTACGGTACCCTGCCCGATACTAAAGGGTGGATGACCCGCGTCGTCTGAAGCACAAGCGGTGGGGCTGCAACAGGCTGAAAGTATTACGCGGCATACCGATTGCAGCCTCTTCTCCGGCCAGCATAAGACCGGGAAACGCAGAAAGCCGTCATTAGCCGCCAGAAACAGGTAAAAATGTCTTTTTTATCAAAATTTTTCCAGGAATCCCTGATACTTCTTGGTGTTACCCTGTGGTTATAATCGTGATGAAGAATTTAGACTTCAACTATGTATCCGCAGGGTTTTGAAACACCCGAAAGGCAGTTGATCTTTTTACGAATCATAGTATATAATAAAATTGTGAATAGGTTACAAAATGGAGGGATTTTACGACTTTGTTGTTGATTCCGAATCGTTCATTTCATTTTATAGGTAACGTCCTCCTCTCCCCCCCCTGGAATTGGTTAATTCTTTATCTTGCAAGTGCTTATCACGTAATTTACGTTCTTTATTTACTTCTCTGTGCGCTTACCCCAGGGACTTTCCCTTTGACAGGAGGCTCCTTTTGTATCTATGGCTAAAATCGGTTTGTGTTACAGACCGGTTAATGTATGGCGGTGAAAACCGTCTGTACGAATACTATAGATCCATATCCCCCCGGAGATGGGGATACACAAACAAGGAACAGCTATAAAACGAACTCTATAGATTATACTGAGAGGTGGTATACATTGTTAAAGAGAGTCATAAAATTATTTCCGGTTATAGCGTCTCTATGGTTATTCGCCGGATGCGCTTCAATTCAAGCTAATAAAGATTTGAACACTACACCTGAAAACATTATGAGGGGGGACCCATCTAATTCCATTCGGGTAAAAGAATATTTACAAAATGCTTTGGCTTCTCCTGACGGATATGAAGTTAAAGCATATAACAGGAAAGCATACTCTGTTAACACCAAAAAAACCCGTTTGATTTTTCATAGTTTTTACGTTTTTTTTAAAGATGGAAAAATGGAACATACTCTTGTTTTTACAGCAACCCCCAAAGGATCTAAACAGGACGGGAACTGGATGTTTGATGCGGCGACAGATGTGGATTCTTACAATTTATATGTGTCGTCTGATAATCCATGGGAAGTAGAAGAATATCAAGGGCCTCACAATGAAACAATTTTGGATGCATCACAGACAATGCAAAATATTCTTGAGAGACTGAATAAAGGCTATACATTTTTTGGCGCTTCTCATGTCAGAGATTTACCATGGTACCATCAACTATGGATGTTTTTAGTTCCACCGCCAATTGTAACTTATGCTCCATTATTATTTATGTCAATACATCGTGACAGTTGCAGCTCATCGGTACTTGAAACTATGGCATGGAAACAAAAAGAAGAATAATGGAGCATGGGTATACCGGTTAACGTTCCGGTGGTATAACATTGCAAGCCTCTCCTTTGGATAAGCGCTGTTATCCCGCATCACCGTATCGAATTCTTCGGCGGCAATGAAACAGAGAAGCCATCCATAGGGACCCCTGCCGGTCCTAAACTTGACCCACAATTTTTACACATTCATACTATACTCCCTGAAAATTCAAGAATTCCGGGAGGGGAATATGGCGCAGGGGACAAATTTCAACTGAGTAATGGCGCTTCTTGACATACCGGTTGCTGCGGACCTCCGGTCCGATAGCATAATTCCAAAATTGTGTGTAGTTGTTATTCTTGGGAGAAGCCTTAGTCAGAATAGTCTTCTTTAAAAGTTACTTTCCCAGCGGAATGGTAATGGTGAAACAGGTTTCAGAGGCTTTATTCCCAAGGCTTTGTTCCGAGCTAGCCGCTATGAACCAGCCGTGGGAAACAACAACCCATTTTACGATTGATAAACCAAGCCCCATGCCTTCTTCCCGGCGGGATGAAGTTCCCCGGTAAAACGCCTCAAACACATGGGGCAGATCGGCTTTGTTTATGCCGGGGCCGTTGTCGCTTATCATTATGCGGATGGTGTTTTCAACCACTGCGGCGCCAAGCCGGACGGTGGTTCCGTCGGGGGTATAGCGGATGGCGTTGTTGACGAGGTTTTCAAGCGCCCGGAGGGTAAGCCGCTCATCCAGGGGAACGTAAAGAGAAGGGGGCAGCGCGATGTCTATTTCCGTATGGTGATGGAATAATTCCGCATCAAGACTGATCCGTTTGGCAAAACTTTTTAAGAATTCGCCGATGTCTATTTTCTGTAAACGGCTCCGCCATTCTCCGGTATCCATCCGTACAAATTCAATAAGATCGTTTATCATGCCTTCAAGCTGATCCGCCTTTGAAATGATAATAT
>JAITJI010000025.1 GCA_031279015.1 Spirochaetaceae bacterium
GTTTTTTCTTAAAAAAGATACCTCTCCTGAATTGTGGGTCAAGTTTAGCCCAAGGGGCGGGGTATCTTGTAAGCGTTGCATCATTTTACGAGGTTCGTTCTGTAAGGAAATTATTTAACGGTGAAGGTTTGCCCCGCAAACCAGTCTACTACCATTTTTCGTGAGTATTTACTAATTCTAACCGCCCCAAGGCTCCCCCGCGCAAGCGGGTTTTTGGGTATTAGACCCCACTGCGAATAACGGCCGGTCAAATTTTGCCTGTTTGAATTCGGAATTGCCGGTTTTCGCCTTGCGGGTTTTCAGTTTTTACGGCATGATGAAGTATTCATGACGGCGAATCAGGAAGACGCACTATATGACTTTCTCGAAAACGTGACCGAGCCTTTTACCCTGGAGGATGTGGCGGCTTTTATCCGCCTGATTGATCCAAAACGAAAAAACCGTCTGGAAACGGAAATTGCCGCGTTCATAGATTCCCGGAATGTGGCCTTCCGCCTGGATAACCGCCATTGGGTTTCCCGGCGGGGTTGTTTTGAGCCGATTCCCTTTGTCATAAGCCCTACCCGGCTGGAACTTCTGAACGGTATTTTGATCCCCGGCCACCGGTGTATTCCCTTTGCGAACCCCGAACTCCTGCCCCAAAAATACGTGTTTTACTGGAAGGGGTCCCCTATCCCGGCAACCACCACCGAGGGGCCGCCGGAGGATTTTTACCCTTATTACTGCCTTTTTGGGGAAGAATACGCCTCCCAGTATGTGGCCCGGGATAATCCGGGTAATGAATCCGCCTATAACAGCGACCCCTACGAAGACCCCCCGGAGGTTTCCATCGCCACCCTGGATATGCGGAACATATACCGGGAAACCTCCTTTGTGCCGGGGGACCGGTTTGTGGCCCGGACCAGGGACTGGAAAGCCGGCGAGTTTGAACTGGAGCGGGTGGGGAAGGACGAGTGGGCCCAGGCCGATTTATACGCCTGGTTCGAGGCCGCCGAGAGCGGTTTTGAGGACAGTCTCGCCCTTTTGGGGCCCGGCTCGTCCACGGAGGAGCAGATCGCCTACGCCTACTGGTACGGCGGTAAACGGATGCGGGATATTCCGGCCTATGCCCTGGAAGATTTTCTCTACGAAAAAACCGACCGCATTGAGACCGTCCCCTACGGCATCGAAACCCGGTTCTGGTACGCCGGGAAGGAAATCCCCGACAATAAGGATATCGAGGGTATTCCGTCCCTTCCCGATCAGACCATGGTGGAAGATATCCTGTTCAGAAAAAAAATCCCCATTTCGGAATTTGTGGTTCAGTCCTATGTCCGGGACGCCCTGTTCCGCAACGACGGGGATATTCCCCATATCATAAACCGGATTGTGCCGCCGGTCATTCACCTGGAAGAGGCGGAATGGGATTTTCTGGCGGATTATATCTCCGATGCCCTGGATGAATTTTATGGTACCTACAGCCTCTTTACGGATCAGGGCATGGGCCCCATCAGGCAGCGGGTGGGGGAACTGCATACCGCGGTGATAGACCTGGCCGCCCGGCTTCACAAGGGGGATATTGACAGCTCCTGGCTGCCCAAACATACCTTCATCGTGCTTTCCCAGATACAGGGGCACGCCGCCGGCCTGCTGGAAGACCTGGATACGGATGAACCGCCGCCGGAGGCGGAGATGGAGACCATGGACAATACGCTGGACAGTATGATCGAAACCTACGAGGATATTAAAGAACTGATTGGGGACGCCCTGGACAGTTTCCGGCGGAATAACCTGTCGGTGGTCCGTCCCGTCCGGGCCGGAGACACGGAGAATAAGGTTTGGCGGACGGTTCAAATCAGCGTCGGCGGAGTAGACGTATGGCGCCGGGTGGCGATCCCTGAGTCCTGCCGGCTGGAAGAGCTGCACCTGATTATTCAGATTCTCCTGGACTGGAAAGACAATTTTATGCACCGGTTCAGTGTTGAGATGCAGGACGGTATGCCAGGCCGGAAAACCCTGGACGGGAAGACGCGGATAGGGGATCTCGCCTCCCAGGGGGTGGCGGAACTGGCCTATGAATACGGAACCAAGTGGATGGTCCGGATTATTATCCTCTCCCGTGAAGATGAGGGACCGGAAGAGGCGATCCGCTGTGTGGCGGGCGCCGGAGCGCCACCCCCGGAACTGGTCGAAGGTCCCCTGCGGTTCCGAAAAATCCTCGCCGCTTTGGAAAAAGGCAGTGATCCTGAAAAACAGGCCGCCCGGCATGAAGTGGGCGCGGATTTCGATCCCGGTTTATTTGATAGGGAACGGTACAACCGGAAGCTGCGTTCCCATTGCCCGGTAAAAAAGCCCGGAATGGGGCCGGTGAAAAAGGACTTTTGAAACCGGCGGAACATGCGATGAGGATATAAATATAAATGGAAGAAAAGACCGCTGAAGGAACTCTGGCTGAACTGATCGAGCGGGGCGGCGTTTTGTACCATGTGGCGGGGAATACTCCCCAGGAAATACTTACCGGGATCATCAATCTGGTTCCCCTGCCCTTATCCATACCTAAGGACGATCTTCTGAAGGCGGTGCTGGAACGGGAAGCCCTGATGTCCACGGGCATCGGGAAAGGCATTGCCCTGCCCCATCCCCGGAACCCGGTCATCAGCGGCAGGGAACAGCAGTTTGTA
>JAITJI010000033.1 GCA_031279015.1 Spirochaetaceae bacterium
TAGCTTCTCTCAATTCCTTTATCGTCAAGGCGGCCATGGGGATCGGCGGGGCCATCCCCGGCTACATCCTTGCCGCCACGGGCTATGTGCCGAATCAGGCCCAGTCGGATGTGACCAAAGCGGGGATCCTCGCGGCGGTTATCGTAGCACCCGCGGCCCTGAACCTTGTGGCATTGTTCATTTTCGGTCTTGGGTATACTATCAATAAAACCCGTCTGGCGGAGATCACCCAGTCGCTTCGGGATCAGCGTCAGACAAAAAAACAGCCGGGTCATTAACCTGGGACAATAATGGAGGTTGTATATGAAGGATTTGCAAAAACGGCTGGACAAGCCGCCTATTGAGTATTGGCCCGATGTACGCTGGTGGCTGGCGGAGGGCTTCCACACCGACCAAACATTGAAGAATGACATCCGGTTGTTGCACGAGGCGGGATTCGGCGCGGTGGAATTTCTTGCCATGGATGAACCGGGGGCCGATCATTCCCTCTATGGCTGGGGTTCAGAGGAATGGGTCCATGACTCTCAAACCATTATCCGGGAGGCCACCGCAAGGAGCATGGGGGTCAGCTTTACCAGCGGTACCAACTGGTCCAATGCAAACCTCACCACCATCAGCCCCGATGACCGGGCAGCGGCCAAGGAACTGGACTACACGGTGGAATCCCTTAAGACAGGGGAATCCCGGTCCGGTCCGTTGCAGCGGGCGCTTATCAAAATGCCCAATGTAAAGGTTCAGGAACTGGTCGCCGTGGTGGCCGTCAAACGGATCGGGCAGAAGGAGGGCGCCGTCCTCCTGGACAGAAAGAGCGCCCTGGTATTAACCGGCCAGGTCTCCGGTGAAAGTCTAAACTGGACCGCTCCGGCGGGGGACTGGGAACTTTTTGCCTTTTGGCTCCACGGAACGGGTCAGACCGCCACGCCTTCGGTGAGTGTGTCTTACACGGTAAACTATATCGACCGTTACGGCATCGACGCCCTCATCGATTACTGGAACAGCAGTGTTTTGACCGGGGAACTGCGGGACCTGATACGGAAAAACGGCCGGGTGCAGATGTATATGGATTCCCTGGAACTCTCCACCTACGGACGGGGCGGCCAGTTCTGGGGCTACCACCTGCTTGAGGAATTCCGGAAGCGCCGGGGCTACGATCTTACCCTCTGTCTCCCCTTTGTGCTGAAGAAGGGAGGTCTCATGGGGGGGCTCGGTGACTATCAGTACCGCTACGAATCGGAGGAGCCCTTTATCGGAAAAACCCGGAACGATCTCTACCAGACCATGACGGAGCTCTACATCGATAACATGCTGAAACCCATGTCGGAGTGGCTGCATAAAAACGGAATGGGACTCCGGGCGGAGATCTCCTACGGTATGCCCTTTGAAATATCCATCCCCGGAAAATACGTGGACGGCATTGAAACGGAATCCCTGGAATTCGCCTCCCAGATTGAACCCTACCGTAACCTTGCCGGTCCGGCGCATCTTTTTAACAAGCTCTACTCCAGTGAAACCGGCGCCACCTTGCTGAACTATCAGATGGGGCTGGATTTTTACACCCAGATCATCTTTACCCAGTTTGCCGCCGGGGTGGCCCGCACGGTTCTCCACGGCTACTCCTCCATTGCCGGTTCCGAGAGCGCTACCTACTGGCCGGGCCACGAGGGCATGTGGCCCATCTTCTCGGAACGTTTCGGCTCCAGACAGCCGGCTTACCAGCACTATCCCGGCTGGACCGCCATGCTGGCCCGGTATCAGATGATCCTCCGTCAGGGCAAACCCCGGATAGATCTGGGGATCCTGCGGCTGGATTATAACTTCAACAATTTGTATGTCTTCGGATCCGAAGAAAAGAATATGTATGAAAACCAGTTGATGCGGGCCAACCAGGGGATCTACTGGCAGGATATGGGCCTGCAAAACGCGGGTTACACCTTCGATTACTTTGCCCCTCAGATATTGGAGGATGAGGACATCACTTATGCCGAAGGGGAACTGGCCCCGGACGGCCCCGGATACCGGGCCTTGGTGATCTACCAGGAGGTCCTGCCCCTATCGTCCGCAAAACGGATCCTCGCGCTGGCCAAGGCGGGGCTCCCCGTTGTTCTGGTAAACGGTGTTACCGAGAAGATCCGGCCTACGGTTTCCAAAACCCACGGGAAGGCGGCGTCCTACAGCCCCTTTAATGGTGAAAGCGACAGCGAACTGGCGGCGGTGATGGAGGAGATGAAAGCCCTGGCCAATGTGGTTGAATCAAATGACCAGTCAAAAACAGGGGATATTCTCAGGTCCCTGGGGGTGAATCCCCGGGCGGCCTTTACGGAGCCCAACAGGAATATCCTTACCAGCCTCCGTGAAGACGGGGACAAACGGTACCTTTTTGTGTACAACTACAGGTATGCTCAGGGAAAAGCCTTTAGCTGTGACATCGCCATAGAAGGGGCGGGCAAGCCCTGCCGCCTTAACTGCTGGACCGGTGAGGCGGAGGAGTTGGGCGTTTATGTCAGGAGCGCCACCCATACTACCGTGACAGTAATCCTGTCGCCCGGAGAAGCCGCGCTGATTGCGGTGGATACCGCCGGGGCGGATCCGTTCTACGCCATCAGTACCGATGCCGGTGAAATCCTGCGGCGGGAGGGCAGGCTGGTTCTCAGGGCTTATCGCAGCGGCGTCTATACAACCAGGTTGAGCGACGGCAGGGAACTGAAGACGGAAGTCGCTGCCGTCCCCGATGACATCATCCTTAAAACATGGGACCTGGAACTGGAGGATTGGGACGAGGGGGAAAAGAAAACCATCGTCGAGGACCGGGGCCTGGGCATCGTTACCAGGGAGGTGTACTATGAAACCAGGAAGACCCCTATTCCTGTAGGTCCCACGGAACTCAAGCCCTGGCGGGAGATTCCCGCAGCAGGACCTGCGGTGTCCGGGGTGGGCCGTTACACCACCCGCTTTACCCTGCCGGAGGGCTGGCACGCCGGTAACGGCGCCATGCTCAGTATAGAATCTACCAACGGCAATTCCGCCGCCCTCTCTGTGAACGGCAAAGAAGGGCCCCCCTTTGACTTTAACCGCAGGAAGGCTGATATAACGGAACTGCTGGTTCCGGGGGAGAACAGCATTACTGTCGAGGTGTCAAGTACGCTGAACAACCGCCTTTTGGCCCGTAACTACCATGCCATTATTGCAAAGACCGTGGAATCAATGACCCATGCCTCTGCTGCGGAGGAGACCGAAGGGGCTGATAATAATCCCCCTTCCTTCAACATCCCGCCTCTGGAACCGCAGGATTACGGCATGACCGGTGAGGTGAAGCTGATTACCTATACCATGAGGAATCTGGTTTAGGATCCGCGCAGGAATAAAATGCCGTACAGTACCCTAATTGCTGTGAACCGCCGGTTCGATGCAACAGGGGACAACATGACCATTTGGCCATGTTGTCCCTGCGGGGTCCTCAGGGGCAGAAAATCAAGCAATCCCCTGTTTTCAAAGGGTTTTTAGAATTCTGCCGTTTTAGCGGCTTCAAATTCTTTTTCGATCTCCACCGACGGTTTTGGCGTGGCAAGGCTTACGATCCAGATCACCAGACAGGAGAGGATAAAGGCGGGGAGCAATTCGTAAACCGCAAAGGCGCCGCCGAGTTTGCTGATGCCGTTTTTCCAGATTATCACCATGGCGCCTCCGGTGAGCATCCCCGCTATCGCCCCGGAGAAGGTTGTCCGCTTCCAGAAGAGGCAGAAGATGACCAGGGGGCCAAAGGCGGCGCCGAGGCCTGCCCAGGCATAGGAGACCACCCGGAAGATGGAGTCGTTCCCCGATACGGCGATGATCACGCCAAAGACCGTTACCGCCAGCATGGAGATCCGGGCAACCCACATGACCAGGATTTCGCTGGCGTCTTTTTTCAGCACATCCCTAAAGATATCGTTTGCCAGGGAAGAGGCCACGATAAGCATGTAGGAATCGGAAGAGCTCATGGAAGCCGCCAGGATTCCCGATATAACAATGCCCGCGATAAGGGGCGGGAAAAAACGGGTCCCCAGGTGGAGGAAGATATTCTCCGCAGCCCCGGCGCTGGTAAGCAATCCCGGCAGATATGCCCGGCCGATGATCCCGATAAGAACCGCCGCGGTCTGGGCAATGAAACACCAGACAACCGCGATGTTACGGGATGTACGGACCATGGATGTTTTTTTGATGGCCATAAAACGGACCAGTACCTGGGGCATACCGAAGTAACCAAGCCCCCAGGCCATAGTAGAAATAATGGTAAGGAATCCATACGTGGCGCCGGATCCAAACTGGGGTACGCCGTTTACCACCTGCTGGACACCGTTTTCCGTAATCGGAGTCGCTATGCCGAAGAAATCGGTAAACCGGGGGAAGGCGGCCAGGCTCTCTGCAATACCGGCGGCGCCGCCGGCGTGGAAGAAGGCAAAGATCAGGACCAGAAGCAGGGCCCCCACCATCAGGAGTCCCTGAATCAGATCCGTCATACCAACGGCCATGAAGCCCCCCAGGAGGGTATAGAGCATGACCAGGCTCGCCCCAAGAATCACCATGGCGACAAAATTTGTGTTAAACACATAGCTGAACAGCTTGCCAAAGGTGATAAACTGTGCGCCCACATAGATCGAAAAAAACACCATGCTGATAATAGCCGCAATGGTCAGCAGAATCCGCTTTTTATCATGGAAACGTTTGCTAAAGAATTCCGGCAGGGTGATGGCGTTATCCGCAATCTGGGAATAGGAACGCAGCCGTTTGGCCACCAGTGCCCAGTTCACCCAGGTGCCGATAAAGAGCCCCAGAGCGGTCCAGAAGGCCTCCCCATAGCCGGTAAAGTAGGCCACACCAGGCAGCCCCATGAGCAGCCACCCTGACATATCCGAAGCCTCGGCGCTGAGGGCTGCTATCCAGGGGCCAAAACCCCGTCTTGCAAGGAAATACTCCTCGGGGTTGGCGTTACTCCTCCGGGCATACCACAGCCCGATGACGATCATCACTACCAGGTAGAGCCCTATGCCTATCAACATTTGTCCATTAGTCTCAGCCATTCATTTCCCTCCTTAAAAAAATGCAATAATTTATAGAAAACAATTTCTTTGATACTAGAGATTTAAACCTAACTGGTCAATTGGAGATCCTCCGATCCAGGATCACCGGTCCGGCGTTGCGGATTCCTCCAGGATCATCCAGCCCCGGGAGAAACGCTGGGCCCGTCTGTATGCTCCGTCCCCGTAATGGGGAAGTTCATCGGTCAGGGGGATGCCGTAGAGGGCCAGGCCCTGCAGCAGGGCGCTAAACCAGGTTGTATCATCCTCCCGCATACCCGTGAATTCCACCGGCATCAGGTTTTCCGCCCCGGGCAGCCGGCTCCGGCCGGACGCCAGGAGGGCTTCCGTAAAGGGATGCCTGATGACCCGAACACGGAAGGGCAGGGCCGGAGAATCGGCCAGGAGGAAAACAATGGAAGCTTCTTCAAAGAGTTGGACATACACTCCCCCTACCGGAAGCTCCCCCCCTCCGGCCTGGGGGATCACCCTGAAGGGGTAATAGACAACCTCTCCGTCAGGCCGGAGGGGGGTCTGTTCCGGGGTTTCAGCGGGACTCCCCTGGGCTGCCGCAGGATCCTCCGGGGGCCGGTATTGGGTGTCGATCACAATCCTCCAGGCGCTCCGGAAGGCTTCTCCTATCCGTTCCCGCTCCGTCGGGCTGCCCTCCGGAAAGGAACCCGTTTGGGGAGGGCAGGGGAGAACAGCCGAGGGAGCTTCCCCGGGGATAAAGACCGTTTTTTCCGGCGCCTCCAGGATGAAAAGACCCAGATCAAAACGCTGGGCAAAACCCGTGCCCAGGGGAAAGGGATCCCCCCGGGGGGCGCCGTAACCCGCCACGCCATTGGCTCCGTTGAGCCCTTCTCCCCTGCCGTAGGCGTCGAGGATGGGCCCTGTCACGGCAAATACCCGGTCCCCCGCAATGCCCCGAAGGCCCAGGATGAGGGAGGGGAGCCCCCAGGAATTGGGCTGCGGTTCGGCGCTCCGCCAGTTCTGTACCCATGCCGCGGGCTTTTCAGGGGGCCATCCATGTACAAAGTCCCCCCCCAGGACCCCGGCAAGGGGCGTATCCCGGAGCAGGGCCTCGATATAACCGGTTTTAAAAGATTCCTCCAGGTCCTGCGGAACCGCTTCCCGGGACGGAGGCTCCGGACTCCCGGGTTCCCGCCGTATGATCCCAACCCCCGGAGGGAGACGCAGCTGCGGAACCGGCGCCGGAATAAAGCGAAGATTCCCGGGCAGGGGATGATCCTCTTTGGCATAGACCGGAACAGCCCGCGGGGAGTCCGCATCCAATACCGCCGGGCTCTCCGGAGGGGGCTCCTCCTTCCCCTGCAACCCGGCGCAGGCAGCCAGGATGCCGCTTAACAGGAGGCAGCAGACCGGGAGCCGGTAAGACCGGCCTTTTCCGGCAGGGTTTTTGTTGATCATGTTTTTACTATACCACAGGCTTCCGGAACAATGACATACCAAAAGGGAGAGGCCCTGCACGGGTTCTAACGAAGATTCTTTAGTTTACTCAGGAAGAGCAGGGGATTCGCCTCTCCCCTGGCCTTGAGGTGTTCATAATCACCCTTGGTTTCCGTATCCGATCCGGAAAGGATAAGTTCCGCCTTCCGGTGGCGATACCAGAGGTAGTGACGGTCCCGGATTCGGATCTGCCGTTCACCGGTGTGGCTGCTTTTCAGCCGTTTCTCCAAAAAATCCGCCAGGGCAATGTGGTTTTCCTCTCCGGTGTACCAATAGATACCGGTATCATTGTTGATAGTATCGCCGATAAACAGAACAATCCGCCTGAATCCTTCTGCCATGCAGTCATCGTGACGGAAACCATCGAATATGAGATTTTGTCTTCCCAGACTCAGATCGTAACCCAAAAGCCGCAGACTCCGCCTCAGTTCGATGAGTTCCGACCGGATGTCTCCGATCTGTTCAGAATTTTTGTGACATTGCTGCAACCTTAACCGGAGCCCGTGGAGCTGATTTTCGTATTGGCTGAATTCCCCGGTACGGCTGAGGAAGAGGGTTGTTTCCGAAAGGAGATTCCATACATCTGAAAAACGATCCACCAGGAGATCCCTGAGGATTTCAGACTTCCTTTTCATGGTTTTGGTCTTGGGAACCCCTTAAGCCTTCAAACTCCTGAAGAGTCCCCTGAAGAATTGAACCAGGGCGCGGAGGATCCTCCGGAACAAACCGGGATTCCGCATCTGGTTTAACTCTTTGGTGGCGCGGATAATTTCATCGGGACTAAAATTCTGACGCTGGATATTCTCTTCGATCTCGTATTCCAGTTTTGCCAGTTTTTCCGGAATATCAAGAACCACCACGTTAATAGTTTTCCAGCCAAGGTACCGGGCGGCTTCAAGCCGTCTGCCCCCGGCAATGAGTTCATTCCTCTCATTTATCACCAGGGGACTCAAAAGGCCAAACCGCTTCATGCTTTCCGCCAGGGCAGGAATATCCCCCATGTCCTGACGGATCCTTTTCTTTACGATGATATCTTCCACCGGTATCTGCATGAACCTCTACCCTCGTCCGGTCCTTAGGTGCTAATCCAGAAGCGGATTGTAATTGGGCAGTTCCGGTTCATAATCCGGAGATTCCGTGAAGAGACGGGGATTCTCATTGCCGGTCAGGCCGGTTCCGGTCTGAGGAGATCCGCCCCGGCCGCTACGGATCTCCGTAGTTCCCCTATTGGGCAGGAGGTCCTGCCGCAGTTCCGGCATCCGGAGTTCCCCTAATACATTGTCATTAATGGATAAGGTATCCAGCCGCAGGGTGTCCAGGGACGCCAGGGAGTTTATCGGCATCCTGCTGCTGTGTACGTCACAGTAACCGGTGGGCTGGGTTCCCGCCAGGAAGGGGAGGGTAATGTCTCCGGGACAGGCGGAAGTCTTGAGGAGGCCTGTCTCGGAACAGACGGTGACGTCGATTATCCCCGAATCGGGCCGGGCAAATTCCTTCATCTCCAGGCCCAGGTGGATCTCCCGCATGTAGTCCCCCCAAACCGGACCTGCCAGGGTTGCCCCGGTGAGGGAGAGTCCCAGAGAGTTGCCGGGTTTGTCAAAACCAAACCAGATGGCTGTGGTGTAGTAAGGGGTATAACCCACCGTCCAGGCATCGGCCCAGTTCTGGGTTGTTCCGGTTTTACCGGCGGCGGGGATCCGGTACCGGTTACCATCCTCATCCCGGAAGGTAAATTTGGAACCCCAGCCGGATCCATGGGCCAGGGTTCCTGTTTCCACAGTTTTTTTGAGCAGACCCGTCATCACATAGGCGTTTTGCGGGCTTATCACCTGAATATCGCCGCCCATCCGTCTCTGCCGTATCCGCAGTTCCCGTTCCGTATCCAGGACCACCCGGCCGTTCCGGTCTTCCACCGACCGGATCGCCATGGGGGTTACATCCCGGCCCTGGTTGGCAAAAACAGCAAAGGCCCGGGCCATTTGGATGGGGGCCACCGAAATGATCCCCAGCCCCATGGGGTAGACCCGGGGGAAGGTCCGCCGTTTCTCATCGGGATCGTCAATGCCCAGGAGGGCAGCGGCCCGGTCTATGGCTGCGTCAAAGCCTATGCCATCCAAAATCTTGAGAGAGGGAACGTTCATAGACTGGGCCAGGGCTTCATAGAGGAGTACCGGCCCCTTCCACTCACCCCGGAAGTTGAGGGGGATATAGGGGGTTCCGTTCTCGTTATGGAACACCATGGGGAGATCGTAGATCAGGGAGGCGGCATTGAATTTTCTTGAATCGATGGCCGCCGAATAGTAGAGGGGCTTAAAGGAACTCCCCGGCATGATCCGGCCCTGGGTGGCCCGGATAAGCTGGTTCGATTCATCATACCGGGACCCCCCGATGATGGCCTTGATATACCCGGTCTCGTTTTCGATGGTGATCAGGGCCCCTTCCACCACATTCTGTTCCGTGGTGTTTTTCAGGTCCACATAGGCGGTATTGGTCAGCACCTTTAGGTCCTGTACCCCAAAGATCAGGGCCGCCATGTCCACCACAGGGTTGACGATCTTGGTGTATCGCGCCAGGGCCTTCTGTTCGTTTTGGGCTTCCGAAGTGGCATGGATCTCTCCAAGATTAAAGTAGAGAGAGAGGAGGTCCACTATGGGGGCATAGACCCGTTCGGCCCTGATCAGCCGGGTCCCCTGGGAGCCGGAGAATTCCCTGTTTGCCCGGATCAAACCCTGCTCCATGAATTTGGCGGCCGCTTCCTGAAAGGAGAGGTCCAGGGTGGTGTATACCGTGTACCCGTCCCGGTAGTAATCCATGGTCCCGTACATCATCCCGTCCAGCTCCCGGCGGACGTATTCACTGAACCAGGGGGCGGCATCCTCCCGGTTGTAGTAGGCCGAGGTGGAAGCCCGGGTATAATCGTAGTTGTCCCAGTAGTCGTTGAAGGAAGCCTCCGCCTCCTCCGCCGTGGTATAGCCAAATTCGATCATCCGGTCCAGCACCACACGCTGCCGGTCCATGGCGGTGTTGGGATTGTCCAGAGGATTGTACCGGGCGGGGCTCGAAAGCTGAATGACGAGGATGGCCGCCTCCGCCAGGCTTATCTCCCGGGCGCCGTGTCCAAAGAAGTATTTACTCGCCGCTTCCACGCCGTAGGTTCCGGGACCCATGTACATGTAGTTCAGGTAGATCTCCAGGATCTCATTCTTGGTGTATCGCCGTTCCAGTTGAAAGGACCACCAGAGCTCCCGGATCTTCCGGGAGATGCTGTATTCCGTCCGGTCCGTGTAGAGGGTGCCCGCTACCTGCTGGGTAATGGTGGACCCTCCCCCCAGATTCCGCCCCGTAAGCTGCCCAAAGGCCGCCCGGGCTATACCCCGGATGCTAAAACCCCGATGGTTGTAAAAATCCGGATCCTCCCGGGCCAATACGGCGTAGATCAGGTGCCGGGGCAGTTCACTCAGGGAAACGAGTTCCCGCTTTTCATCGGCGGAAAATTCGGTGATCAGCCTGCCGTTGATATCGAGGATCTTTGTTGGCAGAGCGGGGGCAAATTCGACAAAATTTTCCTGATGTCTGATGTTGGCCGTTGCAGCCAAGGACAAACCCAGGGCTATGCCAATAAACACCGCCGCTATAATCGTAATACCTGCCAGAATACGGGTAAAGATGAAGCCTTTCATATTTCTACTTTCTTTATTATAACCAAAACCATGTTATCCGGAAAAGGGGTCAGGACCGGATTCTTGCATAGAATCCCAAGCCCGACGGGGCGGAAAAAAAGGCCGGCGGCGAACCAAAGGTCCGATGCCGGCCCTGCCCTTGAGGCATGTCGGAAATATAGTGATTTGGGAGGGGAACTATAGGTCCGACACTTTAAGTATCGGTACGGACCCGCCGGATCTTTACACATTATCAACAATAAATACCTATTTTTACAAAACGGAACAGGCTTCCAAAATCCCTAATCATTTTCCAAAATCCGGACATCTACCGAGAGGGCAACCCGGTAGGTTTTCCCCTTTTGTACCACCAGGGGCTTGAGAACAGCATAATCTCCCACCTGGAATTTAACCTCGTGAGTCCCCGGTTCAACGGACACCGGCAGGGGGTTGTTCCCCAGGCTTTGATTGTCCAGGTAGATTTGCGTGTTTTCCGGGGCCTCAAAGATAACCAGGGGGGTCGGATCCTGGAGATTGATGGTCAGATCCAGGACCTTGCCCCGTTCCACACGGAAACGCCGGCTTTCATTCCGGTAATCATTGGAGAGGACCACCAGATGATGTTCCCCCTCCTTGATGAGCCGTTCTTCCCCGGGGTTTTCAATCACCTCATCGTCGATGAGGATCGTCAGGGGTCTGTCATGGAGGTTCTCCGGATAGCGGACGGCGATCTTTACCGCCCCCTCATCCCCCAGGATGGGTTTTACGCTCAAACTGAAACGCATGGCCTCGATCTGTTCACCAATGCCCTTGATGATGGGCATGATCCGGAAGAGCAACGGAAAAGCGGCGGGAAGGACGATCCCCGTGGGAACCGATGCATAGGGGCTGGTCCGCAGGCCGTGACCGGCGCGGAGGGGGATCTGGTAGACCGTCTGGATCTTGTTCGGTATAGGTTCAAAGCTGAGCTGCCGGGCCTCAAGGTCGGCGATTCCCGGTTCGGGGATTCGGTCCAGATCCGCATACAGGGCAATGCCAAGGCTGCCCTTATAGGGAAGATAAGTCTGGGGAACGACGAATTCCAGCTCTATTCCCTTGAAAAAACGGACTTCCTCATCCAGAAGGATCAGGGCCGCATCCGAGTATGACATAGACAGGGTCTCACCCCCGGTATTGTTCAGAGAAATTTCGGTACTTCCCGCGATTATCACCCGTATCGATTCCGCCCTTACGGAAGGGGAGACTACAAGGCATACTGCAAACAGGACATATATAAAAAAACGGCTCTTCATTGCCGAATCCCTTCTTTAAATAGATATTTTCCCGGATCCCGGGTTTTTCCGTTCTGTCGTAACTCAAAATGCAGATGGGGGCCTGTGGATAAACCGGTAGATCCAACCTTTCCTATAAGACTACCGGATTGTACGGAACTGCGCAAGTCTGTGGCGATAAAAGAAAGGTGTCCGTAGAGGCTGGCCCAGTTTTCCCCGTGACTGATGATGATATACCTGCCGTATACCGGATCTTCCCCCACTTCGCTTACCACCCCGTCCCGAACGGCGTACACTTCGGTTCCCTCGGGGGCCGCCAGGTCCAGTCCCCCGTGGAATCGCGGAATTCCCGTTATGGGACTCACCCGGAGGCCGTAGGCGCTGGTAAGGCGGTAATTTTTAAGGGGGAAGCGGAATTCCCGATGCAGAAAGAAGGCCCGTTCCGTAGGACTGAAGTCTGCCCCGGGGATAAAACGGAACCGTTCCTTTGCGCCGTTCCGGATCAGAGTCACCATGAGTCCCGGTTCTCTACCCCGGGAGGATAAGAGGAGCCGCTCCAGATCGGAATCGGTATTTTCCGGGATAAACAGGCCCGGCACCGAGGGGAGCAGCAGGGTCCCGGCGCCCTCCGGAAGGGCAGGGTGGGGCAGCCGGTTCAGGGTGACCAGCGCTGCATAGGGGATATTACACCTTGCCGCAAGGCTGAATATGTCCTCCCCTTTTTGCGGGGTATAGGCGTACACCGTAAGGTCTTCTCCCACAACCCTGTCCTGAACCGAAGCAAACAGACGCTGCCGGGCAATCTCCACATCGGCGATGTACTGTTTGAAGATCGTATCCCCCATATCAAGCCGGCCAATGGCAGGATACCCGTTTTCCGGGTTTTCAACCGGCCAGGAAAGCCCCAGAATGCCGGCCAACAGGATGAAGGACAGACCCCCTCGTTTCATCATGATCCATATATCGGCATAAATTTTATAAAAAAAGGCAAGGGTTGACCCTTGCCTGGCACCTAAGCTATCCCTCCCTTATTGGGCGGAGATAGCTTCGGTAGGACAGACGCCGGCGCAAGCGCCGCAGTCCTGGCATTTTTCAGGATCTATCCAGCGGGCATTATTCTTTTCGGAAATCGCCTCCACCGGACATTCACTGTCGCAGGACCCGCAATTTATGCATGCATCACTGACTTGGTATGCCATATAGCACCTCTCTCTCAGAATAATGTTATTACCATAGCATACTGTGCGCCGGAATTCAATATCATTTCATGTGTCTTTTTACGATTTTCTGTTCTATGCGGATACAGGACAAACGCATTTGCTTTCCAAACAAGACGGAACGGAGGAAATCAGGGGTGTAACGCCTTAAAACTCCCACGCCGGGTACTGAACCGGGGCCGGTTAACCACTGCTGTCCCCCTTAGCCGGGTTAACGCCGGCTTCCTCAACACATTCAGATTTAACGGCCCATTGTCTTTTCGGACTTGGGATGCCTCCTTCCGGAATGCCGTATCCATCCAAAAACTTCCACAGCCGCCACTCCGTTTCCGGCGCCCGCTCTTCCATTTTTCCTGAATTTTTTTTATCGTCCTCTTTCCCTTACTCCTTTAGCTCAAAGTTACCTGTTGCCGGCCATGTTTGGAAGGCATAGTCCATACCACGCCGAACATCCGGTTTGCGCCTGCTCCCGGACTTTGGTCCACACAAGTCCTGACAACACTATTTGTACTTTATTATATTTTTTTGTATTTTATTTCAAAAATATTCCGGTGAAATATATTTTTTATTTTTATCGTAATGTTATTGACTAATTTTACAAAAATAAATATAAATTATTTTACAAAATTGGTGTTTACACGAATTTTACCCCGGGCAGATGAAAACCTCACTGTTATTCCGGAATTTTTATATCGCAAGAGAGTTTTCCGTGAAAATAGGCAAAAAACTTATCCTCATGATCATGATTATGAATCTTATCGGCGTCGTCGCTCTGACAGGGACGATTCTCAACCTTGCCAAAAAACAGATATACAATCTGACCAACAGTGAAATTACCAATCTGGCCCGTGAACATGCCCTGGCAATCAAAGTTTGGCTGGAACTGTATCTGGACGCGGTCCGTACCACCGGACAGTTTATGTCAAAATATGAAGAAATAAACCCTGCAGACAGACGGCCCATTTTTAATATGATGCTCCGGGCCCTGGTTGAGGAGAACGCCGAGATTGCCGCCGCTTCAAGCGTCTGGGAGCCCAATGCCCTGGACGGGCTGGACGCGGAATTTGTCAATACGCCGGGAACGGACCAGACGGGAAGGTTTCTCTCCTACTGGTTCAGGACCGATGCCGGCCCTGTCCTGGAGCCCCTGACGGACTACGAAACCCCCGTTGACGGGGACTACTACCTGGAGCCGAAACGGACCGGCAACGAGACCCTGGTTGAACCCTATATGTATAGAGTCAACGGCCAGGATATTCTGATGACCACCGTCGCCATGCCTGTCAAGAATAAAAACCGTTTTCTGGGATGTATAAACGTCGATCTTGGGATGGAGGTTATCCAGCGTTCCGTGGAACGGATAAAACCCCACGAGGGGACCGTTGCGATGCTATACACCAACAAGGGACTGGTGGGCGCCCATTTTGATACGAACCGGGTTGGAAAGTCCATGATGGAAACGGAGCAGGACATCGCCGGTCCCTACCTGAACGATCTGCGGAACGCCATAGGGCGGGGAGAGATGTTTTCTTTTACCAATTATGTGCCCCGCTTAAATGAAAACATGTTTTTTGTCAACGTACCAATTGTTGTTGGAAACACCACTACTCCCTGGGCGCTTATGTTGGGTATTCCAAACAATGTTATCGCCGCTCCCGTTTACCGGATGCTTCTTATCGGCATCATTATCGCAGTTTTGATGCTTTGTATGATTTCCATGGGGGCCCTGTTCCTGGCCCGGGCCATCAGCAGCCCCCTGAACCGGATGGCACTGGTTTTAAACGATATAGGGGAGGGGGATCTCACCAAGAGGCTGGAAGCCCATAGCAAGGATGAAATTGGGGATATGACCCGTTCTTTTAACAGCACGCTGGATAAAGTCCGGAACC
>JAITJI010000068.1 GCA_031279015.1 Spirochaetaceae bacterium
ACCGCCTCGTCTTCTTTCTCCGGTATCGCTATGCTCTCCCCCTCGTTCCGCCTCAGCATCCAGGCAATGTCCACCGCATCCCGGTAGTCCGTCTTCACCGCCCCCTCCCCGCCGTGAAACACCGTATTAGGCGGAATCACCCGGCAGTCGAACCCAAACCCGGTCAATTCCCGGTAGAGGGTATACCCAAGACACCCCGCTTCGTAGGCTATCTGTACCTTCCCTTTTTCCTGGTACCCCGCCAGCTCTTTCACAATCCTGGTCGCCCGGTTGGGCAGCCTTTTCGCTGCTATCGGTTCCTTCTTCCGGCTGTCCAGTACCGCCATCTGGATACTGTTCTTGTGGACATCCAGCCCTGCGTAGTATACTTCCTTCATTCCTTGTGCCTCCTGTGTTATATGCGGTAATCCTGCTTTGTAGGTAAATCCGCGGTCTATATCACGGGATGCACTTCATATTGTCTAATGAGAGTTCACTGATAGGTTAGGATCCCTTCGGTATAACTTATAATGTTAATTGACACAGAGAACAATTTTAATCAGAGTTACTTGTATGGAGAAGGATGAGATCCTGGTGATATACGGGGAAGACCCTGCCGAAATGGCCTATAAACTCGCCGGGGAGGCGTCGCTGGCGGAACTCATCGGTGACCGGAACAAACGGATAGGCCTCAAGCCAAATCTGGTGGTTGCCAGGCCGGCATCGGATGGGGCTACCACCCATCCGGAAATTGCCCGGGGGATTATCCGCTACCTGCATGAGCAGGGGTTCCGCACCCCGGCGATCCTGGAAGGATCCTGGGTGGGGGCCCGTACCGCCGAGGCCTTCCCCCGCTGCGGCTACACAAGGCTGGCCGGGGATACCGGGGCGGAACTTATCAATACCCAGACCGACAAGGCGCAGTTCTATGACTGCCGGGGCATGAAGATTGAGATCTGCGACAGCGCCATGGCGATAGATTTTATGATCAATCTGCCGGTGCTCAAGGGTCATTGTCAGACCCGGCTGACCTGCACCCTCAAAAACAACAAGGGTATTATACCGGACCGGGAAAAACGGCGTTTTCACAGCCTGGGGCTCCATAAGCCTATAGCCCACTTAAATACCCGGGTCCGGAACGACTTCATCGTGGTGGACGGGATCTGCGGGGACCCCGATTTTGAGGAGGGGGGGAACCCGGTCTACGCGGGACGGGTCTTTGCTGCCCGGGATCCGGTCCTCTGTGACGCCTGGGCGGCAGTACAGATGGGTTATGACCCTGCCGGTATTTCCTATATTGGTCTTGCGGAAAAACTCGGGGTGGGCCTGGGGGATCCCCACAAAGCGGTGGTCCGGGAGCTTTCGCCGCCCCATACTCCCTATCAAGGCTCAAAGAGCGGTTTCCAAAGGCCCCGGCCCGGGCGTCTTGTGCAGCAGCTTAGCCCCCTGATACGGGAAGATGGGGCCTGTAGCGCCTGTTACGCCGCCCTTATCTTTGCCCTGGCCCGGATGAACCGGAATGAAACCGGCCGGTTGAAAGAACCCCTCTGTATTGGTCAGGGCTTCCGGGGAAAGGGTGGCTCCGCCGGGATTGGCCGCTGTACCGCCGGTTTTACCGCCTCCGTCAAAGGCTGTCCCCCCAGCGGGGCGGATATCCTCGACTTTCTGCGGGATGTAACCCTTCGTAAAGGAAAATAACGATGAAAGACACGTTGTACGGGGAAAAAAACGCCGGAACAGGCCGGCGGAATGATCCGGTAAGCCTGTTGTCAAACTGCACTTCCGGGGGCTGTGGCGCCAAGATCGGTCCCGGCGAACTTGCCGGTTTTCTCGCCTCCCTGCCGGTGAAAGAGGACCCCTCCCTCCTCGTCGGTTTTGGCGGTTCCGATGATGCCGCGGTATACCGGATTGCCCCGGACAGGGCCCTGGTTTCCACGGTGGATTTTTTCTCACCCATGGTGGAGGACCCCTGCCTCTTTGGGAGAATCGCCGCCGCCAATGCCCTGAGCGACATTTATGCCATGGGCGGGCGTCCCCTCTACGCCCTGAACCTGGTCTGCTTTCCCCAAAAGCTGGACAGCGGCATTTTACGGGAAATTCTTGCGGGAGGCGCGGCAAAGGCCCTGGAAGCGGACACGGTTATCGCCGGAGGACATTCGATCTACGACCACGAACCCAAATACGGCCTTGCGGTAACCGGTATTGTTGACCCCGGCAAGGTCCTCCGCAACAACCGTTGCCGGGAAGGGGACGCCCTGATCCTCACCAAAGCCCTGGGGGTGGGACTGGTGATGTCGGCCCTCCGGGCAGGTAAGGCCCCAGAGGATGTTGCAGCCGCAGCCGCGGCCTCTATGGAAAGGCTCAACAGGTATGCGGCGGAACAACTTTCCCTGTATCCGGTGCATGCCTGTACCGATGTGACGGGGTTCGGCCTCATGGTCCACGCCGCCGAAATGGCAGGGCAGGATCACACCCTCTTTATCGAAAGCGGTTCCCTTCCCCTGCTCCCCGGCGCTCTTGACTTTGCTGAAGCGTATTACGCCACCGCTGCGGGCCAGCGGAATCGTAATTATATGGAAGGAAAGGCGGCAACGGAAGGCGTATCCCCGGCCATGCAGGAAATTGTCTTTGATCCCCAAACATCGGGGGGGCTGTTGATAGCCCTTCCCGCGGATCATGCGCAGGCTCTCTGCGCGGATATTCAAAGGGATGATCCCGTGGCCGCAATTATCGGGATGGTTGGCAGCCGGGAAGATTATCCGGTAGTATTACTGTAAAAATTTATAAGGAGGAACCTGTGGAAATTATCAATGTAACAGGCAAACCCTGCCCTATTCCGGTCATTGAGGCGAAAAAAGCCCTCCGCAGTGCCGCCACCGGCAGCAGTGTCCGGGTGCTGGTGGATAACGATGTTGCCCGGCAGAATCTGGAAAAGATGGCGAAGGGGATGGGATGCGGCTTCAGCTATGAGGCAAAGGAGGACGGTACGATTCTGGTCAACATAATCGCCTCCGCCATTCCCGAAAAGACCGGACCCGTAGAGGGGAATCTCGTGGTGGCCATCGGGAAAAACACCATGGGAACCGGCAGTGATGATCTGGGGGCCATCCTGATCAAGGCATTTATCTACTCCCTGACGGAACTTGATACCCCTCCGGAAACGATACTCTTCTTCAATTCCGGGGTACGCCTGACCACCGAGGGTTCCAATGTCCTGGGGGATCTTAAGGCCTTGGAAGAGAAGGGAGCTATCATAAGCAGCTGCGGTACCTGCCTTGACTTTTATAACCTGAAGGAGAAACTTGCCATCGGCAACGTAACCAACATGTACGCCATTGCTTCCGCCATGAGCAGCGCCGGAAAACTCATCAATCTATGAGCGAATCCGACGGTCTTACCGGCCCTATGGCCGATGGCGCCGCGGAGTACATCTTCAGCTTTGCCAATACCCGGGATGCTATTGACGCTGAAAAAAAGCTGATCGCCGCAGTCATTCCGGCGGGGGTGATGCCCCTGCCGGTGGATATTGGCGGCGCGGGTTGCGGCATCTGTCTGCGGGTAAGTCCCCGGGACTTTGACAGGGCGCGGATGGCCTTGAACGGAACCTGCCGGGCCATATATGCTGTTATGACCGGAACCGGAGGCCGGCGGGAAAGGGTCTTCAGGCCATGGAAGCCCTGAGCGCCTGGTTTGCAGGGCTGCGTTCCGGATCTGCGAATCGGGAGGTTATCACCGTCATTGGCAGCGGCGGCAAAACTTCCCTCATCTGGCTCCTTGCAAAGACAGCGGCTTTAGGGGGGGAATGTCGCAGCGTCCTGGTGAGTCCCACTACAAGAATGCTGGTCCCACCCCGGGAAGCGGGGCTCTGGGATCATTTTTTTGAAGGTCCGGATCGCTGTCAGGCTTCGGCAGCGCCATCCACGGGGTGGAGGGCAGCGTCCGGGATAACCCTGGCGGGGCTGGTGGATACATCCGCCGGCAAACTCAAAGCCCTTCCGGAGGCTGCCCTTGCGGCGCTGGTCCCCGGCTATGATCTGGTTTTACTGGAGGGAGATGGTTCCCGCACCCTGCCCCTCAAGGCTTGGGCGGACTTTGAACCCGTGGTGCCCGATTATACCGGCCTCACCGTGGGCATCCTGCCCCTGTGGCCCCTGGGCAGGGGGGTTTCAGAGGACCTTGTTCACCGGCTATCCCTCTTTACCGTCTTAAGCGGAGCCGCCCCGGGAGAGGTCCTCAACCTTGACCACCTTGTGCGGGTGATCACCGGCCGGGGAAACGCCCGGGGGCTCTTTGCCGCTGCCCGGGGAGACAGGGTGCTTTTTTTCAATCAAGTTGAGGATGAGGCTGGAGTGGACATGGCCCGGCAGATGGTATCCCGTCTTCCCCCCTCTTTCCGTTCCAGCCTTCGGGCGATTATCGCCGGAAGCGTCCGGCAGGACAGGGTGTTTGCCTTATAAGTCCGGGATCAGGTCGCTTTTCCCTTGCTATTCCCCTGTTTTCGTTAGATTATTTAAAGAGGGGCTGTTTTAAAAACTGGGATTTTGAGACATGAGAAAAGAGTGCGGCGGCGGCGGCGTTGTATCCGCAATGAAGAGAGGTTTCTATGAGTGTGGGACAGAGTATTCCCCGGGTTGATGCCTTTGAAAAGGTAACCGGCCGGGCAAAATATACCGACGATCTGGTTGAACGGAATGCCCTGATAGGAAAGGTGCTCCATTCGACCATCGCCAATGGCCTGGTAACTAAAATGGATACCGGTGATGCGGAAAAGATCCCCGGGGTGGTCAAGATCATCACCTGTTTTGACGTGCCCGATATCTGTTTTCCTACCGCAGGGCACCCCTGGTCAACTGATCCTGCCCATCAGGATCCGATGGATAGGAAGCTGCTAAACCGGCGGGTGCGGCTCTACGGGGATGACATCGCTGCGGTGATCGCCGAAGACGAGGTTGCGGCCTCCCGAGCCCTGCGGGCGATCAAGGTGGACTACGAGGAGTACCCCCTGCTGCTCAGTCCCGAGGAGGCAATGAAGGAGGGGGCGCCGCTCCTCCACGAGGGTTCTCCCCGGAACATACTGGCCCATACTACGGTGGAAGACGGTAACTATGGGGAGGCCATCAAGGAACCGGGACTTATCAAGATTGAAGGGGTCTTTGAAACTCCCATTGTGCAGCACTGCCATATTGAACCGGCCGTTTCCTTTGCCTATATGGAAAGCGGGCGGATCGTGGTAGTTTCTTCTACCCAGATACCCCATATCGTCCGCCGTATCGTTGCCCAGGCCCTGGGTATCCCCTGGGGCAAGGTCCGGATCATAAAACCCTACCTGGGTGGAGGTTTTGGGAACAAACAGGATGCCCTCTACGAACCCCTCAACGCCTTTATGACGCAGGCGCTGGGCGGGCGGGTCGTTAAGCTGGAACTCAGCCGGGAAGAGGTTTTCTACGCAACCCGTGTACGGCACGGGGAAAAGATATTCCTCTGTTCCTATGTGCGGCCCAACGGGCGGCTTGTGGCGCGGAAGTACACCGCCTATTCAAATCAGGGGGCCTATGGTTCCCACGGGCACGGTATCGCCGCCAAGGGCACCAACGTGTTCCGCCAGCTCTACCAGGATGAAAAGGCGCGGCTTGTGGATATATACACGGTCTATACCAATACCGCCGCCGCCGGGGCGATGCGGGGCTACGGTACCCCCCAGGCGGTGTTCGCCGTAGAATCCCACGCCGAGGACATCGCCCGGCAGCTCAATCTGGATCCCCTGGAATTCCGATTTATGAACGTGATGCCCGTGGGATACCAGGATCCCTTCTCGAAAAACGTCAACTATTTCGATTCCTTCCGTCAATGTGTTGAAAAGGGAAAGACCTATATCGGCTGGGATGAAAAACGGAAACGATACCAGAACCAGACAGGCCACCTGCGCCGGGGGGTTGGGATGTCCCTCTTCTGGTATAACACCGCTGTGTGGCCCATCTCAATCGAGGTATCCTCCTGCCGGATGGTGTTGAACCAGGACGGCAGCGTACAGGTACAATTGGGGGAAACTGAAATTGGTCAGGGAGCGGATACGGTCTTTACCCAAATGACCAGTGAAACCCTGGGTATCCCCTGGGAAAACGTACACGTCATCAGCACTCAGGATACGGACATTACCCCCTTTGGAACCGGAGCATACGGCTCACGGCAGACCTATGTCGGCGGCATGGCGATAAAAAAGGTGGCGTTACTGCTCAAGGAAAAGATCCTCGAAAATGCCTTTACCTATACCCGGATACAGCCCTGCGATCTTGATATTGTCGATGGCGCCATTGTGTTAAAGTCAAACCCCGGTCAGGTTTTGATGAGCCTGGGGGAACTGGCCACCGAAACCCTCTACAGTCACGCACATGCCGAACACATCACCGCCGAATCCACCCTCCAGGCAAAGAGTAACGCCTACAGTTTTGGCTGCGCCTTTGCGGAAGTTGAGGTTGACATCCCCCTGGGGAAGGTTAAGCTTATCGATATCGTCAACTGTCATGACTGCGGCCGGCTCATCAATCCCCAAATGGCGGAGGCCCAGGTTCACGGGGGTATGAGCATGAGCATCGGATTTGGCATGTATGAACAGCTCCTCTACGATGAAAAGACCGGGAAGCTCCTCAACGGCAACCTCCTGGATTACAAACTGGCAACCATCATGGATCATCCCCATCTTGAAGTTGCCTTTGTGGAAAATTATGAGCCCACCAGCGCCTATGGGACCAAGGCCCTGGGGGAACCACCGACGGTGCCCGGCGCTACTGCGATCAGGAATGCAGTCCTCCACGCCACCGGGGTGGGAATCAACAGGATTCCCATGACCCCCCATGTACTCTACCCGGCCTTCAAGGCAGCGGGACTCCTGTAAGGTGTAAGGAGGAAAGGGGAATGTACGATATAGAAGCCCTTTACGAAGCGGCAACGACGGAAGAGGCCATCGCCCTTCTCCAGGAGCACCCCGAAGCGCGGATCATCGCCGGGGGCAGCGATGTACTTATCAAGATCCGGGAAGGTGAAATGGCAGGCTGCTCCCTGGTGAGCATACAAAAGCTTGATGAACTGCGGGGGATCTCCATGGACGGTAAGGGGACGCTGCGGATCGGTCCCCTCACCAGTTTTTCCCATATCACCAGAGATCCCCTCATTCAGGCCCATATCCCCGTGCTGGGCGAAGCGGTTGATATGATCGGCGGCCCTCAGCTTCGCAACATCGCTACCATCGGCGGAAATGTCTGCAACGGGGTAACTTCCGCTGACAGCGCCTCTACTCTGGTCGCCTTAGATGCGGTGATGGAATACCGGAGTTCCGGCGGTATCCGCTTGGTTCCCATACAGGAGCATTACATCAGCGCAGGAAAGGTGTCTCTGGGGCCGGCGGAGATCCTGACGGCCATCCTCATACCCAAGGAAAGTTACAAAAACTGTTATGGATATTATATAAAGTACGCCATGCGTAACGCCATGGATATTGCTACGCTGGGTTGCTCGGTGAATGTGCGGCTTTCACCGGACAAAAAAACGATAGAGCGAATGCGTATCGCCTACGGCGTGGCGGGTCCTGTTCCAAAACGGGCCCCCACCGCAGAAGCCGCTGCCGCCGAAAAGCCCGTAAGCGAGGAGACGGTAACGCAGGCAGGAAAAGCCGCCCTGAACGATGTGAACCCCCGCTCAAGCTGGCGGGCCAGCAGGGAATTGCGGCTTCAGCTTGTGGAGGAGCTTGCCAAACGAGCCCTCCGGGAAGCCATCAAACGCTCAGGGGGATCGGTATGATGCGGAACGTTCCGGTACGGTGTATCATCAATGGCAGAAAAACGGAAATCATGGTTGACCCCAGGGCTTCCCTGGCGGATATGCTGCGGGGTGAATACCGCCTGACCAGTGTCAAGAAAGGCTGTGAAGTAGGGGAATGCGGGGCCTGTAACGTGATCATCAACGGGGAATGTTTTAACTCATGCATCTACCTTGCGGTCTGGGCAGACGGCAAGGAGATTCTGACTACCGAAGGCCTGCTTGGGCCGAATGGGGAACTATCGGATATTCAACAGGCCTTTATCGATGAGGGGGCCATACAATGCGGTTTCTGTACCCCCGGTTTTGTCATCACCGCCACGGGGATCCTCAGCGCCGGAAAGGAATACACCGATGACGAGCTGCGAAAACTGCTTTCCGGCCACCTCTGCCGTTGTACGGGTTACGAAAATATCCTCAAGGCGGTACGAAAGGTGATGCGGACCAGACTGGCTTTGTAGCGCTTCAGCTTTATCGGACCGGAGATGTTTTGCCAACTACTAAACTAAATGCACAGGGAACTCCGTTCTGAAGCTCAGGCGCAGATCCTCCTCAAACCACTGCTTAAAGTTCGTGCCCCAGCGGTTGGAATAAAGAAGAAAGTTAACGCCGCCGTCCAGGGTTCCAAAACTGTCG
>JAITJI010000105.1 GCA_031279015.1 Spirochaetaceae bacterium
GTGTTCACCGCAGAGACCACAGACCAGATCGGGCCGGGTAAGCCTGCCCCGTTCAACTGCCAGGGCAATAAGTTCCTTAACCCGCGGGTCCAGGGTGCTGAAGGGATTCCCAATGATCAAATCGAAGAGGGTATAGTCAGGCATAAAGGCGGTAAAGTCATCCCGGGAAATTCCCAGGGTGGTTTGAGTCAGATCGTTGGTGCCAAAGCTGAAGAATCTACCGTATTTGGCAATATCCCCAGCCCCCAATGCTGCCGCGGGAAGCTCGATCATGGTACCGATATTATAGGGTATCGGCTTGGCCTTGAGTTTTTCCCGCAGATTCTCCTCCGTGTCCACAATGCCGGTATAACTGGCCCCCTCAATTTTTTTTCCGTATGCAATAAGCTTTAACTCCGAAGCGTTCATAACAACAGGCACCATAATTTCCGGATGGACATCTACCTTTTCATCCCTCAGTTTGTAGGCGGCCTCAAAAATAGCCTGGACCTGCATGGCATAGATCTCCGGATAAGAAACGGCGATACGGCAGCCCCGGTGACCGAGCATGGGGTTGAATTCCTTCAGGGCCTCGAAACGGGCAATAATATCCGCCCGGGAAACTTTCTGTTTTTTAACCTTCTCCATATATTTAAGAAAGTCCGCCAGTTCATTGGTGTTGTGGGGCAGAAATTCATGGAGGGGGGCATCCAGAAGCCGGATGGTTACCTCTTTTCCGGCCATGATCTTGAGGATTCCATAAAAATCGTCCTGTTGCATGTTCTTCAGTTTGTTAAGGGATTTTTTCCGTTCCTCCCGGGAATCCGAGAGGATCATCTCCCGGAATACGTTGATCCGCTCCGCCCCGAAGAACATATGCTCCGTCCGGCACAGCCCAATGCCATCCGCTCCGAAGGAAAGGGCCAGAGCCGCGTCCCGGGGAGTTTCCGCATTTGCCCGGACATGAAACTTTTTGATGAACCCCTTGCTCATGGCGATAAAGTCCAGAAGCCCCGATTCCGACGGATTGGGCTCTATCAGTTTTGCGGTACCCAGGTACATCGAGGCTTCCCCGTAATAGGGCACATTGACGGTTATATAGTCCCCTTCGGCAAAACTGATATCCCCCAGGATTGCCTTTTTGCCCTTTATCTTCATGGTCGGCGCTACCAGAGACACCTTGCCGTATTGACGGGCAACCACCGAGGCGTGGGCGGAATATCCCCCCTCGGCGGTAAGAACACCGGTGGAAATCTCAATAGCCTTGACATCCTCCGCAAAGGAAGAGGTTGCTACCAGGATAAACCGGGCGTCTTCTCCCTTCTGTAAGGCCAGCTTGTGGGCCTCCAGGAGGGCATTGGTGCTAAAGCAGGCCCTGCCGATGGCCGCCCCGGGAGCGCCGGCAATGCCGCCGTTCCACTTTTTGAGCTCCTGTACGCTGGAAACATCGATAACGGGATGAAGAATTTCATTCAGCTGCATTGGGTCAATGGCTTTTATTACATAGTCATTATCCACAATCTTCCGTTTGGCCAGATCCAGGAGCAGTTTGATATCCGCCTGGGTAGATTTCTGCTCCACCGGACGCTGCTCAATAAGCCAGAGCGTGCCGTTTTCAACGGTAAAACGGATATGCCGGATCTCCTTGAATTTATCCTCCAGAGTCCAGGCAATCTTCTGAAGCTCCTTAAGAAAAGCCGTGTCTATTTTTTCAATTTCATGACCTGTAGCGCCAATCTCATTGAATTTGCCCCGGAAGAACCGGCCCTGGAGTTTTTTCTCCCCCGTAACCACATTCCGGCTAAAATAATCCCCGGAACAAGATGACTTGCTATAGTTGCCGTACACCATGGGCTGAATCAGCAGGGCTGTATCCCGGTCATTCTGATCATCCATCCGGAGCATCCCGGAAATTTCCTTTAAGGCAATACGGAGTTGATCCCCGGCGGTATCAAAAAAACCCGGGGGCAAGTATTTTGCATACTCATCCATGTACTCGGCGGCGGTTCTGGAAATTTTCATACCCTCCGGGTCCGGTTTGCCGCCGAGTTCATTGGAGGGCCCGGAGATCCCCAGCATCCGGTCCAGGATCTTTAGGGAGGAGCTAATCTCCTCCTGTTCCCGGGATTTTGCATCCAGTTCCCTGATCCGTTCCTCAATTTTAAGCATACCCCGGACCAGAAATAATACCTCATGGGCGGCAAAGTCTTCACCCACCCATTTGGCAAAACCGTCAATGGTAGGCTTGACAAGACCGAAATTATGCAGCGTAGGATAGTTGGAAACCGCCAGGTTGGAGGATATTACTATCTTGAGCAGCAGGGGATTTTTTGTATCTCCAAAATTTTTTTTCACAATGCCGGAACACTTATTCAGCAGGATATCCACATCTTTTTCAATATCCGCCGCCGACTGCAGATCCGAAGCGATGGCCGCATCCAGAATGAAGCCCGGCAGGATGGGAAACTGCAACTCTGCGAATTCATTGGCCTGCCGCCCCCGGATTCCAAGCAGTTCTGGAGCAATACTTTTGGGAATAACATCCTTCTGACTAAAAAAATGAATCCTCTTGTCCATGATCGCATCCTTTTTCAAAATAATTTTAACACATTACTCACCGATCCACGCAGGAACGCCTCAAACTGATTACTCGCCCCCTGGATCAGGTACCGTTGCAACTTTGCCACATCCTTTATGTCACTTCCCGTGACGGCAAACTGAATGGCGCTTCCATGTTTAACCTTTCCCCACTTGAAAAGGGAATTAATATCCAGAATCCGTTCTCCTTCATAGTAGATGTACACCTGTAATTCCGGATATTTGGCGTTATAGCTTGCCACGATGCGTTTCCAGGCTTCCACATTTCCATTGTGGAACAGTTCATTTTGTACTACCACGGAATACATGGGGGTCATACGTACCGCTCCCTTGGAACCAGGGAGCGGTACGGAAGTTGCCGGCGGGACCGCTGCCCTGGCGGCCTCCCCTGCCGGAGAGCTTGCGGCAATGGCCTTTTCCCGGGACCCCGTTCCGGATCTTTTCCCCCCTCTCTTCGACGGAGCCTTTGCCGGAGAATCTTTCCCTGTGGATTTTTCATCCGTCTTTTTCAGTTTTCTTACAGTAAAAGTACCCTTGTATAATTCCGGAGGTATCCGCGGCTTTTTTCCTTCAAAAAGGGAAACTGCCAGTAAAGCCGCCTGATGGCATTGCTCATCCGTCGGGGAACCGCCTTTACCCGCATAAATGACCAGGAGTTCCCGTTTCCGCAGGACCCCAAACGCGGCAAGCTCCTCTGCAATTTTTGGATTTGCCACCAACAACCCCATGTCCGGATGATGGTAGGCCACTATCAGATCCAGGGCCTTCCATTTTTCAAATTCCCCTGCCAGATCGGAAAAATTGGAAGCCACCGATGCAAGATTGGTGGAAACAGTTTTATATCCCAGCTTGTCAACTATGAGCATCCGCAGGAGAACCCCTGCCCGTTGTCCGCTTAGCTCCCCGTCTCCGGCCTCAAAGAGGACATCCCCCAGATTTTGGCCTTCTACTGTCTCCGCAATACCTATGGTTTTTTTTATATGTCGTACCGCAGAATTAAACCCGTTCCTGGTAGAAAGGACTTCCAAATTCAGAATATCTTTTGACATATTTTAACACCTCCACTGAAAAAACGCCCCCTGAAACGGGGGCGTTCGTTCATACACCATGCATCATCTATTAAAGTTCCTTTAGGGCTTCTTCACCACGCCGGTTGGCGCCTCTCCGCCCTCCCCGTTTTGCGGGTTTGGCGTCCGCCACATCAGCCTTTGCCGCCCTTCCCCGTTTGGCGGGAGGAGCCTTTAAGGCAGGAACACCTGAGCCCGTTTCTGCGGTTATACTTGCAGGACTGTCACCGCTGTTCAACAGATCAAGATAGGCCTGCCCGGGCGCCGCTGCAACCGGCGCCTTGGGGGAATTGTCCTGATTGGCGTCGGAGAAGGACTGGCTGATATCCTCCCTGACCGTTGACCGGCGGCGGCTGAAGGAAGCAAATGCCGCATCCTGGAAGCCTTTGGAAACGCCATGGAGGAATTCGTTAAGCACATTCGCCATGGCATCCAGGGTTGCTTTCTTCCGTTTGATGGAGGTTATATCCACATCCAGCAGGAGACCGGGCTGAATATGGTAGGGATTGATCATATAATCAAACCGGTAATACTCCCGCTCCAGGAAGTTAAGCCTTTCTTCCATAACCCGCCGTTCAATCGGATACTGGTAATCGTACATGGACTTCATTTTTTGCCGCATCAGGATGATCTTCTGCCGAATCTTATCCTTTTCGTAGATATAGGTCCGGTTCATCCGTTCAACTTCGGTTTCGGCGGGATGCACAAAGGAAATCTCATCCCATACCTTGGCGATATCCTCATACATAGGTTCGCCGGTTTTTTCCTTGATGAGCTTCCGGATCCGGTTCTTTTCCTTTTTTGCCAAATCGTTGTAATCGGTAACCTTGAAGGGGGGCTTTGCATCTTCATAGATGACATCAAGGACATCCCAGAGGTGCATAACTTCGGTTTCAAAGCTCTTTATTTGGACATCGTAGGCCTTACGTTCCTCGATAAGCTGGGCATTGTCGTAGTAGCGGAGCCTCACCTGATAACGTTCATCCGGCAGATTGTTGAGATCCGTGTCCTCGTATTCCCGAATAAGAACTTCCCGGGCATTCTTGAGGTTTTCGATATACTGATACCCCATCTTGGAGGTATCGAGGATGGAGGTAATTGAATTGATCGCGGTATTGAAACCCCGGCTGCGGATATTTTCCGCATCCACGATCTTCTTGATGTTTTCACGGACATTCTGCTGATCGAAATTCTCCGGATCAATTTCCGCCCGCAGGTCGGTGATGCGTTCAAAAAGGGTTTTGGCGATGATGGCATACCGTTTCGATTTGGGATCATCCCCCTTATCATCGGTATAGTTTTCCACCTTACCAATCTTATTGAAGATAATCTCACTGTCTGAAAACTCTTCAAGTCCCTCATCGATTCGCTCGTCCTTGAGTTTCTCAATTTCCTTATCAATGTTATCTGTTATGTGTTTGGAAATAAGATCCTTGATCAGATACTCTACCGTTACCTGATAATGGAAAATCGGACTTATGAGCTCAGAATCGAGGATATTGACCGAAAGTTTTACATCCGTCACGGTTTTGGGTTTTACCAGGTTGTCCTTAAAGGCGCATTTGACAATTGAATACGCATTTTCACCCCGGACAAAGGCGCCGGTATCGGTTTTTTGACGGAGAATGCTGTTGGTATGGGTTTCCAGTTCATTAACTCCCCGTTGAATATGCCCTTGCAGATGACCATACATGTTGACCATTGATTTTTCAATTTCACCGGTGTTGAACTTGTCCGCCCCGCCAACCGCATCCAGAAGATCGGCAATTTCCTTAGGAGTATACCGGGAAAGGACCTTTGTCTCTTCCTTGTCGATGTAATTTCGTATCTTCTTTACCATCTCATCTTCAGCGGTTACCATGTACCGGTTGAACATGTTCTGATAGTTCTGGTTAAAGTAGTTGTAGAGCTTCTCTTTCAAACTACCCATAACGTCCAGGCGTTCAAGTACATCTTTAGGCAATTTAGCCGTGAGATGATGAATAACCTTATTGGTTTCTTCCTCCAAAAGCTGATTCACTTCATTTTGCTGATCCCGATATTCCTGGGCTAACGAATTCCGAGAACCTACGGCACTGGGTTTTTCCGGATGGAATACATTTGGACTTTTAGGTAAATCAATAGTTCCCATTTTTTACTCCTTCATAGCAAAGACTTATTTTATGGTATTTCATAGACAATACTCTTATCCATCTTAACAATATTTACTTGAAAAAGTAAAGCCCTTTTTTGGCGATTTCACATAAAAACCCTATAAATAAATTTTTTTTTATGGTAAAATTGAAGTCATGGATAGTATTTTGGTTAAAAGGCCGGCGCCCCCGGGTTCCGTCCCGGCCGGAGCGGGCAGGGGTCTTGCTAAAGGGCCTTTTTGGCTGCTCTTCTTTGTCATTTTTATCCTTTCCCCTTTTCCCTTCCTTGCGGCGGAGGATGTCCGTGTTGTCCCCATGGATATGCACCTTATTATTGACGGTTCAGCGGCCCTCAGGGCCGGCAGGGATGGGGCGGTGTCATGGCTCTGCGATCACGTGGTGGATGAATTGCTCCGGGAGGGGGACCGTTTAAGCATCTGGATCGCCGCCGGCAGGGCAAAACGGATATTCTCCGAAGCCCTTTCAGGCGGGGATAAAAAGGAAGAGGTAAAGGCCCTGCTCCGTTCAATCGTTCCCGGGGATGATTCGGCTGATTTTTCCGGAGCGCTCCGGGAGGCTGCGGCAATCACCGGCGGAGGAACCATGGTGTACACCCTGCTCATAACCGGATCGGCGGCGGGCTATTCCCCCCTGTCGGGTTCTGATACGATAGATTTTCTGCGGTATTCCCGGGTACAGGAATTTCCCGGGTGGCGGGCCATAGTAGCGGCCCCGGGTATAGCTTCCCGGATTCGGAACGCGGCCTCCGCTTATCTGAACTAGGAGCTTTTTGCCCTATTATCCGGCGTGTTTTCGGAGTTTGGAGGGTAAAAATCGCCTGATTGGGGGTTTACCGGTGAAGCGCGGCAAACTCCCCGGTTTCCGGAAGGTGTCCGGTATCTGGCGCTTATAGTTATGGTAAAGAACAATGCATTAAAATTGGTAACCATCCTCGTTTTTCTGGCAGCGGCAGGGTTAATCGTGGTCCTGTTTTTTTTACCCCCCGATTTTTTTCATCCCCGGGGCAAGGTCCAGCGGCAAACCCGGGTTGTGATTCCCCATGAACTGTCTGAAGCGGGGCTTTATGAAAGCAGCATCGAACGGATGGCCTATGAGGACGGCATGAACGCAAAAATAGCCCTGAATGACGGGGAACTATTGGTAAGCGTGCTGAATTATGATTTTGATCGGGACCAGCAGGATGAACAGATACTGGCATACCGGAACCTTCTTGAACCGGAGAGCCTCATTTACATAACCTATGCCGACTACGACAACCTTTCCGGGGGTTACAAACGGATATGGGACGCCCCTACCCTTGCGACCCGGCCGGGAACCATCAGCCTCTACACCCAGGATATGATCGGGAATCGAAGTATCTGTGTGCTCCTTTCGGGCATGAACGGCGCCGGGGAGCATACCCTGACGATTTTTAGAAAAAACGATCCGTCTCCCCGGGCGCAATCCGGAGACAATGCGGAGGAGAATCCCCTCTTTACCCGGATCGCGGGGTTGCAGATAGACGGTTCAATAAGCGTCCGGGAGGAGGAACGTACCCAGGCCTATCAGATGGGGGTTTCCGGGGGCCACAGTTTCAACATCGCCGCCTACGGCAGGGATTACGATTCTTCCAATATTATGGATCAGATTGAGATCATCTATACCTATGATCCGATTCGGGACCACTATGAACAAAGCCGGAGTACCCGGCTTCCGGGAAGCCAGATAGAACAGCGCCGGGTACGGGAGTTGCTAAGCGGCAATCCCCGGGAATTTGAAGCCTTCGTAGAGGGGCTGTGGTACTACGTGAGTCCCCAGGGAACGGTGGATAACCGCCAGTATATCTATTTTGATCCCGGCGGCCGGGACCTGATCTTCTACGGGGAGGAAACCCAGCAGGTTTTTGTCTGGCAGAATTCCGGAGCCACCCGGTACGGTATCTATATCTCCAGTCAAAACATATCGGTTACGACCCTGCGCCGTTTTATAGATATTGAGCTTGAATCTCTGGAGAGCATCAAGGTAAAGGTCTTTGAGGATGTCCGTTTGAAGATCGGAGTCAGCGCTTCCTGGGACGGTTCCTACAGAAAGGCCGGAACTTTTGCCGGCAAACCGGCGGCCACGGATTTGCCCATAGTTTCCCATCTGGACGCCCTCTATGACGGTTCTATCGGAAGACTGCGCTTTTCCCGGGAGGGGATCTACGAGTTGCAAACCGGGGACAGCGTCAAAAGGGGCAGCTATACGTTCTTCAGGCTGGATGACAGGGAATTTCTGGAGCTGAGGCCCGAAAATAACGGCAGTCCTGCCCGGGAGACCTATCTGGTGGAATCGGAGCCCCCGGAAAATGAGGCCGGCGGGGTTCCGGACCGCCGGCAGAATCTGAACCTCATCCGGGTACAATTAAGCGTCAAGGGCATTCTGGAAGCCCACGAGGCGGCTATTTCCCTGACTCTGCTTACGGAAGACCCAGGATCCGCGGAAGAATGAACTACCTCACCCTAAAAAACCACCATGGCCCATGGCGTTGTTTCCATGCGGGTCCTTAGTATACCGGAAAGGATTCAAAGCCCGCATTCTTAAGCCCCATAATGGCGGCGTTGAGATCCTGTCCCGGATCTATTTGTACGGCCCAATAGACCATATCCCCCATGGTACGGCGGGTTACCGCCGGCACGAATCCCGCGGCTTTAAGGCGCTCCGCCATGGCTTTGGCGTTTTCCTCCCGGCTGAACAGGCCGGTTTGGAGGATCACCGGCCTGTCCCTTGCCGAAGATTCCGGGAGGGGGCTCCCGGTTGTGAAACCGGTACTACCGGACGGCGGAAGGGCGGGGACCGTTTCTTCAACCCTAACCTCCTCCCGGCCGCCCGTGAGGAGCCACATGGCGCCGGCGGGCCCGCTGATGTTGCCTGTTTCCCCGGCAATCCGGGCTTCAGGGCTGGCAGGATAGTCGGTTTTTAACCTGGTTCTATAGGATTCATCACCGGAGGCTCTCCAGAGGGTGTATAAGATGGCGGGAGCCGATTCCAAATATTCCGGATCTGCCTGAAGGGCGGAGAGGGCCTCCGTGTTCCCATCCCGGAAGGCTTCAATGTGGGCGCCAAGGAAACGGGCCTGGTTTTTTATGTCCCTGTCCTGGCCGGTTCGCAGAATGGCCGTGATATTTGCCCCGGCCTTTTCAAATTCCCCCAGGGTGATGAGACAACGGGCCCCCTCCAGGAGGCTTGCATCGTCCCGGTATCCCGGTTCGGCAAAGGCCGCCTCGATCCAAAATTCCGCCGCCGTTTCCTGGTCTCCCGAAAGGGCCCGGAGGCGGGCAAGCTGCTTCAGGGCTTCACGCCGCTCCCCGCCGGACAGGGCGGAATCCTCCAGCTTCTTTTCAATCCCCTGAATTTCCCCTGTCAGGAGACGGGACTCCGGGCTCTGCGCCGGTGAAAAACAGAGGGGAAAGAGGAGCAGCAACAGGAGAACAAGGGATCTAGTCGATTCCATAGGAACCGTCATCCCCCTCAAAGGAGCCGGTGGGAACTCCGGGGATGGCAGCATTGCTTCTTCTGCCAAAAAGACCCTTCCGGGGTTTTTGGGGGATATTGGAAACGGGAATATCCGGAAGCCCTCTGGAGGAATCCTGTTTTGCCTTTTTCCGCCGGATGGATACGGTAAAGGGAATAGTCCAGAGAATGCCCAGTACAAAGGCGGAAAAGGCGGTAAGATAAACCGGTACCTGCGGCATCGTTGTAAAGCCAAAAGAAATATCGCACCTGTTTTCCAAATTAAGCCCGATAAAAATCAGAAAAACCGCAAAGATAACAACAAATCCAATTAATCGCCAGGACATACGCACAACTCCTTTGCCCGAAAAGTGTTTCCCCGCAGGGACGAGAGGGTAACCGTAACGAAGGAGCCAATCAGGCCGGGATCCCCGGGAACCACCGTCATTTCATCCCGCTCCGTACGGCCTACTAATTCATCGGCATTTTTCCGGGAAATTCCCTCAATTAGTATCCGCTCCGATGCCCCGATACGCCGGTGAAGCAGTTCCCGGGTTATCCCTTTCTGCAGATCTATAACCCGGCTCAAACGGCTTCGTTTTACCCCTTCAGGGATCCGTCCCGGCAGATCGAAGGCAACGGTTCCTTCCCGGGGGTTATAGTGGTACATATAGGCGTAGAGGAACCGTACCTGGCCCATCAGATCCAGGGTTTCCGCCAGATCCTGCTCTGTCTCCCCGGGAAATCCGATGAGAATATCCGTAGAAAGGCTGATGCCCGGCAGGGCTTCCCGGATTTCGATCGCCAGGTCCAGATACTGCTCCCGGGTATAGCGGCGGTTCATGGCGGAGAGGATGGTATTGGAACCATGCTGAACGCAGAGGTGGAGGTGCCGGCAGAATTCGGGATGCTCCGCCATAACCCGGATAGCCCGGGGGGAAAAGTCTTTGGGATTTGCCGATAAGAAGCGGACCCACCGGATTGGCGTTTTTTGTATTTCCCGGGCGATGAGTTCCAGGAGGCCGGGGAAATCCAGGGCGTCCGGCAGGATATCGGGAGGATCATCAAAGCCGCCGCCGGCAATTCTGTCCGACGGTTCTGCATCGGTACCCCGGCGACTTCCCTCCCACCGGTAGGAATTCACATTCTGCCCCAAGAGGGTGATCTCCCGGACTCCCCGGGAGGCCAGGAGGCGGATTTCGGCAATGATGGATGCGGGGGATCTGGACAGCTCCCTCCCCCGCACATAGGGGACGATGCAGTAGGAACAGAAGTTGTTGCACCCGTGCATGATAGGCACAAAGCTGCGGAAACGTCCCGGCTCCAGATGGGAAGAAGAGAAGGCAAATTGCGGTTTTTCCCCTGAAAGGACAACGCCCCCGGGGTTACCCTTCTCCACCGCCTCCAGGATGAGGGGAAAGATCGATCTGGCGGCGGTTCCCATGACAAAATCCACCGCCTTAACCCGGTCTTTAAGGGTATCTCCCAGGCGCTGGGCCATGCAACCGGCCACTATCAGGGTAAAAGGGCGTTTTTTTTTCATGGCCCCATACCAGGCAAGCCGTCCCATGACCCGTTGTTCCGCGGTTACCCGGACGGAACAGGTGTTGAGGAGTACAAGATCCGCGGATTCCCCATCTGCCGCAACCTGCCAACCCCGTTCCCGGATCACCAGATCCAGCGCCGCTGATTCGGCGTTGTTCATCTGGCAACCGTAGGTTTCAAAAAAATAGGTCACGATCTGCTTTTGAGCCCCTTGAGGAATTTAATGCCGTACCGGATCCCCAAAGCCAGAAGTCCAAAGGCGCCGATTCCCAGCAGGGTCGCCGCTACAGGCCGTATGATACCGATCTTTGAGAGAATAGACAGGGAGCCGGCAACGGCCATGATGATCCCCGGCTTCCGATCTTCCGAATCTTTGGATAAAAGGGCCCCTGCTCCGATGATCCCCACCACGGCTCCGGCTATGATACCGACAATCGGGGGAAGGGCGCCCAGGATGAGGAGGCCCACCCCTCCAATCAAGTTACCGATGGCGGCGACACCCTGTTTGGCCAGCACATTGGTCGGAACAGGCCCTTCGGGCACTATATCGTTCATGGCTTAACTATAAACCTATCACCCCCGATGTTCAATATTCCGGAAACAGGGGGTTTATCACCAGAAAGCTTCCCTCCAAGGCATGAATGGAAAAATGCCCCTCCGGGGCGGTATTGCTGATGCCGAAGAATCCCCGATCCCAGGGGAGACCCTCCAGGGGCCAGGTAAGGAAACGGCTTTCCGCCTTCCAGGGGCCGCCGCCCAGGGGAAATACCGAAACCCGGCAATTCGGAAACCGGCCCGGCATGGCGGTTCTTCCGCCGGAATCTTCCCCTCCTGCGCCAAAACAGAAGGTTTCCCCCGCCCGGAGACACCGGATGTCCTCCGCCCCGGTAAGCCAGCGGTCAGGGTTCCGTTCCCGTTCAAAAAGAGAACGGATAGCCAGGATGTGATCGATCCTGCCGCCGCCGCCGCCAAAAATCCAGGTTTCGTCACAGCCCTGATCCCAGAGGAGACGGAGGGCCAGTTCCGTATCGGTATAATCCTTATCATGGGGGTAACGGAGAACCCGTTCGGGGGGGTATTTTTCCAGGCGCCGGATGTCATCCAGGGAATCCATGTCGCCGACAACCCACCGGGGGCGCAACCCCGCCTGCTCCGCGGCGATAAGCCCTGAATCGGCGGCGACGATGATGTCTGCCCTGCCGGCAAGTTCCCGGCTCCGGGAGACCGGGGGGCCTTCCCCGCCGATAAACACGATTCCCCGCATGCCTCCTCCCTGATTCATACGAAACGTATCCTTTCCCTTGTTCCGGTTCGGACAAGTATAGTATAGTACCCTTTGATGGGCAAGTTGCGGATCGATCCGGTATTATTGGAAGCGGCCATGTTTTTTATCCGCCGGGGCAAACAGGTTTTTCTGGTGGGGGGGGCTGTCCGGGATTTGCTCCGGGGGAAGGCCCCCAAGGACTGGGATTTAGCCACCGATGCCCTTCCGGAAGAGGTAATCTCCCTGTTCAACCGGGTTATTCCCACGGGAATACGGCACGGAACCGTAACGGTCCGTTTCAAGGGACATTCCATTGAGGTAACAACCTTTCGGACCGAATCGGCGTACAGCGACGGCCGGCGGCCGGATACGGTGAGTTTTACACCCTCCATTGAAGAGGACCTCTCCCGCCGGGACTTTACCATGAACGCCATTGCCCTGGAACTGCCCTTGGGCCGTAAGGTTGATCCCTTTGACGGTGAGGGGGATATCCGGCGGCGGCTTATCCGCTGTGTGGGAGAACCGGAGCGGCGTTTTTCTGAAGACGGACTGCGGCCCCTGCGGGCCCTGCGTTTTGCCGCCCAGATGGACTTTGCCATTGACCCCCCTACCTTGGCCGCCACAGGAGGCGCCCTGCAGACCATAGCCCGGGTATCCCCCGAGCGGATCCGGGATGAATTTGACCGTATCGTCGCCTCTCCTGTTCCCTCCCGGGCCTTTATCCCCATGGAAAAGACAGGACTCATGGCGCTTCTCTTCCCGGAACTTGCCGCATGCCGGGGCGTTGAACAGAGGGGCTTCCACCGTTTTGACGTTCTGGATCATTCCCTCTTGGCCTGTGACTGCGCCGCCCGTTACGGAGCATCCCAACCGGTACGGCTGGCCGCTCTTTTCCATGATATTGGGAAAATCCAAACCCGGCGGCTTACCGAAGAAGGGGTATGGACCTTTTACCGGCATGAAAGGGAATCGGTCCGCCTGACCGGAAACATCCTCAGCCGCTACCGGTATCCTAACGGCGTGATCGATTCGGTATGCCACCTTGTGGGGGAACACATGTTCAACGCCGGGGAAATCCGGAGCGACGCCGCGGTACGGCGTTTTATCATCAGGGTTGGGGAAGAAAACCTTCAGGATATCTACACCCTCCGCATGGCCGATGCCTGGGCCACTGCGGGACACGAACCTCCCCCGGCCTTCCTTGCCCCCCTTACGGAACGGGTAGCGCATATCCTCACCCAAAACCGGGCCTTTTCCCTCAGGGACCTTGCCGTAACGGGAAGGGATCTCTTGGCCATCGGGGTAAAACCGGGTCCCCGTATGGGGATCATCCTCAACGAACTCCTGGAAACCGTGATCGACGATCCGGCCCAGAATTCCCGGGAAAAACTGTTGGAAATAGCGGTAAACCTCAACCGGCGTTATAGCTGACGCCGACCGGCGCTTTCAATTCCCCACAGACAGGGCCATTTCCTCTTCCCGGAGTTTTTCGTAGGCGATCTTTGCCGCTTCCTGTTCGGCGCCCTTTTTACTTTTGCCCAGTCCCGGACCAAAGACACCATCGTTTACCTGCACTTCCATCTGGAAAAGCCGGGCATGGTCGGGACCGCTCCGCATGACAAGGCGGTATACGGGGTGTTTACGGTACAGGCGCTGACACAGTTCCTGCAGCAGGGATTTATAATCCCGGTTATGCTGTTCCTGAAGGACCCGTTCTATTTCCGGATCGATACAGCGGGATACAAACCGAAAGGCCGCCCGGTACCCTGAATCCAGGTAGAGGGCGCCGATAAGGGCCTCCAGCGTATCGGCAAGGATGGCGTTCTTCCCCCTGCCCCCGGACAACTCCTCCCCGCGGCCAAGGATCAGCAGGCTTTCAAGCCCCAGTTCCCGGGCAAGACCCGACAGGGTTTCCTCGGAAACCACCACCGATTTTATCTTTGCAAGCTGCCCCTCCGTTCTGTCAGCCAGTTTGGTGTACAACAAAGCGGCGGTAACGGCGCCAAGGATAGCATCCCCCAGAAATTCAAGCCGTTCATTATTACCCTTCCAACCGGTCTCGTTGGCAACCGAGGAATGAGTAAAAGAAAGGTTCAAAAGATGAAGACTTTTGAACCTGAGACCGGCGGCCTTCTGAAATACCGCCAACATCTTCTTTCTAGCCGAATCCAGGTCCGGCAGGGCAGGAACCATGGGAACGGAAGTCCCCATAGCCTACTTCTGCTGCGACTTTATGTAATCGTAGGCGTCCCGGACCGTCTCAAACTCATTGGCCTTTTCATCGGGAATGGAAATACCCATTTCCTCTTCAATGGCGTAGACCAATTCATAGGTATCCAGACTGTCGGCGCCCAGATCCTGACGAAAGGAAGCGTCCGGAGTGATCTTACCCTCGTCAATTTCCAATTTATCAGCTATTAGTTTCTTCATTTTCTCAAACAATTCATCCATACCTTTGTTCTCCTCAACCTCGTACTAGCTTTTCGATTCGGGGACAACAACCTGTTTCCCCCGGTAAAAACCACATTTTGGGCATACCCGGTGTAATAAAACCCGGTTACCACAGGAACTGCACTCTACCAGGCCGGGAGCGGAGAGTCGCATATTAATTGATTGCCGCCGACGGGTCCGAGCCTTCGACGTTTTCGATCTGGGTACAGCCATTTAAAACCTCACTTCAAAAATACTCCATAATTCGTCTTAATTTAACAAAAAGACTTGTTTATGTCAATATTAACAAAAACCCGATACAATTTCAATGAAACAGGATAAACTCCCGGCACTTCCCCCCACGGGTTCCACGGCAGGGAAAAACGTCACCGGTACTTCTCCCGCAGGGCAGCCGCCACAGGAGGCGGCACCATGGCCGATACGTCCCCGTGGAAAGAAGCCAGTTCCCTAATCGCCGAGGAACGGAGGACAAAATAGGCAGGATCGGTGGTCATGAAAAGCGTTTCTATCCCCGCATCCAGGGCTTTATTCATCATGGAAAGATCGAATTCGTAGGCAAAATCATTGGTCCCCCGTACCCCCCGTACCAGAAGCCGGACCTGCAACTTTTTCATAAACCCGACAATCAGGGAGTCACAGTATACTACGGATACATTTTTCCAGGGTTTAACCAGTTCTTTAAGCAGGGTTACCCGCTCATCCCCGGAAAAGAGGTATTTTTTACCGCGGTTGTCGGCCACCACCACGATAAATTCATCAAAGATGGAACTTGCCCGTTCTATGATGTTGAGATGTCCAAAAGTAGGCGGATCAAAGGATCCGGGGAAAACAGCCTTCAGCATGGTCTATCCACCATACCGGAGTTATAGGATTCGGTCAAGAACAGGTCCGCCGGGTGCAGTAATGTGACAGATAAGCCCAATACTTGTACGGGGTTGAACGGAGCCCGAAAGGAAGGCTTGGCAAAGGGCTCCGGATCTTTCCAGCTAACCGGGCGCCGCAAAAAAGGGTATTTTTTTTTAAAAAAACAGACAAAGATGGCAAAAAATATTTGACTGACCGTCCATAGTTGGGTACTATATTGTAAAATGAAAATAACTTTGGTATGTATGTTCCTGATGGCTATTCTGTCCTGCGGTACCGCTCCTGAACCGGCAGAGCCTCCGGCGGCGGTTGAGGCTGTTCCCCGGCCTGCGCCGGAACCGGAACCGATTCCGGCAGAGGAATCGGTCTTTGATCCCAACACTATAAGCGATGAAGTGTTTGTTTCCACAAAAGCCGACGTACAGGAGCTTATTCACGATCTTAACAGAATCATCAGGGCAAAGAATTACCGGGCATGGGTTGCCCATCTGGGAGAAGAATATATAAAAGAGAAGGGATCCGCGGATTTTCTGGCGGAAACCACGGCCATACTTATGGAATCCCAGATACAGACCCGCAGAAAGGTCCTCAATTCCCTGGAGGATTACTTTCTGAATGTGGTAGTGCCTGCTCATCAAAATGATCGGGTCGATGATATCGAATTTATCAGTGAAGACAGGGTAAAGGCGTTCACCATAACGGAAAAGGGACGTTTGCGTCTCTATGACTTGGAAAATACGGAAAACGGATGGAAAATCATCAATTAAGGTGTTTCTAAGGTGTTTCACATTCAGGATTAACGATATTTTAAAAAAGGATCAGTAATAGGACTTTATCCGATTATTAAAATGTATTACTTTTAGAGAAGTAATAGTTGCTGAATTATGCTTGGAGGAATAATATGGAATTTAAGCGTCTTTTAATGGTATTGATAACCCTGATTGGAGCGGTTGTTCTGGCTGCGGGTCAGGAATCCGGTTCAGATCGTGAACTGTCGGTGGAAGAATCCTATCTGCAGGAATCTATCGAGCTCATGATGATTCGGGAGCAGAGCCGGGCGGACAGCCGGGATATGAAACTGGTAGCCCTGGAGTATATTGGTGATGCCATTAACCGGGGCAACACGGGACCGGAGGTCCAAAGCGCCCTGGAATACCTTTCCATGGAGGGGGTTTTGAATAAATCCCGGGAAAACGGCCGGCTTATCAATAACTACCCCGATGTCCGTACCAAGGCGGCAACCTACCTGGGGGAGTTGAAAACCCCGGAGGCAAAAAAAACCCTTATAAAGATGGTTTTAGCGGATCCCGAACCTATGGTCCTTACGGAAGCGATAAAATCCCTGGGAAAGATAGGCCTCAACGATAACGACGATACGATAAGCGCTATTTCCTGGGTGGTGACCCGTTTTGATGTTCTCAATCCGGATAACCTTCTGGCCCTTTCGGCGCTGGAAGCCTATGAAAAACTCGCCGAAGCAGGAGGGGGTATAAAAGACCCCAATGTCATCCGGACTATCATCCGCATTGCGGAAGGCCCCTATATCAAACCGGTACAGGAGCGGGCTAAACAGGTACTGATCAACCTGCGAAAACAGGCTGTCGAAAATGACCGCAACAAGAATACCGGCAATACAACGACGGGAAGCTGATCCCGCCTGAGAGGGGCGCGTGAAAAAGAATCGGGGCTTTCTTCCCCTTATGTCAGGCATTTTTTGTTCTCTCCTGGCAATGGGGTCCTGTATGTCAAAGACGGTGGATCTTCCTGAAAAGGGGGATGTTAAGCGGGCGGGCGGCGATTCTGCTTTTCTCCCGCCGGGGAACCCGGGGACAGAGCACGGGGTCCCCGGGGCTGTGGGGGACGGGTCGGTTATATTCCTGCGGGAAAACACCGATGGGACCGATGACGGGATAGCGCGGCTCCTCTCGGGCATACAGAATCAGGGCCCTGCCTTTTACCGGCAGGGAAACGATACCGGCCTTATCGGCCCGGAAGATGTGGTGCTTATCAAAATCAACTCCCAATGGGCTGAACGGGGAGGCACCAACACGGATGTACTCAAGGCCCTTATTCAGTACATCGTCAACCACCCCGGGGGCTTTACGGGGGAGGTGATCATAGCTGATAACGGCCAATCCATGTTCGGTTCCGCCCGGTCCGGGGGCAGCCTTGACTGGGATAATACCAACTCCAGGGACCGGACCCAATCAGCTCAGGATGTGGCGGATTATTTTGCCGGCCGGGGATTCCGGGTTTCCGGGGTACTGTGGGATAAACTAACCCGGCTCCGGGTTCAGGAATACGATCAGGGCGACAATCGGGACGGCTTTGTGGTTGAAGAGGGGGTTTTATCCACGGGACTCGTGGTTAGTTACGCCAAATTTACCACTATCTACGGCACGCCGGTGAGTTTCAAACGGGGGATCTGGGACAATACCGTAAAACGGTATAACACGGAAAAACTCAGGGTCATCAATGCTCCGGTGCTGAAGGCCCACGGACAATACCAGGTAACGGGGGCCATGAAGTCCTATATGGGAACTCCCTCCAATTCCCTCACTAACATGGCTCCCCACAACAGCGTCGGCCGGGGAGGCATGGGGACTCAGATGGTCAAAACCCGCTTTCCGGTTATTACCATCCTCGATATGGTATGGATAGCCCCCGAAGGGGGTCCCAACTCACCCTACTCCCGGGCAGTGCAGAAAAGCATGGTCGCTGCCTCCACCGATCCCGTGGCCCTTGATTATTGGGCCAGCAAGAATGTCTTGATGCCTGCTGCGGAAGCCGTGGGGAATCGCCGTTACACCTCCATGGACCCCGACAGCAGAGAACCGGGAACCTTTGGCTACTGGCTCCACCTTTCCATGGAGGAACTGCGCAAAGGCGGCTTTTCCGTTACCATGGATGCCGGTAACATACGGGTATTGAAAATCCAATAAGGACCTGGGCAGAAACAATATACCCTATTGGTTTAGTATTTGTAAGTTCTTGTAATATAAGAAATTACGAATGGGCTTCTGTTGGTATGACAAGAGGGTGTGATAAAATCAGGCTTACTATAAAATCCAAGCCGTTGCATATCGCTGCTGCGATATGGGCCGCGTCTGCTGTATAGGCCGGCAAGATCGCTTTCTCCTGAACATACAGCGGGACCGGCCTGATCCCCGCAGGGTATCGGAGCAAATGTCCAAGCGCTTGGACAAAAACAGCCCCGGATTCCGGGGCACACAGTACAGCTTTAAGAAGCGGAGTGTTCCTGCCTGTCTACCGGTCCGGCAGGCGGGGCAACTCCGAAACCGGGAAAAGCCTCCTCCGGGGCCTTCTCGTGCGTGCCGGGGGCTGTTTTGCGGGGGCCAAGACTTTAACTTGTTGTCCCCACTAAAAGCGCCTCGGGGGCTATGTCTATGTTTCCTCCATCCCAGGACGGAATCCCATGATCAAGATAGACCCGAT
>JAITJI010000096.1 GCA_031279015.1 Spirochaetaceae bacterium
TTAAGCAAAACATCCTGCTCACTGCTGGCCATTATACCGGCCCTGCCGGTATACCGCCTTCTTTCCCGGCAAACAGTCTCCCGTTTGCCCCTCCCCTTCCCTCTATTGCCAAAGATCACCGACAAACGATCCTTTCGGAAAACGTTGTCGCATAAGTTTGCAGATTATACTACACCTGCAACTATTTCGTCAAGCCCTTTAAGACTTAATTTTAAAAAAAACTACCATCCGCCATCAAAATCAAAACGGATGACTCTGTTTTTATGAAAAAATCTATCCGATTCATCACCTATAATGATGAATAATCTGCGGCAATAAACACATCCAATTCATCAAAACTCATATCTCTTACAAAGAACAATCCCCATTCAGGGGATAAAAAGCAGTCTATCATCCCTTAAAAATAAATGCAAGGGGTTTTGGCAAAAAATTTACAAATTTTTTTTATTTTTTTCAAAGGTCCGGTTTAATACCCCGTCAAGTCTTCGGTCTGCGCCTGCTTTGTAAAGGCGCATCCCCGCCGGTACGGGAAGTTTGCGGAACCCGGTAAAGCCGCAAGCTTGAAATTTTTTCGTGGTCCGCTTTTTTATACATATCCTCCCGTGCTATACTGGGTGGGATGAAGAATATTGCTTCTATATATTTTATCATTCCCGTGACGGCGGCGGCCCTGGTGCTACTGGGGTCGGGATTGCTCTTTTCCGGCTGCTACACCCTCAGGCAGGGCGCCATCATGCTGGGGTACCTGAACCGGGCCGTACCCCTGGAGTCCCTGGGTGAAGAGGAAGCCGGGGCGGAGGTTCCCGGGGAAAAAAGCCCCTACCGGATGGGGGCAGGGGACTTTAGAAGCCGCGTACTGGATATTAGGCGTTTCGCCACCGGAGAACTGGGCCTTCGGGATACCCAAAATTATACCCGTTACGTCGATATTGACCAGGATTACCTGGCGGCGGTGGTTTCCGCCTCCGCCCGGGATTCCTTTGTCCGGCATGAATGGTGGTTCCCCATAACGGGACGGGTCCCCTACAAAGGGTTTTTTAGGCCCGCTGAAGCCCGCCGGGAGGGGGAGAAGCTGCAAAAACAGAACCTTGATGTGTGGATTCGCCGGGTTGACGCCTTTAGTACCCTGGGCTGGTTTCGGGATCCCCTCTACTCCTACATGCGGGACTATCCGGTACACCGGCTGGCGGACCTGTTGATCCATGAAACCCTCCACGCCACGGTGTACCTTAAAGGTCATTCCCAGTTCAATGAAGAACTGGCGGAATTCGTGGGCAGCGAGGGAGCCCGGCTTTATATAGAAAAAACCTTCGGTCCCGCCTCTGAGGAGTACCTCCTGATGATGGACGAACAGGCAGATCAGAAAACCTATATCGGCTTTGTCCAGGAACTGATAGGGGAACTGGAGGACCTCTACGGGAGGGATCTTGACCGGGAGGAGAAACTCAGGCAAAAGGATGAGATAATCCGGAATGCCCAGGCCCGGTTTGATGCGGAGTACGAGAGTCGTTTTCACAGGGATAACTACCGGGGATTTACCGAACTGCCGGTGAACAACGCGTATCTGGAACTCTTCCGGCTCTACTACGACGAAAGCGGCTTTTACGAGGAATGCTACAACCGATCGGGGCGGGATCTTAAAAAATTTATCGCCGCAGCAAAAACCCTGCAATCCCGGGGCGATCCCCGGGAACAGTTGGCCAGGGCCTTGGCGGCGGAGTGATCCCCCGCAAAGAGGAAGATCATGGGGCAACGCGTTCCCCTATGGTTAGATTTAACGTGGCGCAATGCGGATGATTGACTAAACGGATCTGTCCGGTGTACCATTTTGTTACCCTGCAATCGGGAACCATGCGAGTAGATGCCGCCCAACCCCGCCAGGTCCGGAAGGAAGCAACGGTAAGCGGAAACCTGCTGCGCCGTGGCATCGGAATAAAATCCGTCCTGATTGCGGGGTTTTTTGTGTTCCCCGGACCGGATATTCCTTGGTGGTTTTTTATCTTCCCCTATGGTATACTGGGAGCATGGCTTATGAAGTTACCGCCACAAGGCGGCGCCCAAAGACCTTTGATGAACTGGTGGGGCAGGAGTTTGTAAGCGCAACCCTGAAAAGTTCCATCAAAAGCGGACAGATCGCCCACGCATTCCTCTTTTCGGGGCCCCGGGGCTGCGGCAAAACAAGCGCCGCCCGGATCCTTGCCAGGTCTCTCAACTGCGAAAAGGGACCGACGGTGAATCCCTGCGGAGTATGCGCCAGCTGCCGGGAGATTGGCCGGGGGGCCAGTCTGGATATCATAGAGATCGACGGGGCTTCAAACACATCGGTTAATGATGTGCGGCAGATCAAAGACGAGGTGCTTTTTCCCCCCAATGCAGGGCGGTACAAGGTCTATATTATCGACGAAGTGCACATGCTTTCGACCAACGCCTTTAATGCCTTGCTCAAGACCATTGAGGAACCGCCACCCTATATTGTTTTTATCTTTGCCACAACGGAGCTGCACAAGGTCCCGGCTACCATTAAGAGCCGGTGCCAGCAATTTGCATTCAGACTCATCTCTCCGGAAACTATCACGGCGGTTCTTAGGGATACCTGTACCGAGATGGGAATTACCGCCGAAGATGAGGCCCTGTTCCGGATTGCCAAGGAATCTACCGGGAGTCTGCGGGACGCCTATACCCTCTTTGACCAGGTTGTTTCATTCTCCGCCGGAAACATCCGGGCCGCTCTTATTCGGGAGAAGTTGGGGCTTGTGGGGCTGGAGAGTCTTAATGCACTGGCGGAGGCATGTGCGGCCAATGATACTGCCACCGCATTCGCCTTGATAGACCGGATCATCGACGGGGGAGTGGCGATTGAACAATTTGTCATCGATATGGCGGGATACTACCGCAGCCTCCTGCTCCTCAAAAACGGCGTTACCCGGGAATCCCTTCTGGGGTACAGTTCGGACCGGTTCAGCGGCAGCGTGCTGGAGAGGCTGGATTCCCTCCATCTGGAACGGGCGCTGGATCTGCTCCTGGACCTCTACCGGAATATCCGGTATTCCGTATCGCCCCGGTTTGAATTGGAATCGGTGGTGTCTAAACTATCCTGGCTTAGTCTCTGGATCTCCCCCCCGGAACTCCGGGAGGAGATCGCCCGGGTCCGTGCCGTCCTGGGTCCCGCAGCAATGAGGCCGGGTATCCCCGATGAAACCGGCGCAGGAACTTCCGGAACGGAGAATACGGTTAAGCTTGCCGTGAAGGAAGCCGGTGAAGGCCCGGAAGATACGGCCGCCTATGCCTCGGAGCATGCCGGTTCGGAGCAGGAAATATTCGACAGTCCCTTGCAGTTTGGAAAACCCGGTACCTTTACCGAAGAATTTAAACGGCGTATGGCAGCCCGGGAGGCTGTGCCAAAAGCGAAGGCCGGTGAAGGGGATGAAGATCCGGATATCCCTCCCCAGGCGGAAATGGTTCGCAGGGTGTTTCATGGAACTGTAGTCCGAAAAAAATAATTGGAGAACGGAATGGAACTTAATCCCTTTGATATTCTAAAAAACGCCCAGAAACTCAAGGAGCAGATGGGAGTTTTTCAGGAAAAGCTAGGCATGATCACCGTTACCGGTTCGTCCGGGGGCGGCATGGTGGAGATACGCATCAACGGCCGTATGGAGCTTTTGGCCGTGCGGATTGCCCCGGAGGCGGCGGATCCCCGGGATGTTGAAATGCTTCAGGACCTTATCGTGGCTGCTTTTGCGGACGCCATGGAAAAGATCAGGGATGCGATCAATCGCGAAATGGGCGCCCTGGCCGGCGGGCTTGGTTTAGCGGGCATACCGGGGTTCCCCGGCGCCGGCTTTCCGGGGACGGTATGAGTACCGAAGCGCACAGGCATAATGCTATTGACCGGCTGGTTGCCCTGCTCTCCAAGCTGCCGGGGGTGGGGAAAAAAAGCGCAGGACGAATGGTCTACTATATATTGGACGCCGATCCCAGTTACGCCCGGTTCCTTGCGGAACAACTCGCCGCCCTGCACGGGGTGATCAAACGATGTTCCCGGTGCGGTAGTTTTACCGAAACCGATCCCTGCCCTTTATGTTCGGATCCCGGCCGGGATCCATCGGTTATCTGTGTGGTTGAGCGGGCCCAGGATGTGCGGGTTATTGAAGAATCCAGGGAATTCCGGGGACGTTTCCATGTGCTGGGCGGTCTCATCGCCCCCCTGGAGGGGATAGGCCCGGACAAGCTCAGCATAGGCCAACTCCTGGTCCGGGTTCGGCAAGAAGGCGTCCGGGAGGTGATCCTCGCCATGAATCCCACCGTAGAGGGGGATACCACCGCCCTCTACCTGCAAAAACTGCTTAAGGGGCCGGATCTTATCGTGACCCGCCTCGCTTCGGGGCTGCCTGTGGGGGGCGATTTAGAGTACGCCGACCGCCTTACCCTGTCCCGGAGTTTCCGCGGGCGGGTAAAGGTCCAGGAACCGTAAGAAACTCCTCATAGGTTTCCTTCCCCCCGGTTTCGGTTCGGCGGAAGACCCTTGCAAATCCCCCTCCCCTGGCCCGTAAGTCCCGGCAAAAAGCCCCGGGATCGCCGGCTATGCCGCCGGTATCACCGGGGGAATGGGTTTCCAGGCTTATTGCATAGACGCAGGAGGCGCTGAGGGATCGGGGGGCCGGTATAACCCGGCAGGAGCAGCCGCTTTTTTTGAGGATCCCCTCGCAGTCAAGGGCGGAACTTACCGTTTCAAAGGTGAACAGCAGAGTCATAATGCGGAACCATACCATAAAATCATTCGGCGCGCCTTGGCAGCCATCATACGCCTTCGCTGAACCGGGCCCTGACGAGGATGAGTTCCCCGGCGATACTCACCGCTATCTCCGCAGGGGTCTCGCTTTTGATATCCAAACCGATGGGTGCATGTACCCGCTCCGCATTCAAGTCTTTGCCGGTGAATCCCAGGGCGCGGAGCCTGTCCGAAACAAAGGCAAGTTTTGTGCGGCTGCCGATGACTCCGATGTACCGTGCCGGGGTTTTCAGGGCAAAGGCCTCCGCATCATAATCGGAAACATGCCCCCGGGTTACCACCACCACGTAGTCCTGGGGACCAATACTGACATGGGCGGCGATATCTTGAAAATCCCCCCGGATGATACCCTCAGCTTTGGGAAAGAGTTCCCGCCGGGTAAACTCCTCCCGGTCATCAAACACGATGCAGCGGAAGCCGAGGTGATCGAGCAGGGGTACCAGTTCCTGGGCAACATGGCCCCCGCCAAAAACATAGACAAAACCTTCCCGGACCAGCGGTTCGGCAAACCAGGTCTTGTCCCCCTCCTCACGCCATACCCCGGCGGGTTTTAAGAAGGGCCCCAGGTCCGGGGGAAGGGCGCCGCTTTGGGCGACGATCCGGTCCCCCTCAACCACGGCAAGAGCGGAACCTCCCCCGTCGGTCCGGGTTATAAGCCAGGAAGGTTCCCTTGAGGAAAAGCACCGAAGCCCTGCATCCAGAACCGGAACAAGTTCCCTGTCTTCGGCATCCAGATACTGAAAAAACACCCGCACCTCCCCACCGCACTTTGCCCCCAGATCGGCAACTTCATTGGGATGGAGGATATACTCCCTCAGGGCGGACCGTTTTTCAGCTATGAGGGTCTTTCCTGTTTCTATGGCAAGGTACTCCGGGATTGCTCCGCCGATGGTTCCCGTTATCCGGCCTCCGCTGCCTACAAGCATCTTCGCTCCCGGTCCCCGGGGAGTCGACCCGGACCCGGCTACAATCGTCACAAGAACCAGGTTTTCCTTCCGGGAGAATCCGTCCCTTATTGCATTAAGCAGTTTCTTCATTGGAGCCCTTCCATGATTTTGCGTTTTATGAATTTTCCCCGGCCTGCTTTGCCGGAAAAAATTCCATCCCGGAGGATCACCTCGCCCCGGGAGATGGTACATACCGGATAGCCCGTAAGGGTAAACCCTTCATAGACGCAGTAATCCACATTGGCGTGAAGATTCCGCTGCTGCAGAACAGTTTTTCTGTCGGGATCGATGATGACGATATCCGCATCGGAACCTTCCCGTATAACCCCCTTTTTAGGATACATGCCGAACAGTTTCGCCGGATTTGCGGAACAGATATCGGTAAAACGCCGCAAGCTTATTCGCTTTTTCACCACCCCCTCGGAAAACAAAAGGGGGATCCGCTCTTCAATACCCGGCGCGCCGCTGGGACACCGGGTAAAATCATCCTTCCCCTGCATCTTCTGAAACGCAAAAAAGAAGGGACAGTGATCCGTGGCGACCACATCAATGTCTTCCTGCAGTCCCGCCCAAAGGCTCTTCTGATCCCGGACCATACGCAGGGGAGGACAGATGATGTACTTGAGTCCCTCGTCTCCCGGCGCCTCATAACGGCTTTCATCCAAAAGCAGATACTGGGGGCAGGTTTCGGCATAGAGATTCTGCTGCCCCCGGGCCCGGGCATTTTTTATATACTCCAATCCCTGTTCGTTTGTCAGATGAACGATGTAGAGAGGCGCATCAGAGGTCATCCTCGCAAAGAGGATCATCCGGTTAATCGCCTCGGCCTCACATTCGGGCGGCCGGGAACGGGGATGATACCGTGGCGTCAGTTTTCCTTCCCTCCTGAAACGTTCCCGCAAATAGTTGATAACTCCGTCATTTTCCGGGTGTACCGTGATCAGGAGCCCAAGCCGCTTTGCCTGTTCCAGAACCCGGTAGAGGGCGTCATCGGCAAGCTTAAAGCCATAGGTGAGGTACACCTTATAACTCGTGATACCCTTCTCAGCCAGGGCTTCCATTCCCGCAAGTACCGCATCGTCTACGTGCTGAAGGACGCCGTGAAAACTGTAATCTATCACCGCCCTGCCCTCCGCCAGGGCATGATATTTTTCTATCTGGTGATCCAGCGGACAACCCTGAGGACCAAAACCGGGATGATCCACGATGGTGGTGGTTCCCCCCCAGGCGGCAGCAAGGGTACCGGTATAAAAATCGTCACTTACCACTGTGGCGCCCGTATCAAGACACAGGTGGGTATGAACATCAACCCCGCCGGGCAGTACCAGCTTTCCCCGGGCATCGACAAGTTCAAGGCCCTCCCGGACCGGCATATCCCGTCCGATTTTTTTTATTGTTTCCCCGGCAATGAGGATATCTGTCACCTTTTCTTCATTTTCAGTGACCACCAAACCACCTTTAATGAGCAGATCCTTCACTGCCGCGTTCCTCCATTGTTTACCTATAGTATATTTCATCGCAAAAAATATAGCAAATAAGCAACCCGGCAATAGCCCTGTCCCAAAGACGGAGGATGGCTACTGCCGCGCATTGACGAGGGAAAGAGAAATAAATAAAATAAATATGTGATGTTATGCGCCAAGATACATTCCCTCCGGTGAGTCCCACAGCAGGGGTCTTCAAACAGTCCGGGGACCGGGCATGACGGAGGACTCCGCCGGATCAAAAACCGCTTCCCAGGGGGAAATGCTCTTTAACCGGCTCTGCAAGCGGGAACGGCATCTGAAAAAGTGGGCCAAGAGAACCGGCGTTGAAGCCTTCCGCCTCTATGACCGGGACATCCCGGAGATTCCCCTGGTTCTGGATCGGTACGGCGACGCAGTTTCCGGAGCGCTCTACAAGCGGCCTTACCAAAAGGATGATGCCGAGGAGGAACGATGGCTTTCCGCCATGCAGGAGGCCATCGCCGGAGCCCTGGGAATCCCCCCGTCCCGGATTTTCCTGAAACAACGGCGGCAACAGCGGGGAAATGCCCAGTACACCAAGATGGGAGAAATCCATTTTACCCGGGATGTCCGCGAGGGGGGACTCCTCTTCCGGGTGAACCTTTCCGACTATCTGGACACGGGCCTCTTTCCGGACCGCCGGAGGATGCGGATTCTCGCAGGTCGGGAAGGGTCGGGTATGCGGGTCCTCAACCTCTTCTGTTACACCGCTGCTTTTTCCGTTCATGCCGCCGCCGGAGGCGCCGCGGAGGTTGATTCCCTGGATATCTCCAACACCTACCTGGACTGGGGGGCGCTTAACTTCAGCCTCAATGGTTTCAGGGCCAAACGGGTTGATCCCCGGGCGCTCCTTGAAGGGTCCGGTGGAACCGGCGGCGGGAAGCTGCCCCCTCTAAGGCTTATCCGCGCCGATGCCCTTGGCTTTATCGATGCCGCCCGGCGGGCGCGGCGTTCCTGGAACCTTATCATTCTGGACCCTCCTGCCTTTTCCAACTCAAAGAAGATGTCTGGCACCCTGGACCTCAAGCGGGATCACCGGGAACTGATCTCCCGAACTCTAGACCTCCTTTGTCCCGGGGGAAAACTTTGGTTCAGCGCCAACCCCCGGCAGTTCAGGCTTGATCGGGCGGATTTCCCCGGCGTAACGATAGAGGACATGGGACCTCTGATAATTGATGAGGATTTTCGGGGACGAAAGCTTCCCCCCTGTTTTACTTTTCAGGTATAATAGAATCCGGGGGGGAAAACAGGGAGGCCGGAAGAATGAAAAAGAAAACAGCGCCATGGCTGCGGATCTGCGCAACCCTGTGCCTGGCAGGCTGCGCCGGATTGCCGACGGAAAGAGCAGAGCCCGGGCAGGACGCCCTCCAGGCCGAAAAATCTTTACCGGAGGAATCCGCAGCGGACATTTCCGGAAACAAGCCGGAACAAGCCCCCTTTACGGAACTCCCGCCGAGATCCCTTCCCGCAGATACCCGCGCCTACCTGGAAGCCCTTTCCGCAGCCTTCCGCAACGGGGACCGGAACTTTCTTCTCTCCCAGGGGGAAGCGCAGTTTGAAGCGGAAGTCCGATCTTTCTACGACGAGGAAACCTACCTGGCCCTGCTCTACCGGATAGGGCCCTACGGACAGGAGAGCCCCCGGACGGATACAGAAACCCCCCGCCTTAATCCGGAGGAGATCCTGCGCATCGAATATGCGGACTGGGGGGAACAGGGACCCCTTCTGGAACTCCACTGCCGCCTCATCCGGCGGAGGGGACCCCCCCTCCCCTGCCTTATCATGCTGGTATGGAGACTCCCGGAGCCGAAGATCCTAGGCCGTTTCCCCTGAGCCGGAAAAAGGCATCCCCACCCACCGGGGGGATGCTCCGGAAAATGCGCCCCCTGTTCCTGAGCGGACCTACTCTTTGATGTTGTACTTCCGGCGGAACCGTTCGATCCGTCCGGCGGTATCTACCAGCTTCTGTTTACCCGTAAAGAAGGGATGACAGGCGGAGCAAATTTCAACTTTGATATCCTTGGCGGTGGAACGGGTTTCAATGACGTTCCCGCAGGCGCAGGTTATTTTGGCAACCTCATACCTTGGATGTATCTTTGCTTGCATCTATGATAATCCTCCGATCTTGTTTCAATCCATTCCCGCAGTGCCCGTATTCATCGACTTCAGGAATGCTTCATTATTCTTACTTTTCTTCATCCTGTCAATCAGGAGCTCTATGATCTCGATGTCGTCCATGGGGTTTATGACCTTCCGGAGAATCCAGATCTTCTGGAGCTCCTCTTCAGTAAGGAGAAGCTCCTCCTTCCGGGTGCCGGACTTCTTGATGTTGATAGCCGGGAAGAGTCTGCGATCACTGATCCGCCGGTCCAGATCGATTTCCAGGTTGCCCGTGCCCTTGAATTCCTCAAAGATAACCTCATCCATGCGGCTGCCGGTTTCGATGAGGGCGGTGGAGATGATGGTAAGGCTCCCCCCTTCCTCTATGTTCCGGGCCGCCCCGAAGAAACGTTTTGGCTTGTGGAGGGCATTGGAGTCCACACCGCCTGAGAGGATCTTCCCCGAGGTGGGGACGGTCTGGTTATAAGCCCGGGCCAGCCGGGTGATGGAATCCAGGAGGATCACCACGTCCTTTTTGTGTTCCACCAGGCGCTTGGCCTTTTCCAGAACCATCTCCGTCACCTGGACATGCCGGGTGGCTTGCTCATCAAAGGTGGAGGAGATCACCTCTGCCCGGACGGTCCGTTCCATGTCGGTTACCTCTTCAGGACGCTCATCGATGAGGAGCACAATGAGGTAGACCTCGGGATGGTTTTTGGTGATGGCGTTGGCGATCTTCTGCATCATGATGGTCTTTCCCGTCCTGGGGGGGGCCACGATGAGGGCCCGCTGGCCCTTGCCGATGGGACAGAAGAGGTTAATGATCCGCTCACTGATTCCCTCGGTACTGGTTTCCAGATCGAGTTTTTTATCAGGATACAGAGGGGTCAGGTTATCAAAGGGAATCCGGTTCTGGGCCACCGTAGGATCGTCGTAGTTCACCGTCTCCACCCGGAGCATGGCAAAAAACCGCTCCTGCTCTTTGGGACTGCGGATCTGGCCGTAGACCGTGTCCCCGGTTTTCAGGGCAAAGAGCCGGATCTGGCTGGGACTGATGTAGATATCGTCCGGGCCGGGGAGGTAGGAATTCTGGGGGCTCCGGAGGAATCCGTAACCATCGGGGAGGATCTCCAGGGACCCGTAGGCGTAGATGATACCCCCCCGTTCTGTATGGGCCTTGAGAATCGAGAAGATGATCTCCTGCTTTTTCAGGGATACCATGTCCTCATGGGAGATACTGTAACCCGCCGCCAGTTCCCGCAGGTCCATCATGTTGAGCCGGATAAGCTCGTTGATGGAAAGCCGGGGTTTACCGTTGTCCTGATCGAGCCGGGGTTCGGGCCTTCCGTAAATATCCGGCATGGAGGGCAAGTTTTTGGGCAGCGCCGACAGGACAGTTGCCGGGACGGCAGCTCCGGCGGTTCCGGCGCCCGGCGAAACGTTACCGGGAGGGGACACAACCGGTACGCTGTAACCGTTTCCGGCAGGGCCGTTTCCCCCGGACCCGTTCCCGGGGATTCCTCCGCCCGGGGGAGGGCCTCCCCCGGCAGAGAAGCCGCCATTAACAGGGGAAGCATGGGAACCTGGTTGAGTACCGGAAGATCGGTCATAGGGCCTGCGGCCCCGGGCCCTGCCGGACCCCGAATGGGAATTCTCATTACCCTCCTCCGCATCACCGGTCAGGGCAGCATCCTGCTGTTCCCCCCGTGTCCGGGAACCCACGATCCGTCTGGTCCGGGCACGGACCACCACCGCCTTTCCGCCGTTCCGTTCCCCGGTGTCATCTTCGCCGGCATACTCTCCCCGCCGGTTGTTCCCGGCGGCAGAATCCTCCGGTGACAAGGCATCGGCCCGTCCGGATTCCCGGGATGACCGGACATCCCCATCATCCCCCCGCCTGGCATCGGCTTCCGGCCAATCACTCTGGCTAAAGCCAAGCAACTCGTCAGTTTCCACTTCTGCAATTTTTGAATTCCTGCTTTTTCTGATAAACGCCATGAATCAACTCCGTCTCAACATATTACTTTCCCACATACAGTGAACGAGAAAAATGGAATCATATACATCACGTGTTTTCAAACGTGTTCTATTCCTGTTTAGTTATTTTCGTTATCCGAAAGGGCCAATGCACTTGCATTAAAAAAACACCGAATATTGCTTTCCTGTTATACACTCATTTTAAAGCTTATCAATATTCCTGTCAAGCTCTCTCTGTATCCGGATTTCTGCACGTATCCGGAACACTAGCCTCTCCGGACAGATCACCAGCCAGGGCCTTCAGTATCCCGATAGCCTCCCGGGCAGCGGCCAAACGCACGTGGCTGCGGGAACCGCCGTAATGATACACCGCAGCCGCCGGTTCCCCACCCCGGATACTGCGGCCTATCCAGACAGTACCCACCGGGGAGGCCGAACCGTCCCCTTCCGGCCCTGCAAGGCCCGTTACCGAAACCGCCAGATCCGCCCCGCTCCGTTCGGCCAGACTGCGGGCCATGGATAGTGCGGTCTCACGGCTCACGGCCCCGAAACGTTCCACCAGGTCCCGGTCAAGCCCCAGCATCCGGTGTTTGGCATTCACGGTATAACAGACAAAGGAACCCCAAAACACCCGGGAAGCCCCGGGTGTCCGCGCCAAGAGATCCGCCACCAGGCCGGCGGTACAGGATTCCGCTACGGCAATGGTGAGCCCTGCGGCGCGGGCTATCCCGACAAGGGATTCCGCAGCAGCTTCCGCATCCCGCTCTATTGCGGAGCGCCTCTCCGGAACCGGCTTTGCCCTATCCATTGGTCCGCTGCAATTCCGCCTTGATCTCCTCTGTGGGACGGGAGAATATCTCCACATCCTTTTCATCCCCGGTCATGCTGCAATGGCCCTCAAAGCGGACTCCGTCGGCGATCCTGAGCCGGGCGGCGGTAACATCACCCCGAACCTCCGCGCCGCTCAACATATCAACCTTATCCATGGCATGAACTATACCGGCTACGGTACCGTACACGATAAGGGAGGTAACGGAGATATGATCCGCCTCCACCACCGCCCCCCTATCCACGATCAGGGCTCCGGTAGCCTCTATGGATCCTTTGAATTTTCCCTGGATACAGAGGGTCTCCTTAAAACGGAGCACTCCGTTAAAACTGGTGCTATTCCCAAACACCACCACCGGAGAAGCATCCTTTTTTTTACCTTCCAACTTTACCATAGCTCTGTTTCCTTGTCCGGCCTATTCCTGTTGCAGGGATTTGCTGATGGTGCTTTCCAGGGTTTTGAGCCCAATCTCATTCTTCTTCAGCGTTTCCCATTCGGTATAGGTCCGTTCTATCCGGGCATCCAGTTCGGCGATACTCTTCCGTACCATGGTGGTTTTTTCCTTTATAAGCTCCACCAGGGAGGGAAGGGTATTTTCAGTGATCGTTGTATTTGCCCGGGAGATCATGTCAATGGCCGTATCCAGATCGTCAATGCTTTTGACAAATTCCGTAAGGTTGCTTTTCATATCGATATTCAGGGCCTCTGCCATATTAAGCCGGGACTCCCTGACCACTATCTGTCCAAAGAGTTCCCGGTTCCGCAGCACCACCCGGATCCGGGCAAGGACCTCGGAAAAATTAAAAGGTTTGGTGATATAATCGTCAATCCCCAACTCAAAACCTTCAACCTTATCCTTTACATCATCCAGGGCGGAAAACATGATGATGGGAATACCCGCAAATTTCGGATCCCCCTTGAGGGTCCTGGTTACCTCCCAGCCGGACATCTTTGGCATAATGTTGTCCAGAAGGATGAGGTCGGGATAAAAACGTTTTACCTTTTCCAGGGCCGCCACACCGTCTTCCGCCTTCTCAACAATAAAGCCTAATTTGGTAAGCATCACCTCAAAAAAATCAAGATTAAGCTGTTCGTCATCGACAATAAGAATCTTCTTGCGGGAATTCATTGGTTCCTTCCTTTACTACTAGCCCTTATTATACGTCTAAATATCCCAATCAGCAAGACGATACCGGCGGCAAGGACAAAAAGCCAAGCCCAGAGATCGCCATAACGGGTGTAGAGGGTCCGGGGTTGAACAATGGGAACCTCCACGGTAAGCCATGTTTCGGTAAAGGGTTCCGCCATGGCCAGCACCCTGCCGTTGGGATCCACCCCGCAAGTCTGGCCCGAGGCGGTGGATCGGACCATGGCCCTGCGGTTTTCCACCGCCCGGAACACCGCCATGCCGAGGTGCTGCATTTGGGCGGGGAGACTCCCGGACCAGGCGTCATTGGAGAGGTTCACGATAAGTTCCGCTCCGTTCCGGACAAAATCCCGGGAAAGGTATCCAACGGTATCCTCAAAACAGATGGGGCTTGAGAATTTAAAGCCCCCTGCATCAAAGACCGTAGCCTCATCCCCGGTTTCCCAGAAGTGGGTATCCGCATTCCGCAGGGCTTCATAAACCCAGGGCAACTGCCTTTGATAGGGAAAATGTTCGGTAAAGGGCACCAGATGGAGTTTGCGGTAGAGCCCGGTTATTTCCCCCCTTTCAAAAAGCATCACCGCATTGTAGTCCACCCGTTCCCAATTACCCGTTACATCCACCATCCGCCGGGCATCGTCGTTACCGATAACAAAGGGAACCTCCTGTTCCCTGAGGAAGTCCAACAGTTCCTTCACCAGGGCATAGGACTCAGGATCATCCCGGTAGGTGGTATGCCAGTAGATCCGGGGGACGAAGGCGGTCTCCGACCAAACCACCAGGTCCGGCTTCGGTTCCTGCTCCAGGGCCTCCAGGGAGAGCCGCTTCAGAATCCGGTAATTGTCCCGGTAGTCCTCCATGCCTCCCCGCCAGGGATCCGTATTATGCTGGATCAGAGCGATCCGGGCGGTGGGAACCCCGGAATAGTCGGCAGGAGAAACAAAACCGTAAACCAGTGCGGCAGCCATGGCCAGAATCCAGAGCCCCGGGGGAAGGTAGTCCCGGGCGGCAAATATCCGGAGACGCCGCAAAGGCCGGCCGGGACCGGGTTTCAGCTCCCCCGTCCCGGTCCGTCGGTCCCGCAGGGAAGGAAACCAATCGTCCAGGACCGCAGCGATATACACCGAAGGGAACACCACCAGGGCAGACACCCCCCAGACGCCGAAGATATCGGCAATCTGTATCAGCGGCGGGACCGTCCACTGGGAATACCCGGTGATTCCGTAGGAATACCCCAAAAAACCCTGGGTACGGAGGTACTCATAGGCTATCCAGATGAGCCACTGGAGGATAAAACCCCGCCGGGGGAAGAGGATCAGGGCGAGTTTCAGCAGGGGAAAGAGAAGGGCAAAGTAGATCAGGTAGATGATCCCCACGATAAGCCCCGCCAGGGGATGAAAAACGCTAAGCCAGTAGTTGAACAAACCGTAGGCTGCATACCCGTACAGGGCGCCCCAAAAAACAGAGGCCCCTATGCTTGAACGGCGGATAACCCGGAAGAGGGGAATATAGGCGAACCAGGCCAATACGGCAAGACCCCGTTCAAAAAGCAGATTCGGAAAGGAAGCGGCAAATAAAAGGGATGCCAATAGAATAGCGGTAAGGTTGACCAGGAAACCGCTCAACCATCGCGCCTTGCCGGTGAGGATCATGTATCGTTGCCATCGATTTTACCAATGCTCCTGCCATCGGCAAAATCACCGGTAAGGACGCCGTCACCGGCCACAAAACCCGCAACCCTATTACCTGCCCCGCCACCGGCGGAAACTTCAGGAAGATCTTCGGCCGGACCGCCGGCCATGTCATCGGTATCGTCAATGAGCGGATCGCCCTCTGCATCGGAGAAGGCCGCTCTGTTATCCAGATTCCACACGTCACGTTTCAATTCCCGGCCCGGTCTAAAGGCGGCTATACCATGGGAATGAACGGACACCATTGTACCGGTTTTGGGATTCCGCGCCTTCTGACGGCCCTTCCGAATCCGTACCTCAAAGGTTCCAAAACCCCGTAACTCTATGATCCTCCCTTTGATAAGGGCATCCTTTATTTCATCAAGGCAAAGATCTAAGACGATCCGGATCTCTTTACGGCTCATCCCCGTTTTTTGATACATAGAGTCGACAATATCAGCTTTGGTATATTTACTCCCCGCCATTACGTCCTCATCAAAAATCGGGCATCAAGGCTTCGGCGCCTACGGCAAAATCTTCTCTGAAACAATACAACCGATATGAAACCCTATTGAGCTGTCTTAATAGAATTGAAAAGACACTGCATCCTCGACTTTTTTCGGGCCGCAGCGTTTTTCTTAATAATCCCCTTCTGCGCAGCGGTATCGATTTTTTTTATCATGTCCCGTAACGCCAATTCGGCTTCCCCGATCTCCCTTTTATGGGCCAACGCTACGAATTTTTTAGCGCTTGTCCGGACGGAACTCTTCACCGCCCTGTTTCTAAGCCTGCGCTCCTCACTCTGCCGATGACGCTTTTCAGCGGAACTGCTTCTGCCTGTCAAAAGAAAACCTCCACTATAGAATTATCCGGCCCTGTATACAGAACCACCACATATTATCTGACCTGTCCCCTGATACCGGACGGACACTCATTTAAAATCCGAAGGCCGCCGTTCGGTCCGCTTGCACTTCTCACATTCCGCAACATTCTTGACCTTTCCGCTTTCAAAAATCGTTTTCATTTTGATTTCTCCACCGCAGGAACAAAAGAATTTCTGGGTTGCGCTGGACGTCCGGGCATTTTTACTGGCCTGAGCCATAATCAACTCTCCTTACCATACCATATACTATGGCGTTTATTTTATGCGGCATTCAATTATCCCGCAAAATTCTATACCAACAGGATACTATAAGGCGGAACCTGATGTCAACAAGCCGCATTGCCCTATAGCAGGCCACCCCACAAGCCGGCTCCCTATTATTACCGGAAAAATTGAAAAAAAACAGATTTTTTCGTATATTTATTTACTTTTCTGCATGAATACATTATTATGATTGTCAGAAATTGATAAGATTTGCATAAGGGGGTTCTGCATGAGGATTACTACTCGAGGCCGGTATGCTCTCCGGGCAGCCCTGGCTTTGGCTCAACTGGGAAAAGACGGGTCCCCTGTTTCAATCAACAATCTGGCGGAACAAGAGAACATTTCTTCGGTATTTCTTGAACAGATATTTTTCCGCCTGCGAAAGGCGGGGATCGTATCTTCCGTTAGAGGCCCCGGAGGTGGTTTTTACTTTGCCCGCCCTCTGGAACAGCTCACCATCAAGGCGATCCTTGATGCCGCCGGGGAGGAACTGGACGTTGTCCTCTGCGATAAACAGCAAAAGGACTGTGACCGGACAGGTTATTGCCTCTCCCATTCTATATGGACCGGGGTTTCGGAATTGATTAATAATTACTTTCAGAACATAACCTTGGCGTCTATTCTGGAGAACAACAAGAAAGCAAAGGAGTTCATTCATGGGACAGCAAATTCGGGATAGGGCGGCCTACGAAAGGGTAACCGATGCCTTTAAGCGCCGCCGGAAGGGTGCAACCGTTGCGGATATTGTCGCCGTAACGGCCCTGCCCCTTGCCACTGTCCGGGAATTGGCAGGTATGGCAGCGGACGAATACTCCGCCCGTCTTGAAGTAACCGAATCCGGGGAGATTCGGTACTCATTTCCCCGGGGTTTTACCAGTAAATACCGGGGATTCTCCGCGGGGTTGCGAAAATTTCTGGGAATCTTAAAGAAAGGGATAAAAACAACCGCCGTTTTTGTCTTTAAGGTGTGGATCATGGTGATGCTGGTGGGGTATTTTGTACTCTTTATGCTCATCGCCCTGGCATCCCTGCTTTTGTCCATGACAGTCCATTCCTCCGGGTCCGACAACCGCTCTTCCAACCGGGGGGGCGGGGTTGGCGGCCTGTTTGCTTCGAGTATCTTCAATATGATTATCCGGATATGGTTCTATTCAGAGTTACTCAAACCCCTGGACAGCCGCTACTCCCGGAACCGGGGAAGCTCCGGAGACCATGCCGGGAAAGGCCCCCTCTATAAGGCGATCTTTTCTTTTGTCTTTGGGGACGGGGATCCCAATGCCGATTGGTCTGACCGGGAAAAACAAGGGCTTATCGCCTATATACAGGCTAACCGGGGGGTCATCTCCCTGCCGGAATTCATGACCCTGACGGGGCTTACACCGGAGAAGGCGGAGGAGGGGATCACCGCCTGCTGTGTGGAATTTGGCGGCCTCCCCGAGATCACCGAAGGGGGCACCCTGATCTACCGGTTTGACGAGCTCCTCCTCAGATCGGACACCCGGAACCGTTCCTTCCCGGGGCTCTCCGCCCCCATAAAAAGGCTCAGATCCTTTTCTTCAAACCTGAAAAAGATGAACCTCTGGTTCAGCCTTATCAACGGAGCGAACCTTATCTTTGGCGGTTACTTCCTCATTAACGCCCTCAGGACCGGCCATATCCTTACCCAAGCCCACTTTGAGGCCAGTTCCTACCTCTACGGACTTACCTATATCCTCTCCGGACGCTTTATCGGGAATCCCCTGCCGGTGATAACCTTTGGCCTGGGCTTTGTCCCCCTGGTTTTTTCCATCCTCTTTTGGCTTATCCCCGGCATCCGGTATTTTTTAACAAAAAGGGAAAACGAGAATATCAAACTTGAAAATCTCCGAAAGGACGGGTACCGCCGGATTTGGAACAGCCCCCTTTCGGTACAGCCCGGGGATATCAACCCCCAGGCGGCGGAATGCCGTCCAAAGGATATGGAATCCGCCCGGCACAGAATCATCCGGGAATTTGGAAGCTACGTGGTTCCTGATGTGACCATAGGGGATACCGGCGGGGAGATCTATTCCTTTGGGGAGCTTGACCGGGAAAAGAAGGCCCTGGAAAAATACCGGGACGGCATAGACGCCGGCGGTTCCGCCCTGGGGGCCACCGTCTTTGACAGCGACGCCCGGCTTCCCGAAGCCTGACGCCCCGTCAGGAAAAGAGGAAACCCTCGGCATCCCGGAGGATCCGGTCAAATTCGGCAAAACTGGTTCTGGTTTTGGGTAGTGAACGGAGGAAGTATTCGCCGTAGCGTTTGCGGAGTATCCGTCCGTCCAGAACCGCAACTATGCCGTGATCTCCGGAGCGGCGCATGAGCCGGCCGAAGCCCTGTTTGAATTTTATTACCGCCTCGGGAAGGGACAGATCCATGAAGGCATTGCCCCCCCGTTTTTCCAGAACTTCCCGGCGGGCCTCAAAGACCGGATCGTTGGGGGCCCTGAAGGGGAGGCGGCAGAGGATCACCAGCCGCAGAGTGTTCCCCGGCGCGTCAACCCCCTCCCAGAAGGAGTCCGTGGCGAAGAGCACGCTGGATTCGTCGTCGAGAAAGGCCTGTAAAAGGCGGCTCCGGTCATCGTCCCCCTGCTTAAGGCAGCGGATCCCCTGCTTTTCCAGAAGGGGAGAGGCGGCCGCGTAGGCGCTCCTGAGGGCATCGTAGGAGGTGAATAGGATAAGGGCCGAACCTCCGGCGATCTCCGCAAGGCTGGCCACCGCTCCGTCCACAAAGGTCCGGTAAGATCCCTCTTCCGGCAGGGGGGCGTCCCGGGGAACCGCAAGGAGCACCGATTTAGCATAGGGAAAGGGTGAGGGGAAACAGCCGGAGAGGAGTTCCCGTTCCGTCAGGCCTGCCCCGTTCCGCTCCTTCCAATAGGCAAAGGAACCTTCAGGATTCCGGGAATCCGCCACGGTAAGGGTGGCGGACACACAGATCACGGTTTTATTGGGCTCAAAGAGGGCGTCCCGGAGGGATGGGGCCACATCAAGGGGGCTAACGAAAAACCGGGCCCGGACATTGGCGCCGGTTGCCGATCCGCCTTTGCCATCACCGTAATATCCTTCAATCCACAGCACTTCTCCAGGCCGTTCCTGATATTCTATGAAGGATCCGGAAATAGTCCCCACCGCCTCAATGCGGCGCAGTATCGCCTTAAGCTCCCATACTGCCGGATCATCCTCAAAATCGGAGTGGATATTCTCCAGCATGGCCCTGAGGATCCCCACAAGGGAGGAAATCCTCTGCCGGAGCTCCAGGAACCGGGGGATCATGACCGCGGTAATAGCCCCTTCCCGGGACGGGATAAACCGGAAGGTCCCCTCTCCCTCACAGAGTTCCAGGGCGGCGGCTTCCAGGGCATCAACGATGTTCCGGATCTTCCCTATCCCCTCCGCGGCCTCATCGATCAGGGCATCTCCGCCGGCGTCCCCGGCGACCAGGGGACCCAGCCGCAGGAGCAGCCCCGCCGTCCGGGTATGACGCCTGCGGTACAGTCTTCCCATCTGGCGGAAAAACCCCATCCGGCTGAAGGTTTTTGAAAAAAAGGAGGTGGCCGCCCCCTCCAGCGTGTGGGCCTCATCGATGATAATCCGGGTATAGGGAGGCAAAACCACCGTATTGTCGTAACCCGCCCCCTCGTACCGGGCTGCAAGATCCGCAAAGAGGAGGTGGTGATTCACCACCAGAATCCGGGCGTCGGCGCATTCCCGCCGGAGGGCAAGGACAAAACACCGCTCCCGTTCGGGACAGCGCATCCCCATGCAGAGATCCGCTTCGGAACAGACCCGGAGCCAGAGGTTTTCAGGGGGTAAAAAGGGGAGATCCTGCCGGTCTCCCGTTTTGGTCGTTTCCGACCAGGCAACAATGGAACGGAGGGTATCGTTCTCCTCCTCATCAAGGACAGGCTCCCGGCAGGCGTCAACCATCCGCCGCCGGCAGAGGTAATTTCCCCTCCCCTTGATCAGCACCGCCTTGATCCCCTTGTGCAGGGTCGAAGCCACCAGGGGGATATCCTTGCCGTAGAGCTGCTGCTGGAGGTTGATAGTGGCGGTAGAGATGACGATCCGTTCCTCGTTGAGCAGGGCATAGGTCATAGCGGGAAGGAGATAGGCAAAGGATTTCCCCACCCCGGTACCCGCCTCGGCGGCCACCAGGGCATCTTCGTTGAAGCCCCGAATGATAAGCCGCATCAGGTCAAGCTGGGAAGGCCGGGGTTCGTATGCCGGAAGCCGCCGGGCAATGGCCCCGCCCTCCTCCAGGTTCCGGCAGATCCGGCCGGCGTCCAGGAGCTTTCGGGTCCGCCGCCGGGCCGGTTCGGCCACCACGTAGACCCGCCGGACTTCATTGTCAACGATAAAGGACCCTGTTCCGTTTTCCGCCGCCCGGGAAGCGATGACCATATCATTGTCACTGGGGCTAAGAAAACCCGAGGGATGATTATGGATCAGCACATCGGGGACTTCCCCTTCCGGTGCATCGGCGATTCCTCCCCCAATGGCCAGAACCGAATCCGCAGTCCCCCGGGCAAGGACCTTTACCCCGGTAACAAGCCCCTGATCGTCACAAAAACCCAGGGCAAAAATTTCGTTGCCCCCGGCATCCCGAATCTCCGCCTCCAATGTTTGTATGACCTGTCCGGAAAGCCGTTCGTCCGCCTGCACCGGTATGACACCCCTTACTATCCGCAATTTCACAACCGGCAGATGAAGGGGCGCCGGCGGGAAATTGCAAAAATTGAAACAAACCTCAGTCCAGAGGAACCAACCGGGCCCTGAACAGATCTAAATATACAATTTTGGAGCGGGGTCCGCAAAGCCCTGGGTTTTCTCCGGGGCTTTTAAGATGGTGAGCAGATTCTTGCCGTCAAGCCGCTGGTAGCTAATATGGTCGGTCATTTTTTTTGCCAGGTATAGGCCAAGGCCGCCTACATTACGGTCTTCAATAACAGCCTTTGTGTCAGGGTCGGGCCATTCCGAAGGATCAAAGGGAACCCCGTCATCCTCAAATTGTACCACAAAGGCTTCCCCCATCCTGCCGGCCCGCAGGGTTACATCCCCGGATCCTTCGGGATAAGCGTAATTGACAATGTTTACAAAGATCTCTTCCGTTACTACCGCCATCTGATGACAGGTCTTTGGAGGGCAGGAATAATCCTCTAAAACGGTTTCTATCCATTCAAGAAGCCGGTCAAGGTTATCAAGCACGGCGGGAAGGGTTGTTTCCCGTTCAAAGACGGGTGGGGTGTCGGGGTTTGTCCGGGGTGCTTCAGAATATTTGCCCTTATAGGCTATGGCCAGAGTCGTGATGTCATCGGACTGTTCGGCCCCTTGTACAAACAGGGCAAGTTCCTGCCGTATGGCCCCGTCAAATTCCTCGGGGGGCAAATCGCGGAATCTATTCGCCCTGTCCAAAAAACGGTCGTTGCCGAATTGTTCCCCCCCTTCGTTCATGGCCTCATTCACCCCGTCGGTATACAGGTAGAGCCGGTCCCCGGTTTGAAGGTCCAATTCGCAGCTCCGATACCGGGAATCCCCAAACATACCCGGGGGTATCCCCTTTTCAAGCCTCATAAATTGATAGGGGCCCCCGGAAAGGGAGATGAGGGGAGGATTATGTCCGCCGTTGGCATAGATCATTTTTCCGGTAATTAAATCGAAGGTACAGAGAAAGACCGTAACAAACATCCCCTGGGGGTTGTCCTCATAGAGGAGCTTGTTTACTGTTTCCAGGGTTTCCGCAGGATCGATGCAGCTCAAGAGGTGGACCTTGAGCAGGGTTTTGGCAATCACCATAAACAGGGCGGCGGGGACGCCCTTCCCACTGACATCGGCAATGATACAGGCAATGTGGGTCTCCTCCCGGTCCAGGTAAAAAAAGTCGTAAAAATCCCCGCCCACCTCCTTTGCCGGCATCATTTTTGCATAAAGGGCCAGTTCCCGGCGTTTCGAGAACCGGGGGAAGATCCGGGGCAGCATACTGTTTTGAATGTCCGCTGCGGCGGTTAATTCGCCGTTGATCCGCTCTTTTTCACCGTTGATCGTTTTGATGTCCCGGATCATCTGATTGAAGGTTCCCGCCAGGACCCCAATCTCATCACGGGAGTCCACATCAAGCTGGTAATTCAAATCACCGGTGCCGATAATCTCCGCCCCTTTACAGAGCTTTACGATGGGACCGGTGAGGCTTCGGGATAAACGGAGGGCAACGGAGAGGGCAATACCTACGGCCAGGATAATCACGCCGGCTATGAGGAGGAGGATCGCCAAAAAACTCTGATTGATTTTCGCCACTACTTCCCCGCTGAGGTTTATAATATCCTGCCGTATGGCCCGGGCCGGTACGGTAACTTCCTCAACGGTCATCACGATCCCCATGCTAAAATCGATCACCTCCAGGGGGCTATAGGCGACAAATACCTCTTCCCCGGAAATTTGCAGCGTCATGAGACCCTCTTGTTTGCCGATCATCCGCTCCGCAAGTTCCCGCAATTCCGGATTATCGCTGTGCAGGTAATCTTCACCGATGGTCCTGTCCGGATCGCCGTCGTGGAGAATCTTTTCCCGGGGACTGATAACGACCCGGCCTTTGTCATCAAGCAGGAAGCTGTAACCGGTTTTACCGATTTTACTTGAGTTGATAACCCGGTCCACCTCGGTTAAGAGGGCGCCGCTGCCGGCTACCCCCTTCAAAACCCGTGTTCCCGAAGATTCATCGTAAAAGGGCATGGCGCAGGAAATACCGGCCCCCCGGCCCAGGGCATCCACAAAAACCTCGGACCAAAAGAGGCCGTTCTTTTCCCTGGCCCCCACATACCAGCTTCGGCTTTTAACATCAAAATCGGTCCTGTTTGCCGCGGAAAGATCCTTATTCATTAGGATGGTGTAACCGGATTCGCCGCCTATATAACTCGAAATGACGCCGATATCCACCACCGCAATCTGCCGCAGCATATCGGAAACATTGGCCGCCAGGGTAACTTCCTCCCTAATGGCGGAGAAAGACACCCCCGGCGCGGTCATCAGATAGGGAACCGTGCTCCTCTCCTCTCCGGGCTCCACGTAATCTATGTATTTGGGCTGATACTGCTCCTTATACGTATAGATATGACTGATGATATCCGCCGTCATTACGATATAATTTTCTATAATACGGAATTTTTCATCCGCCAAAGATGCTTTATCCCGGGCAAAATTGATCATTTGCTGCCGCATCTGGGCTTCCAGAGCCTTTTGGCTTTCCCCGGCTACTACTTCGCCCAGGGTATCACTATGGGAAAGGGTGGTCCCCCGGATATTAAAAATACTCACCAGGGTGGCAAGGCTCAACAAGAGGAGGGACCCCAGGGAGGTGGACAAAATGACGATTAAAACCTTCCCCTTGATAGACATCTACCGCTTTCGCTCCTCATACCGTTTCCGGATATAGGCAAACTCTCCGGCAAAGCCGGGCAATACCGCTATCCGGTCAAAGGGAACCGGCAGAGTGGGGGAATAATGCGCAATCATGTACTCCCGGAGGCCCGACAGCGCATGGATCCCCGCAAAGGAAAAACCCCGGTTTTCCAAAAGACCGTATGCCCAGGGAGCGGCGGGATCATTGAGGTTGATAAGGGCGTTAAAACTCTGTCCCTCCAGGACGCCGTATTGTTCCAGGGTATCATCCAGGGTCTTTTCAAAATCAAGGCCTATTTCCTCCGCAGAGAACTCGCAGTACCGGTGTTCCTCCTTTTGGATAACGGTACAGTTCGACGATACCCTGGAGGGCTTTACCCCCTCCCCTTCCCTGAGGGTATAGCCCGTCCCCAGGGAATCGTAAACCCCCTTGATATACCCGGCATGGACCGGGGGGGCATAGACGGGGCCGGCGTCTTTTTTGTTTCCCGGCAAACAGGTAACTATCAGGTTATGCTTAAAGGGGAGATCCAGCCCGGTAAAATTTTCCGCATGGGTATCCACCCGGTAACTGTTCAAAAAGGCCCCGGTTATACGGTGGCCCAGACCGGCTACTATTCCCTGACTTGCGGTATCCAGGGACATACAGTGACCGTATATGCCGGCGTAACGCTCCGCCGGCAGGATTTGGTGCAGAAAAGAAATGAGGAGTTTCCCCATGCTAAAACCCCGGCAGGAGGGCCGTATGGTCAGCATGATCCATTCCAGGGTACCGGCAAATTGGGATTTGCTGTTTGCCCCGGTCATTCCCGCCAGCATACCATCGGCAAGTTCCGCCACGATAATGTACATATCCTCTTTTTCTATGACCCACCGCACAAAATCCATGCTGTAAAGATCCACATAGGGATAATAGTTTCCGTGTTGTTTGATGATCAGGGTAATGATATCAGGCACATCCTCCGGCCGGGCCAAGCGGAGGGTAACTTCCCGTGTTTCCCCGCGCTTGTTGTACACCGTCATTTAATTCCCCCCCTTAACCGGTCGCAGCCGGACTTAAATATTTTTTTTACCGGATATCAAAAACCTCGTCCAGGCCGGTTACTTCAAAAACCTCCATCACCTCTTTTCTCACATTGAACAGGATCAGGGAATCGCCGGAGGTGTGCAGCTTTTTCTGCGCCGCCACCAATACCCGCAATCCCGCCGATGCCATATAGTCCACGTCCTTAAAGTCCAGCACCAGCGCCGGCGACTCCCCCAGAGCCTCCTCTACCGCAGCGTTGAACTTACCGGCACTGGCGGCGCTGAGCTTTCCATTAAGAGAAAGGATAACTTTGCCCTCCGACAGGCTTTTAACAATTTCCATAATTCTATCCTGCCTTACTTTACACCTAATTTTCTGCATTGTATACTATATCATTAGTAATTCATGCAAAAACCGGGTTGCTTTCTGCTGCTTTTTTCTCTGTCTCTTTGTGGAGCCGCCATGGCGGATACCATCGGTTTGCGGGCCGGTCTCTACATGGACAGCCCCGATCTGATAGCAGATGACCGGCAGTTTTTTTTAACTCCCCAGCTTGAATATGAACATAGCTTTGGGAAGTTTGACGTTTATGGGAAGGGGCAATATACCTTTAGCCTTACCGGGCTCTACCCCCAGTTCTTCTTTGCCGAAGAATGGTTCGCCTTCCATCTGCCCCTGACTTCCCTTTCGGAGTTCCGGATCGGGCTCCACAATGAAAACGAACTCCGCATTAAACCGGACCAGAACGGTGGCGGGGGAAGGGTAAAGCCCGAAGCGGGTTATGCCCTGTTCCTCCCGCCGGGGGATATTTCCCTGGCTCTGGGCTTGCCCCTGGCCTACCCCCTGGGGGGCTGGGGGACTACCGGAGATACCAGGGATACCCGGTTCGGCCTTGAGATGACGGCGGCCTATGTTACCCCCCTCTGGTTAGGGTTTGAAGCCGTTGCAAACCTCATTGCCGCCCCGGTTACCAGCTTTGACAGTATAAAATTTGCCCTCAACTATACGGGGGATCAATTTTATGGAGAATTGGCCTTTAGGGGAAAAGAATCCTTTAGCTATTTCAGCCTGAAAGCGGAATTTAATTATTTTTTTGATTTCCTCATCCTCTGGGGCGCTCTGGAAGCCGGGGACCTGGCCAACCCGGACGCCCTGACCCTGGGCGCCGCTGCCGGGATAAAATACCGTTTCTGAATCGTTTCGCAAGCCCCTTTAAGGGGGAACGGGAACCCCGAACACAGCCGGGGTCATACCCTCAAGACTCTGCCAGTTTTGCAAACAAATCGCCGAATATATGATCCCGGCTTACATAGCTGCAATACCGTATGGGGTGACGCGCCCTATCCTGCTTCCAGGTCATATCATCCCCCAGAATGGGGGAAGGGACCAGCCTGGTGGCGCTCCAGTTTGGGTTCAGCACATACGCCACCGTGGATATATCCCAGATAATCCGGGACCAGGCAATATGCCGGGTAGGAAACTGTTCGGCAATATCCCCGGGTATATCATCAAGCCCGGGAAGGTAAAATTTTTTCATCCCCAGGGAATTTCCAATCAAAGCATCGGTAAAATTCGCCGCCACCATATCGGCCAGATAGGTTCCCACGGCGCTTTTGCCCCACAGACGGGTTTTCATCTCCTCCGCGGTCAGCGTCAGGTGGGAAGCAGCCAACATACAGGGAATCAACACCAGAGGTGTCCCGCTGTCAAACAGGATCTGTGCGGCGGGCACATCCTGTAAAAGGTTGAATTCCTGCCCGCTGGAAAATGAAAGGGGCTGTCCCCCAAGCCAGACCACCACGATTTTCTCCGTGATTTTAGGCTCCATTACTATGGCCGAGGCCACATTGGTAATCGCTCCAAGGGCCAATACATACAACAGCCCCTCCCCTTCCATGGCCCGCCTTACCAGGTCCTGAGCGGCCTCGCTTTCCACCGCCTTACCTGCTCCGCCGATGTATGAGGCGGAACCCCGGAACACCTTCCCGGCGCTCTCCATTTTTAAGAGCCTGAAGAGTTTGATTATCTCATGATAGCTTTGCTCCATGCCATCCGCCGGACTTGCGGCATAGTGTGCAAGCCGCTTTTCTTCTTCACTTAATTCCCGTCCCTGAAAAAAGAAGGCGTTGTTATACGGGGCGGCATAAACGGCTTCCACCGCAAGGCGTTCCGGAGAGCGCAAAGCCCATGCAATGGCAAACTGATCGTCCACCTCGTTATAGGCGTCCGTGTCGATAACCGTCCGCAGCTTCCCCAGGGGATAACGGAGTTTTTCGGCTATGCTTTCGTGACTTGGTATATTAAATATCATGGACTGCTCCTTTCACACTCCTCTACATGACGGGTATACCCCTTTCCGCATTGTTCTTCAAGGCCCCATGCAGCAAATGAAAGGACGCTGTTGCGGGTAATTGACAAAAATAAAAAACAATCATAAAATAGTACAATAATTTTAAAAATATGCCTTAATTTCTTTGTTTTTCTTCAAACGGCAGGGAGTGTGCATGATCGATGCTGATGCATTAATGGTAACGCTTGAAGGTGAAAACCCGGCAGGTCAAAACCTCGAATACGATCCGTTGTATCTGGAGATGGATGCTTTGGCGGTGGAAGTTCCCGACAGCTTTATGGGGGATTCCAAAATCGAAGGCCGGGGGCCGGACTGGAAAAAACTCAGTAAAATTTGCCTGGAATTGTGGGCCAAAACCCGGGATCTCCGGGTTGCCGTATATCTCGTGATTGCCGAGGCCATTACCGGGGGGCTTGCGGGATTGGCGACGGGCCTCAAGTTGCCCGTGTTCCTGATCAAGGATCTCTGGGATTCCTTCTACCCCAAACTTGATCCCGATGATGACGATGATCCCCTGGAACGGCTGAATATTCTTGCCATGCTTTCCCCCCAGGTGGGGGCTATTAACGATCCGGTCATGTTTATTCCCCGGTTTCGGGAAGTGCGGCTCGTTCCCTCCCTCGGCTATACCCTGCGGGATCTCCTTATTTCCCTCAACGAGATCGAGATGAGCGGAGACAAAACCATCGATCCCAAACTGCTCCGGGCGGAGTTTATGAACGTGTCGGCAGCAGAAATTGAGGCTCAGGCGGCCCTGGCCAAGGAGGCCCGGACCCTCATTGTGGAGCTCTGCCAGGAAATGAATGGCAAGATGAAGGGTTCCTACAGCCTGGATATGTCCGCCCTGATCCATGATCTTGACAGGCTTACCGCCTTTTATCAGAATCATCTGGATTCCCTGGTTCCCGCATCTCCGGAAAGTGAAGCCGGAGAAGGTTCCGTTTCCCCGGCCGCCCCCGCTTCCGGGGAAAAGATCGCCCTGCTCTCCTATCACGCCGCCAGCCGGGCGGAGGCCCTGTTGCTGCTCAAAAAGGGGGCCGAGTATTTCCAAACCCAGGAGCCCAACAGTCCCATTCCCCACTTGATAGATCGGGCCCTGCGGTTTTCCGGGATGAACTTTATTGAATTACTTGAGGATATCGTACCCGACGCCCTCTCACGGGGACGGGATATTCTGGGAATAAAATCGGAGTAACGGGAAATATCATAAGCACAAAGAGGAGGTTTCAGGATGGCTTCAAATAACAGCGGCCAAAAGTTTATTGCAAAAAACAGGGCGCCCCGGGTTCAGATCGAATACGATGTGGAGATGAACGGCGCGGAAAAGAAGGTTGATCTACCCTTCGTGATGGGGGTTATGTCGGACCTTTCGGGCAAACCCGCGGAGCCTCTGCCCCGGGTGGAGGATCGGCAGCTTCTGGAAATAAACAGCGAGAATTTTGATGACCGCCTCAAGGCCGTCAAACCCCGGGTGGCTTTTACGATTCCCAACGTGATCGGCGGTGAGGGGAATATCCCGGTGGAAATGACCTTTGAAAGCATGGCGGATTTTTCTCCCGCGGCGGTTACTTCCAAGGTGGACGGATTGAAGCAGCTTATGGAAGCGCGGCAGCAGCTTGCCAATCTGCTTTCGTATATGGACGGCAAACAGGGAGCGGAGGATCTTTTGAACAAGATCCTCAAAGACCCGGCCCTGTTACAGGCCCTGGCACAGAAGGCGAAAGAATCGGCCGCCTCCGCACCGGAAGAACCCAAAACAGAATAGAGTTGTGGATGTCCGGAAAGTTCGTTGTTTTTTGGACAGCCTCAATAGGGGTTTAAAAACGGCGGAATGCGGAGTATTATGCAAGGCCCGGGAAGTAACCGGCCGGGTTGTCGAATAAGTCAATAAAGGAGTTATACTATGTCAGATGCTGCGGAAAAACAGGATGTCCTTAACCCGGAAACCCTGGAAATGTCCGATTTTGAGAGTCTCCTCAACCAGGAGTTCAAGCCCAAATCGGAGGAAGCCACCTCGGCGGTGCAGGGGGCGGTAAAGACCCTGGTGAGCCAGGCCCTGGAACACGCCTCCCTCATCTCCAACGA
>JAITJI010000099.1 GCA_031279015.1 Spirochaetaceae bacterium
CGCTTCCCGGTGGAAATTGAGATCCGGGACCTTCTGCGGAAAAACAGCAAGACCACCATGGTGATGCGGAAGGTGGTCCTGGACCGGCCTATCGCCGATTCGGTGTTCAGCCAGCGGAATCTGGAGCGGTAGGGTGTGGCCCTATAGGGAGGTGAAGATAATGAAAACGATGCGGAGTGTTTTGGCGGCGGCGGTTTTTGTCTTTGCGGCGGCCGGGATGGTTTTTGCCGAAGGGCTTGAATTTTCAGGGCTGCTGGACAGCACGGTTACCCTGGGGGCCGGGGCGGGGGAGGGGCCGGGGTTTTTCTGCGGCCTTGAGGAATATGCCAATATCCGGATGCAGGCAAAGCTCCGGGACGGGGCGGCTTTTTACGGGGCCCTGAACCTGATCGCTGCGGGGGGTACTCCCGCCGTAACGGCTGCCGCGCTGGCTGCGGGGAACGCCGCCGCGTATCCGGGACTTACGGCATCGTCCTTTGCCGCCGGGGAAAACTACGCCGCGGCCCTGGAACTGGAACGGCTCTACTTCAGGTTCAACGGGGACTACCTGGATTTTGACGGCGGCCTTTTGCGGATTGCCTTTGGTTACGGACAGGTGTTCGGGCCCTCGGATTTTCTCAACCCCAAAAACCCCCTGGTTCCCGATGCCCGGCCCCGGGCGGTTCTGGGCGGAACCCTTTCGGCCTATCTATTGGATTCCCTCAAACTCCAGGTTTTTGGGGCCGCGCCGAAAAACCCCCTGGCGCCGGAAGGGGGAGGGGGCCTTGCGGGCCTCTCCGGGGATCAGCACTGGGACAAGGCCAGCCTCCAGGTCGTCTACGCCTTTGAATCGCCGGAAGAAGGCTCCCCGCAGGGCATACACAGGTACGGCCTCTCCTTCAAGGCTGATTTGGCGCTGGGGTTTACGGCGGAACTGCTCTATACCCATAACCCGGAAGAGCATACCGGCCTGGAAGGCCTGGCCTTTAGCGGCGGCGCAGACTATTCCTTTTTTGACGGCCGCTGGTACGTCCTGGCGGAATACCTCTACAACGGCGCTTCCTCCTCCACCTCGGCCCGGAGCGGCAATCCCGCCGGATTTTCCGGAGAGCATTTTTTCTATACCGGCATAAGCTGGCTCTACGACGATCTCAGCGCCTTCACCCTGGCCTGCCTTTCGGCTTTCAGCGATCTTTCCTTTTCGCCCGTCCTCAGCGCGGAACATGAACTGTTCCAGGGCTTTACCCTGAGCCTCTCCGGCCGTTTCCTCCTGGACCGGGACCTCTTTTCCGGGGACGGGAACCGGGGCGAATTGGGTCCCCTGCCGCCGGGCGCTTCCGGGGGCAGCCGTTTTATCCTCACCGTCAGGGCTCGGCTGCGTTTTTAGGAGTTTATCGTCCTTTCCGTGTAAACGCTCCAAAAATCGCCGATCAGGCGATTTTTTTATCCGATTAAATTCCAAAAATAAGCCGGCTAACAGCACAACAGCCGGCCAGCACCTTCATTGGACTAAAAGACCGCAGAGGATCCCCGGTCCCTGCTTGCGTTGTCAAAACAACGCACCCTATGGTATAATTGGATTATAATGGATGTAACCAAGGAGGAGGTATGGTTGAAAATGATAAGGATCCCGGCATCGTCAATGGACTTGTCTATGTTGACCGGGAAGACGGTCTCAAACGGGTCGTGAACAATACCGGCCTCTATGTCAGGCTGTTGGACAAGTTCAGGACCGGAACAAATCCTGATGAACTTTTCGGGAGCCTTGCAGCGGGGGATTATGAAAAAGCCCGGGTGGCCATCCATACGATAAAAGGGGTGGCTGCCAATTTGTCTTTACAGGAACTCTACAAACAGGCCCTGGATTTGGAAAGCCAGATAAAGGCCCTGTCGGTAAATCCCGGGGCGCCGGAGGCTTTCCGGGCCTGTTTTGATGAAACCCTAAGGTGCATTGACAGGGTAATCACGCAGTATGGTTAACATAGGTAACACGAGACCCACCGTTCTGGTCGTCGATGATGTTGAAATGAATGTGATGATCCTTGAGGAGATTCTCCGGGATAATTATGCCATCATTACCGCCGGGAACGGGGTTGAAGCCCTTGAAGTGCTCCGTACCGCTCCAATTTTGCCAAAGATCATCCTGCTGGACGTGTTTATGCCGGAGATGAACGGGTATGAGATGCTGGAGATCATGAAGACTGACAGCGCCCTCAAGCGGATTCCCGTTATTTTCATCACCACCTCGGATTCCGAGAGTGAAGCCCTGTCCGCCGGGGCGGTGGATTTTATCTCCAAGCCCTTTCTGCCGGAGATTGTCAAGCTCCGGGTAAAGAATCAGATCGAACTGAAGAACTACAGCGATAGTCTGGAGGCCATGGTGGCGGAAAAGGCTGCCGAGATCACCTCCACCCTGGATAACATGCTCCAGTCCATGGCGAACATCATAGAGTACCGCAACCTGGAATCGGGAAGTCATGTAAAACGAACCCAGTTCTTTTCAAATGCCCTGATCGATCATGTTTTGAAAGGAAACTCTCCCTATGCCGACGAACTGCGGCTCCTTGAACCGGACATTATCGTTAAATCCGTGGCCCTTCACGATGTGGGGAAGATTGGCATCTCCGACAGCATCCTCCTTAAACCGGGAAAGCTTGACCCCGATGAATTTGAGATCATGAAGACCCATACCACTATCGGGAAGAATATCATCGAGTCCATCCTGACCAACAGTGAAACCATCTATTTGAAGCATTGCCGGGATATCTGCTACTGTCACCATGAGCGGTTTGACGGAAAAGGCTACCCCCGGGGGCTGCGGGAATTTGAGATCCCCCTCTCCGCCCGGATCGTTTCCCTGGTCGATGTGTATGACGCCCTGGTATGCGCCCGGGTCTACAAGGCCGCTTTCCCCTACGAAGATGCGGTGCGGATCATCGGCGAAGGCCGGGGCACCCAGTTTGATCCCTTCCTCACCGATATGGTTTTGGAGATTCAGGATCAATTTATGGATATCTCCCGTCAGAATCAATGAAGACGGACCGGCCCCTTGAGAGAATTTTTTGGAGGTGGCGGGAGTCGAACCCGCGTCCTAATACGCAGAATACAAGCCTCTACAGGTTTAGCCGTTTATTGAATTGTCGGGATTGGCTTGGCTAAACGGCACGCGGCCCCTCCGTATCCGTCTAAATCTTACCGTTTCCCGTTCGGAACCGGGACATGAAACAAAGTCTCATACGGCCAGCCCTGATTGTGACGCGGAAGTCCTTCCTCAAGGCGGCGGAAGGGTTCCACGCGGTTACGCAGCTAAGGCGTAATCGTAACTGTCGTTGTTGGCAGTTAAATTATTTGCCGAATCAGGAGATCGGCACAGACCTGGTCTATAGACCTTGGTCTAACTCCACCTGCAGCCTGCACCCCGAACCGTACCAGTCGAAACCGGTGCACCCCCAGGTTGTATGCCTACTATAAATATACCACTCCCAAGGGCTGCCGGTCAATTGGCTTGCGCTTAGATTTTTACGTGAGGCAATACGTTGGATTCGGCGTAATACAGGATAAATGCATAAAAAATCGTTCTGTTCCGGGGACATCGCAGCCTAATGACGAAAATAGTACCGGTATTGACGCGAGAGGCCGGCTTCAGAGGGTTTATTCAACCTTGAAGCGGGCTACCTCTTTGACCAGCACGTCGATACTCTCCTTGTTACTGCCGCTGATCTCGTTTACCCTGGTCACCGCCACGTTGATCTGATCCGCGCCGATTGCCATCTCATTCATCCCGTTGGTGATCTCCTGGGTTACCATTTCCAGATTCTTTCCTTCGGTGATAACCTCCCGGCTCCCTTCCAGCATCTCGTCGGAACCGCCCTTTACCATCTGGGTTATCTCGTTAAGCTGGCCGATTACTTCCAGAATCTGCTGGCTCCCCACGCTCTGTTCTTCCATGGCGTTACGGATGTTTTCGATCTGTTCGGAAACGGTTTTGACCCCGCCGTCGATAGCCTCAAACTTGTTCAACACGTTATCCGTTGACTTGGTGATCTTGTCGATGGAGTCCTTGATCTTCTTGAGTACCATGCTGATGGTTTTTGACTGTTCCCCGCTGGATTCCGCCAGTTTACGGATCTCATCGGCCACCACGGCAAAGCCCTTCCCCGCCTCCCCGGCATGGGCGGCCTCAATGGCGGCGTTCATGGATAAGAGGTTGGTCTGACTGGCGATGTTCTCCATTACCGCGTTGATCTCCAGAAGCCCCTCAGACTCCCGGGCGATCTCCTGGATGTCGGTGGCTACTTCCTGAAGCCCGGTACGGCCAACCTCAGAAGATTCCAGCAGGTCCTTTACGCTTTCCGTATTCTTGCTCAGGGTGCTGGACACGGACTGAATATTGGCGATCATCTCCTCAA
>JAITJI010000120.1 GCA_031279015.1 Spirochaetaceae bacterium
ATAGCGTTGTCGGTGATACACGCGCACCTGCCGCTCTGCCGGACCTTCTCGTACTTGTCCGTGAAGGTCTTCAGGTCTTCCGGCAGCTTTTCGGTAGCCTGCTTGGGCGGAAGAATCTCTACGTGGTATATCTTATTTTGAATATGATGCCGCATTAATTGATGCCTCCGATAGTTTTTATGCAGTAACAATATAAAAGAATAAAAAAATAAACCATAATAGATTTGCTGAAAATCAGTATACTCTTGCTTTTTTTTACTTTTTTGTATTTTTTACAGCATGGACTGTTCCGTTCCGGGGGTACTTGGCGGATAGACCGGACGCATAGACGCACGGGCAGGTACGGCGTACAGGGTTTTTGCGTTTGCCCCTTTTGATCAGGATCGCAAAACTTTACAGAAACTTGACAAAGTAATACGCCCCTTTCATAGTCCCTGTCATTGACAGAGACGCTGATTAGGGTTATGCCTGACACAACAGCAATCATTATACGAGGTAATGTGATGATAATTATCGGGGAAAAAATTAACGGTTCAATCCCGTCAATGGCCAAGGCAATTGCAGAGAAAAATGCGGATTATATCCGTAATCTGGCGAAAAAGCAGGCCGATGCGGGGGCCAATTTTATCGACGTATGCGCTTCTGTTTCGCCGGATACGGAGTTGGAAACCCTCAAATGGCTTATCGGTCTGGTTCAGGAGGTAACGGATACCCCTGTTTCAATTGATAGTCCCAACGCAAAGGTCTTTGCCGAGGCGATTCAAATCTGCAAGAAACCGGGACTGATAAATTCCGTATCCATGGAAGGGAATAAGATCGAACAGGTATTTCCGCTTATTGCCGGTACAGAATGGGAATGCGTTACCCTTCTCTGTGACGATACGGGGATTCCAAAATCTGCGGAAAAACGGCTGGAGGTTTTTGACGCTATTATAGAAAAGGCCGAAGCCGGCAGGATCAGTCTCTCCCGGCTTCATGTCGATCCGGTGGTGGAGATGCTCTGCGCCTCCGAAGACGGGATCGCAAAGATTCTCAAGACCATAAAAACGGTAAAAGAACGCTGTCCGGATGTCCATGTAACCGGCGGGGCCAGCAACATCTCCTTTAACCTGCCGCTCCGCAAGTTTATCAACCGGAGTTTTATCATCCTCTGTATGGGCGCCGGTATGGACAGCGCGATCATCGATCCCCTCAATCAGGACATGCTGGGTCTCATCTACGCCGCCGAAGCCCTGCTGGGAAAAGACGAGATGTGCATGGATTACATCGGCGCCTACCGGGAAGGGCTTTTTGGCGAGGTGAAGGGATAGGAGCCTGATTGGAAGGCGTCCATACCCCGGAGCTTGCTCCCGGGTTCCTCATTATATTCGACCTCGTGATACGGGCCTCGTTAGGGGGAAGGCATGTTCCGCGTCATCATAACGGCGGCGATCCGGTCTCCTTCAGCGTTTGCCCTTGTCAAAGAATTCTCCCAGGGCCCGGGGCGGGTGGTTATGCCGGGAAAAAAAGACGAGGAGCAGCAAGGTTGACACGTAGGGCAGCACCAACAGCAGATCGGTATAGTTACTGGGAAGCCCCAGCATGAGGCAGAGACGGTAGCCCCCCGATTTGGCGAGACCGAAGAACATGCAGACCCCAAAGGTGGGGAGGATCTTCCAGTTGCCGAAGATCAGAGCGGCGATGGAGAGGAAACCGTAGCCCATGTAGATGGCGGGGGAGAAATTCGCTGAAATCGAATAGGCAAGGAAGATGCCCCCCAGGCCGGAGAGGGCGCCGCAGATCATAACCGCGATAACCCTGGTCCTGCCTACATCGCCCCCTGCGGCGTCAAGGCTGTGGGGGGCCTCACCGCAGGCCCGCAGGCGCAGGCCGAAACGGGTCTTGTAGAGGAGGTACCAGGCGATAAAGGCCACCACAAGGATAGCCACCTCGAAGGGATACATGTTCTTGAAGAAACCGCCCAGCACCGGAATTCGGGAAAGAAGGGGGACGGTGAAACGGTTGGAGACTCCAATCTGGAATTTGTTTGACGAATCCCCAAAGAAGGTACTGTTGATCACGCTGGTCAGGAAGGTGGTCAGGGCCATGGCCATGGTGTTGACCGCCACCCCGCTTATCACCTGCTGGGCGCGGAACTTGACACAGAGGGCTGCGTGGATCAGGGAAAAGGCAAGACCCCCGGCCATGGAGACCGCCATGGCGATGTAGATCAGCGCCGGCGATCCGGCCCCAAGACGGGGAACCAGGAGGATCACCGTCAGGGAACCGGTAAAGGCGCCGAATCCCTGGAGACCCTCCAGGGCAAGCATGGTCACCCCGCTGCGCTCACAGTAGATACCGCCGATGGCCATTATCAACAAAGGAAGGGCGAAGGAAAGCCCGTCAATCAGCACCGTGTCCATTATCCGCCGGCCTCCTCTGTTTCGGCGCCGCCTTTTTCGCCGCCCCCGGCGGACGGCGCCGTGCCAATCCTGTCCAGATAGAGCCGCGCCTTGTAGCGGACAAAGGAGCCGCAGGCGCAGAAAAGAAGCAGTATCCCCGTGATCACCGAGGCGATCTCCCCAGGCACCTTCATGGAGGAACTCATGTAGATGCTGCCCTTCTGAAAGATGGTGACGAGGATCGAGGCGAACACGGCGGCGCCGGGATTTGCGTTTCCCAGCAGGGCCACGGCGATGGCGTCATAGCCCAGGGTGGCAAGGGTTTTGGGCACCATGGTGTTGTAGTAACCAAGGTAGTAACATACCCCCGCCAGACCTGCCAGGATTCCGGAAAAGATCATCCCCAGAATGATGCTGCGGCCCTCCCGGATCCCCGCGTACCGGGCTGCATCCCGGCTAAGGCCCACCGCCTTGATCTCAAAGCCCAGGCAGGTCCGGTCCAGCAGGAAACGGACCAGGGCCGCCGCCCCCAGGGCAAGGACGATCCCCAGGGGTATGGTCGGCCGCAGGCGGCCCCAGGAGAGTCCCGTCAGGGTCAGCCGGGCGGCGGCGGAGACCGGCCGGGATGACCGGGTGATGGAATCGACAAAGTAGGAGTTAATATAGAAACCCGTAACATAGCTTATGATGTTATTGAACATGATGGTGGAGACCACCTCATGGATATTGAAACGGTACTTGAGGAACCCCACCAGGGCGCCCATGAGGGCCCCTACGGCAATGCCCGTGAGGATCACCAGCGGCCGGGCTATCCAGGGAGGCAGGTCCGTATAGCCCACCAGGATCGTGGCGAGGAAACCCGATGCCAGCATCTGCCCCGCCACGCCGATGTTGAACATCCCCGTCTTGAGCCCCACCAGCACCGACAGAGCCGCCAGCAGCATGGGGGTCATGATGCCGAGGAAGGAAAGAAAATCGGTGAGCATGTTCTGACCCCCGGCATAGGAGCCTTTCATCATGAATCCGGACCCCCGCAGGAAAGCCGCCATGGCCGCGGCGGGATTCTTGCCCAGGGTCAAAAAAAGGATCGACATGGCGATCAGGGTAAGGAGGATCGAAAAGGCCGGGATGGCCACGGCGCCGCTCCGCTCCCCGTCGATGAAACGCAGCAGGGAACGAAAAAGACGGGAATGTCTCATGTCCGGACCCCCATCATGTATTCGCCGGCCTGCCGGGTATCCAGCTCCGCCGCCGGGGAGATGTTCAAAAATTCCCCGTTGTAGATGACGGCAATGGTATCCGCCAGGCTCATCACCTCGTCAAGTTCCAGGGAGATGAGGAGCACCGCCTTGCCCCGGTCCCGTTCCTCCAGAATCTGGCGCTGGATGTTTTCTATGGCCCCGATGTCGAGGCCCCTGGTGGGCTGCACGAAGATCAGGAGGTCCGACCCCAGGGAAATTTCCCTGGCCACAATGGCCTTCTGCTGGTTGCCGCCGCTCATGGACCGGACAAGGGCGGCGGCCCCCTGGCCGCTGCGGATATCGTATTCTTCAATAAGCCGTTCCGCAAATTCCCTGAAACCGCGTTCCCGCAGCACCCCGTATTCCGAAAAGGGAAAGCGGTAGTAGTTTTTTACCGCCAGATTGTCCGCCAGGGTAAAATCAAGGATGAGGCCGTATCTCTGCCGATCCTCGGGAATATAGGAAATTCCCGCCTCGGTTCTGCTGCGGATCTTCTCAAAGCCAATGTCCTTTCCTTTAAGGAGCATGCGGCCCCGGTACGGTTTGACAAGCCCCGCAATGGCATCGGCAATCTCGGTCTGGCCGTTGCCGAAGACGCCGGCGATGGCGAAAATTTCGCCCCCCCGGATAGAAAAGGACACGTTCTTTACCGTCTCGAATCTATGCTCGTTCCGTATGGTAAGGCCCTCCACCTCCAGCACGGTTTCCCGAAAAACGGCGGGCTTCTTCTTACGGCCCAGGGATACCTCCCGGCCCACCATGAGGTTGGCCATTTCCTGGGTGGAGGCCCCGGCCACCTCAAGAACCTTCACCAGTTTCCCCCGCCGGAGTATGGCGCAACGGTCGGCGATCCGCTTTATCTCTTCCAGCTTGTGGGTAATGAGGATGATGGTCTTTCCCTTGTTCCGCAGCTCCCGCATGATGTCAAGGAGAAATTCTATCTCCTGGGGGGTGAGTACCGCGGTGGGTTCGTCGAAGATCAGGATCTCCGCTTCCCGGTAGAGCATCTTGAGGATCTCCACCCGCTGCCGGGTGGAGACATTGACGTTTTCGATTATCTCCCGGGGGTCCACCTCAAGGCCGTAGGACCGGGAAAGTTCCCGGATTCGCCCTTCGGCATCTTTCAGATCCACATAGGGGAAAAGACCGGCGAATTTCTTCATGGGCTCCATGCCCAGGATGATGTTTTCGGCGATGCTGTAGTTCTGCACCAGCGCGAAATGCTGGTGCACCATACCGATGTTGAGGGCCGCCGCGGCGTTGGCCGAGGAAAGCCGCACCCTTTCGCCCCGGACATATATCTCCCCCTCGTCGGGTTCGTACATGCCAAAGAGCATACTCATCAGGGTGGACTTTCCCGCCCCGTTTTCCCCCAGGAAGGCGAAGATCTCCCCCCGCCGTATCCCGATGGATATGTCGTCATTGGCGGTGACGCCGGGGAAACGTTTGGTGATGTGCCGCATCTCAACGATGCAGCCTTCTGCTCCCACGGTACGTTCCCCCGGTCAAGGAAGGATCAGAGGCCCGGGAAATTCGCCGGGCTGTGACCGTTGAAATTCGCTGCGGGCACAATCGAACCGGCCTTGAGTTTGCCGTAGGCTTCCTGCAGCTTCTCCAGGGTATTGGCGGACAGCTTGTGCCGGCCCTGGGCGCTGACATAGCCGGTGGAATCGGTGGAGGCCCCCAGGATATCGTTCTTTCCCGCAAAGGTTCCGTTTTTGATGGCCTGGAGCTGTTTGGTCACGTTGGTATTCATCACCTTGAGCCCCGATGTAAGCATGATGTTATCGTTCCCCTTCCGGCCGTCGTCGTACTGATCCACGTCACAGCCGATGAGGTACACATTACTGGCTTCCTTGGCGGCGGTGAAAACCCCATTGCCGGAGGAGCCGGCGGCCACAAAGAGCACATCGACCCCCTGGTTGATCAGGGCGGCCCCCACCACCTTGCCGGTGGCCTCATCGGAAAAATCGCCGACGTAGTTTCCCCCCACCGCCTTGCCGGTCACATCGGTACCCGCATAGGA
>JAITJI010000129.1 GCA_031279015.1 Spirochaetaceae bacterium
GTGAGCTGGGTTCAGAACGTCGCGAGACAGTTCGGTCCCTATCTGCCATGGGCGTTGGATGGTTGAGAGGAGCTGTTTTTAGTACGAGAGGACCGAAATGGACGAACCTCTGGTGTACCTGTTGTCCTGCCAAGGGCACGTGCAGGGTAGCTATGTTCGGAAGGGATAACCGCTGAAGGCATCTAAGTGGGAAGCCCGCCTCAAGATAAACCATCCCTGGGGGTTTAACCCCCCTGAAGGTACCAGGAAGACTACCTGGTTGATAGGGTGGAGGTCTAAGTGTAGTAATACATTCAGCCGACCACTACTAATCTACCGTGAGGCTTGACCATATTATTGTTCCCTGTTGAAACTCTGACGGGTTTCAGCGCGCCTTTTCCAAATGACATGTGTATAATGTCTGGTGACTATAGTGGAAGTGTAACACCCGATCCCATTCCGAACTCGGCAGTTAAGCCTTCTAACGCCGATGATACTGCCCCTCTAAGGGGTGGGAAAGTAGGAAGTTGCCAGACTTTTTTTATTTTGTGAAGAACTCCTTGTGGAACTGTTACACCCGTTCCCCACCCGGTGAGGGCGTTTTGGGACTGTTGAGCATGGCGTAGCGCCGGAGGAAGGCAGCGGATGACAGATGAAGGGGCTTGGGCGGGTAAAGCGGCGGGGGAGAGTCTCCGGGAAAAAGGCTTTGACTTGGACTGTGCTATCGTAGAAAACCTGAAGAGCCGGTTATATTCCCGCTTGCGGTTTCTCGCCCTGCCCCTGGGGATGCTGGAAGTTTCATTTTCAAGGGATGTGATCAATCTGGGACTTGAGGGCGAGACCCTGCGCTTTCATCCGGATTGGCTTCGGGAAAGCTTTCGAGCGGGGAGTGAAGAACTTATCATTTTTATCCTCCACGCCCTCTACCATTGCCTTTTGGGACACCCGTGGCTGGGTAAAACCGAGGCCCCCGGCGCTTGGAACCTGGCCTGTGATCTCATGGTATGGCGGCTTGTGGAAGAAACCTACGGGGAGTATCTGCCCGCCGCTTATGCGGAGCTCTGCGGGAAGGCCGCGGAGCTGGCCGGTTCCGTCATGACCGCGGAGGCCCTCTGCGCCAGGTTGGAAAAATCCCCGACCCCGGGGCTTCGGGAGCAATTCTGCCTTGATGATCACCGCCTCTGGCGTAAGGCATTGGAAAGGTATGAACGCCGGCGGCTTTTGGCGGGACTTGGGGCCGGCGCGGAGGGGGACGGAGGGGAAAGCCCGCAACAAAGGTGGCGCCGCCTGGGGGAAAGATCTCCGGGATTGCCATTCCGGGGGCTTCCGGGCCCCACCGGCTCCCGGCATAGGGAGGGAAGGACAGGGAAGGGGGAGGGCAATGTACGCCGGCGGATCCGTCTTGGGGAGCCAAAACGGATCGGCTATGTGGATTTCCTCAAACGATTCACCTCCGAGCGGGAAACCGCGGAGATCAACATCGACGAATTTCAGTACTCCTACTACCTCTACGGTCTCGGCCAGTACGGCAACGTTCCCATCATTGAGGCTGCGGAATCCCGGGAGCGCCGGGGTATTGACGAACTGGGGATCGTCATCGACACCTCCGGGTCCTGCTCGGAAGAGCTGACGGAAATTTTTCTGGAAGAAACCCGCAGCATCATCCTGTCGGAAAACCTATTCTTTCGCCGTTTCAAGCTCCACATCCTCCAATGTGACAACACTGTACGCCGGGATGACCGGATCACCAGTACCGACGAACTGGCCGCCTATATCCGGGATCTGGAAATTACCGGCCAGGGGGGCACAGACTTCAGGCCCGCCTTTGCCTATATAGAGAGCCTCAGGCGGCAGGGGGAATTCGGCCGCCTCAAGGGGCTCCTCTACTTTACCGACGGCCTGGGGATCTACCCCACGGAAATGCCGGACTATGAGACGGCCTTTATCTTTGTAAAGGACCGCTACGACGACATTGATACTCCCCCCTGGGCGCTCAAGCTGGTGCTTGACCCGGAAGGGGGAGAAAAACGCGGGGAACCTGGCTTGCGCATATAAAACTTCCTGGTTTTGCAGTTTTTGAAAGGCGCAAGATTGATATGTGCCGCTCCTGAGCTTATTCCTTTTGTTCTTGACCCCGGCGCCGGTTCTTTATAGTATCGCTACATGAACATAAGTCAAGCGAAGGAAGAGATAAAAAACACCGTTCTTGCCTATACAGCGAAAACCGGGGTGGGGACCTATCGTATTCCTCCGGCACGGCAGCGGCCGGTCCTCCTCATGGGCCCGCCGGGTATCGGCAAAACCGCCATTATGGAACAGATAGCCGGGGAACTGTCCATCGGCCTGGTGAGCTATACCATGACCCACCATACCCGGCAGAGCGCCCTGGGCCTCCCAATGATCGAGAAACGGGTCTTCGCCGGGGAGACCTACTCTGTCACCGAATACACCATGAGCGAGATCATCGCTTCGGTATACCGCCAGATAGAGGAGGCGGGGTTTCGGGAAGGGATCCTCTTTTTAGACGAGATCAACTGCGTTTCCGAAACCCTCCTGCCCGCCATACTCTGTTTTTTGCAGTACAAGATTTTCGGGAGCCATAAACTGCCCGAGGGCTGGATCATTGCCGCCGCGGGTAATCCGGTAAAGTACAACCAGTCCGCACGGGACTTTGGCACCGCAATTCTGGACCGCTTAAAGGTGATCCATATCGACATTGATTTTGAAGTCTGGAAAGCTTATGCCCGGAGCCGTAATCTGCATCCCCTGATTCTCTCCTACCTTAACCTCAAACCTGAACATTTTTACGCAGTGGACGCAGGTCCCCGGGGCCGGAGCTTCATTACCGCCCGGGGCTGGGAGGATCTTTCCGAGATGATCCTTGGCTTTGAATCCCTCGATATCCCTGCCGAAGAGTCGCTCTTCCGGCAATATATCCAGCACGATGAAATCGTCCGGGAATTCGCGATCTTTTTTGATCTGAACCGGCGCCTGAAACAAAAATACCGAATCGACGAAATTCCGGAAACCGGCGCGGTAATCCCGGAGCTTAAGACCGCCCGGTTTGACGAGCGGCTCTGCGTGATGCAGTTTCTCCTCCACCGTCTCAACACCCTCGCCGGCGGATGGGCGGCACGGGAGGCGGAGCAAAACAGCCTTGGTTATTTTATCAACGGTTTGGCGGCGTACAGGGGGGATTTTTGGGAATTCGCCGGCGAACGGGTACGCGCCCGGGAAAAGGCGCTGGAAACAAAAAGAAGGCTGGGGCTTCTGCGTCCCGGGGAAGAGGAGGGGGAACTCCTCTTCCTAAGGCTCATCAAAACCTGCCTTGCCCAGGTACAGGCCGAAGGGGCGGAGGATCCGCCGGAACGGCTCAGGGCGCTTGCCGCGGGGCGGGACGCGGAACAGGCGGATGCCGGCCGCGCTCTGGAAAGGGCGCTGGTGAACTGTTTTAACTTTGCCAGGGGCAGCTTTGGGAAAAGTCAGGAACTGGTGATATTTCTTACCGAGTTGCGGAGCTTCGAGAGCGCCGCCCGGTTTATCAAAACCCGTCTTCCGGAACTGTATGCGGAAACAGAAGCCCTTTTGGATCTCAAGGGCAGGGAAGATGAACTGCGGTCCTGTCTGCCCTGAGATCATCGCGGGAATCCCGGGCCGGAATCGGGGCTGGCCGAGAGGAGGCGTGTTCGGACTTAAGGAAACGCTGATTAACTTGACGCTAATCGCGTTTCCCTAAGGAAGCACTGATTTATTCAATCGAGAATAAATCGGTGCTTCCTTAAGTCCGGGGGCAGCTTTCCGAAGTTCATTCAACGGGGTAAAGTCCGACTACTGGATGCCTTCCTTCCGTCTCATTGCCAAAAAGAAACAGGCGGACGGGAGATACCGGAAGGTCTACGAAAAAGAGCCGAGGACGCCGTATGAGCGGCTGCTGGAATCGGCTGACATTTCACAGGGGTGCAAGGCCGAGAT
>JAITJI010000030.1 GCA_031279015.1 Spirochaetaceae bacterium
GCCTTCCGGGAAAGCTGGCGGATTGTTCAGAAAAGGACCCGGCTCTCTGTGAGCTCTTCATCGTTGAGGGGGATTCTGCCGGGGGGTCCGCCAAGATGGGCCGGAATCGCCGGTACCAGGCCATCCTTTCCCTTTTTGGTAAGATGCTCAATGTGGAAAAAACCCGGATAGAAAAGGTTCTTACCAACGACAAACTCCAGCCCATCATTGCCAGCATCGGCGGAGGCTGCGGAAACGAATTTGATATCACCCGGATCCGTTACCACAAGATCGTCATCATGGCCGATGCCGATGTGGACGGTTCCCATATCAGGACGTTGCTCCTCACCTTCTTTTATCGCTACATGACAGAACTGATTGAGCGGGGCCATGTGTATCTCGCCATGCCTCCCCTGTACAGGATCGGCTATGAAAAGAAGACCTTTTACGCATATGACGATGTTGAAAAGGACCGGATTCTCTCGGAATCCGGCAAGGACCCGGAAAAAGTTGTGATTCAGCGTTACAAGGGTCTTGGAGAGATGAATCCGGATCAGCTCTGGAATACCACTATGGACCCTGCCCAGCGGAACATTATCCAGGTTCATCTGGACGATGCTGTAGAGGCGGAACGGATCTTCTCTACCCTTATGGGTGAACTGGTGGGTCCCCGCCGGGAATTTATTGAGGAGAATGCGTTGCTGGTGGCAAATCTGGACGTTTAAAAGAAGTTTTTGGAATGAAGAATAAGCGCTCGGGACTTTATGCGGATAATAATGCGTCATATTTCTGACTAAGTTGCATTAAAATGAGAATAAGTCTTGACTTTATTGCAAAATAGTGCAAAATAGTCTAAATATGCAGTTGAAACAGAGGAACCAGATTTTAAAGGATCTTGATTCAAAAATTGTTTTTCTTACCGGTCCCCGGCAGGTGGGCAAAACCTGGCTTGCCCGGGATATCGCCGGAAATTTCAAAACTTCCATTTACCTCAATTACGAAAACTTTGATGACAGGAAAATTATCCGTAACAAAACCTGGCCGCCGGAGACGGATTTATTCATATTCGATGAAATTTGGAAAATGCCCGGCTGGAAGCAATACATGAGGGATCTTTTTGATTCAAAGTCCGGCGCCCAGAAATTTCTAATAACCGGAAGCGCAGACCCCGGTTTTTTCGGGAACCTGCGGCCTGTCTTAGCAGGACGGGTTTTTAGCCATCGGCTTTTTCCCTTTTCGGCGGAGGAACTGGAAGATCCGGACCTGAACCGGCTCATCCTCCGGGGGGGCTTTCCGGAGCCCTTTCTGGCCGAAGATGATCTCCAGGCCCGGCACTGGAGGAATCAATATGTGGACACCCTTATCAGGGAGGGTATTCCTGAACTTGCAAAGGTAAGCGATTTTAAATCCCTCGGTCTGACATTGGAACTGCTACGGCGGCGGGTAGGTTCACCGGTTTCTTATTCCTCAATTGCCCGGGAACTGGATATTGCCCCCAATACGGTTAAGAAGTATATTCACCTTTTTGAAGCGCTCTGCATTATTTTCAGGCTTAGTCCCTTTACGACCAACATTGCCCGTACTCTTTTCAGGGAACCAAAACTGTATTTTTATGACACCGGCATGGTTTTAGGGGATGATGGGGCCAAATTTGAAAACCTGGCTGCCCTATCCCTGGCAAAGGAGACCGCCGCCGCAGAAGATGTCCGGGGTATAGGGGCTTCCCTGCACTATATCAGGACCAAAGATGGCAGGGAAGTCGATTTTTGCTATGTTGAAAATGGAGAGATACGATTTCTTGCCGAGGCGGTTCTTTCCGATTCGGAGATCCGTAAAGATCTATTGTATTTTTGTGAAAAAAAGGATAAACCGGGCATACAAATTGTTAAGAATCTGAATCAGGAACGGCGGCAGGGTTCCATCGAAGTGCGCCGGGCGGACAGGTTTTTAAAAGAACTATGAGCCGGTTTCAAATTTCAAAGATCCCCTTCCGGGTTTCGCCAAAGGGGGTTGAAACCGGTTCAAAGCATCTTCGGGTATGAGGAATTGTTATCCGGCCCAATGTATTCCTGCTGGAAACCCGTCTGAGGTTGGTGTGGACCGCACGTTAGCCTTGTGTAGGTTCCATCGTAGCTTCGGGAAATGGGGTTCATTCTTACACAGGGCGGTCTCTTTTAGTTCGTCATTTCTCAGTCAGGTTGGTGGTAATATCTATGTCCGCAGGCGGAGGGTTGAGAATATAGGCTTCAGTCCGTTCCAGGTACAGGGTGGACAGGTAGTCATTGCCGTCGATCTTGAGGGCGTCCAGGAAATACTGACGGGCGGTTTCCCATTCCCGCATATAAAACAGCTTGAGGCCCTTGTTGTACTGATCCAGCAGTTCCCTGTTGATAATAAGCGAGGGAGGCAACGGAAGGGTGGAATCGTCACTACCGGCATTTACTTCGCTGGCAGGTCTAAAGATCGCTTCTTCCCCGGCAAAGGCAGCGTACACCGCGTAGAGTTCGACGATTCTGTCTTTACCAATAACCCTGACGCTGTCTGCTTTTCTGAAAATGAACATTTCTTTGGCAGCTTCATACATATATTCCGATACAATGATAGGATGGTGGTACAGTTTTGTCGTCCCTTCAAGCCGGGATGCAATGTTTACCGTATCCCCAATAACGGTGTAGTCCATTTTATCCTGAAAGCCGATGTTCCCTACTACACATTCCCCGTAATTAATACCGATGCCAATAGCGAATTTCCCTTCAGGCAAAGTAATTCGGGATGTGTCCACCTGCGGCAGGAGGCAGATCATTCGTATCGCCGCCGATATTGCACTGGCCGGAGCGTTGGGCAGGGGTTTTGGGACCCCGAATATGGCCATAATGGCGTCACCTATGAATTTATCCACATGCCCGCCGGCATCTATGACGTTATGTCCCATAAGGGAAAAATAAGCATTAAGAAAAGTGACTTCATCCTGAGCGCTTGAGGTTTCGGAGATCTTGGTAAAGTTGCGGATATCCGCAAATAAGACCGCCAGATTCCGTGTTTCGCTTTGGCTGACCAAATCCTGGGATTTACGGATAATCTCATCCATCACATCTTCAGGCACATACCGGGAAAAGGCTATGCGGGTTTTCATTTGCAGTTTTTCCATTTCCAGAATAGAAAGAGCGTTAGCCAAAACCGGTGCAGCGGCGGTAAGAAAAACGTTCAGGTTTTCCATGATTACCGGAGAAAAATAATCCTTGACAGCGTTAGCTATGTGCACTGTGGCAAAACTTTCCCCTGCGCTTACCAGGGGTACTACGATATAGGATTCGATAGGTTTCTTTTTTTCTCCGGGAGGATAAAAATCAATAGTATCTTTGGTGATAACCGTGTAATCAGGAAACTGGGTATCAAAGTCGGCAATGGAAATGGCGGTAAAATCGTCAGCAATGGCAGAGGTAAATCCCGCACGATTAGCGGTGTATACAAAAAGGGAGTTATCGGTGCTTTTTATCATCACCAATGAGATTTCCGCTTCACATACATAGATCAAAAGATCAAAAAAGCCCCGGATGATCTCTTCCAGAGAACGGATCTTTCCGGATAATTCGGTCAACATTCCGATTAGGGTGGTCTGAAAGAGTTTATGATCCAAAAGATTGTTCACCGTTTCAATTAAGATATTGTCGTCAATCCGTTTGCCTTCCTGCTCTATGGCATTAAAATCCGGCTCTGGGGATTCTGCAAGTAACCCGGCTATCCGGTACCGCAGTTCATCAAAATTATCCGGCGATTTTTCGATGTACCAGTCCGCCCCTGCCTGACTACCCCAAAAACGGTCCCTGGTTTCACTCAACGTAGTAAACATGATCACAGGAATATCCCTGGTATTTCTTCGGGATTTTAACAAACGAGTTGCCTGGTATCCCTTAAAGAGGGGCATCTCCACATCGGTGATGATGAGGTGGGGCAGGAAGGTATATACTTGCTTGATCCCTTCAAAACCGTTTACCGCCCGGTCAGTGACGTAGCCCGCATCATTAAGAAATTCCAGAAGCATGTCGGCAAAAATATCTGAATCTTCAAAGAGCAGAATCCGTTTTTTTTCATTATATTGTAACAGGTCACCCATTCGCTTCCCCAATAAGATCCCGTACTGCCAATAATAGGTTGTGATTATTGAAAGAATTTTTTATGATATACCGGTTGGCCCCCAGCATGGCCGCCCGTTTTTGATCTTCATCACTGGATTTTGAGGAGATAACGATGATGGGAATCTCCGCAAGTTCCGCGTTTTTACGGATATTTTCGGTAAGCATAAAGCCGTCCATCAAGGGCATATTAATATCGGTACAGATCAAATCATAACGGGTATTTTTTGCCGCTTCCAGGGCTTCTGCGCCATCCGCCGCAGTATCCACATGGTAGCCCTCCATCTGTAGGATTTCTCCTTCAATTTCCCTTGTTGGAAGGGAATCATCCACAACCAGGATAGATTTTCGCATTTTTTCGTATTCAATGTGGCGTTTTTTCATGTCAATAGTTTTTGTACGTTTTGCCATCTTGATAATCGTGGGCATGTGGAGGGCCGGGACCATTTCGTAATCTTCACTTAATACTACACCGGAAAAAATGGGCAACCTTTCCATAAACGATGGCAGGGACTTGAGGATAACCTGCCTCATGCTGCTGATACTGTCAATAGCCAGGGCGATCATATCATCATAGGCGTGGATGATAACCACAAAGATGGTTCCTTTATCCACCTGCTGCCCTTCAGTTTTTATACGTAAAATTTGGTTAAGATAGTAGAGTTTAATGATCCGGTTTTCAAATTTTATCCCTGGCCGGTCAACCACATTAATGATCTCTTCCCGGTTGATCAGCAGGATCGTATCCACAAAATTTGCGGGGATGATAAACTTCATGTTTCCGCAAACAATGGGAAAGCCCATAAGAGATGCGATGGAAAGGGGAACCAGAATAGTAAAGGTGGTGCCTTCACCGGGTACGGTTTCTACCAGGATACTCCCCTTGAGCTGTTCAATGCTGGTTCGAACCGCATCCATGCCAACTCCACGGCCGGAAATATTATTAACAGTTTTTGAAGTAGAAAAGCCGTTTCGGAAAATGTAGTTGGTCAGTTCTTCCCTGGTAAGGGACATTGCGCTCCCCGCAGTGATCACCCCTCCCTGAACCAGCTTTCTTCTAATTTCTTCGTGATCAATGCCCCGGCCATCATCGGCAATGATGATTTTCATGTTTCCGCTTTCCCGGGAACAACGGATAAGAATTTGACCGGTTTCATTTTTGTTTTTCAGCAGCCGTTCCTCCGGTTTTTCAATACCGTGGTCTATGGCGTTACGGACCATGTGGAGAAAAACATCCGAAAGGCTTTCGATGATATTTTTATCGATTTCGTTTTCATTCCCCTCAATGCGAAGTTGCACCTTTTTCCCCAGTTCCAGGGACATTTCAAAAACATACCGGGGATAGACATCAAGGATGGTAGAGATGGGCAGCATCCGCAGAGAGATGACGCTGTCATAGGCATTTTTTGTAAGATTCCCTACATCAATGGAGTAATTTTTAATGGCCGCAGATGCCTTGCCGATGAGCTGTTCCATCTGCCGGAATTGGGTTAACAAGGCAGGGTTCAGTTGATTTTCTGTTTTTACAGCCGCAGAGAGCCGTTTGACCATTTCGTTTACTTTTTCTGTTTCCATGGTAATGGTCTTTGCGGATATTTCCAGAGACTGTAGGGATGCGATGCTTTTTATGATGTCATCAATTTTTGTTAGGGATATACGTATGCTTTCAGACTTAATGTCCTCCCGTTTCTCATGTTTTGTTACCTGCCGATCCTTGATTTCGGTTCCAATTTCAAGAGCTTTTTTGGGGACAACTTCCGGAGACCGGTCCTTCATCAATTCCGGAGATCGTTCACTTACTACCAGGCTGTTTTCTGCTTCCGCTTCCACAGATGCACTGTCAGGTCCTTTGGCGGCTGAAACACCATTTTTTAGCTTTGTGGGTTCTTTTTTTCTGCGGCCTTCTTCTTTTTTTTCAGAATCCGGTTTTTCTTTCGCAGCCGGCTTTTTCGGTATTTGGTCCCCATCGTATTCCAGCCCTGTCATTGGTTCCGTTTTTTCTGTCTCCGGTTCTTTCTCTTCCGATTGAGACAAGGGGCTCATGGGTACCAGGAATTCCTCATTTGCCGCCAGGGCGTCCAGTTCCTTCTCAAAGGCCCGGATGTCAATGTCATCATTTTTTGTACTTTGTACTGTCCCCAGGCCCGCCTTGATAGTGTCCAGGGCTGTCAGGGTTAGCCTTATAGCGCTGTCGGAGAGATCTATCCGCTGTTCCTTTACCGCCACAAAAACGCTTTCCAGGGCATGAGTCAGGGTTTCTATGCGGTGGAATTCCAGCATCCGGGCGGAACCCTTAAGGGTATGCAGGGCTCGTAGCAGAATAGCCAGATCGTCCTCAATAGAGGCGCCCTTCCGTACCTCAAAGAGCAGGGATTCTACCGTGGCAATATTTTCAATTCCCTCATCAACAAATTTGCCAATGTATTTTTCTCTGTCAATAGCCATACTGACCCTATCCGTTTACAGGCTGGCAGCTTTAGTTTTTACGTTTCCGGCATTAATATCCGGAACATTCACAGAAACATTGTTGCCGCCGGTATGTATATCATAGACATTTGCCAAACCATCGGGGATGACCTGGGCGTTCAGCACGAGTTCCAATTCTTTAGCCAACTGGGTAAGTCCTTCGGTGGAGGCAGTGGCGACTTCGGTAGAATGGATAAAGTTATTGAGTCCATTAGAAATATCGGCAATCGCTATATTGATCTGTTCCGTTGATTTTTGCTGTTTTTGGGTACTTATGGTGATGATCTGGGCCTGGTTGGAGGTTATCTCCGCTCCAGACCGGATCTCCTTAAAGATATCCTCCAGGTCTTTGATAAGTTTGTGCCCTTCGGTGATCTTATCCGCTCCTTCCTCACTTGAAATGATGAGTGATGATGAGGAGCTTTGGATTTCCTCAACCTGATCCCGAATCTGTTTGGTCAGACTGGCAATATCATCGGCCAGCCGGTTTACCTCGCTGGCCACCACGGCAAAACGTTTTCCCTTATCTCCAGCGCTGGCCGCTTCCAAGGCGGCGTTAAAGGCGATAACCTTGGTCTGGTCAGTGATGGTGTTGATGGTTTTAACAATATCCCGAATTTTGGAGATCTTGTTACCCAGAGCCACGATTCCGGAAATAATTCCGTCGTTTTTCTCTTTTATATCCCCCATCTTGGTTACATTGTTCTCCAGGACAGAAAAACCATGGTTCACATCTTCTTCCATCCTGGTAGCGATGGTAGCGACGCTGCCTGTTTTGTCGGCAATATCCGCCGCAATCTGGGCATTTTCCTTCATGGTGCTGACAATTTCTTCCACACTGGCCGCCTGGTTATTGGCAGTGGTAAAGATGTCCTTGGAGGAATGGAAGATATCATCGGTGGATTTTTGAATAGTTTTTGCGATTCCCCGGGTTTGGATCACCGTTTTGGAGGCAGCCTCAGCGGCATTCTCTTCGATCTTGAGCATATTATTGAGCAGCGCCTGGTGCCGCTTGCAGGCGATACCGGTGATAAGCCCTGCGATGATATAGGCCATTATCCGGAACAATTCGTTGTAGAGGGGGAAATTCACCGGCAGTTCCCGCCCTGCCACCATGGCAGTATAGGGTACGTCAATAACGTTCCGGTGAAAAATAATCACAATAGAATAAACGATGGCGGTGTAGAACCCTGAAAAGATAGCGCAGGGAATATTGTACCGGAAGGCTCCCAGGACAATTAGCATAATATAAAAAAGCGCCTGGATGGACAAATAAGAAATAGGTAATAAAATCTCATAATAGGTTCCGGACATGAAGATGGTAAATGAAATGATCGTCATATCCAGAACCACATTGACATACTTGATGGAAGGGGGTAACAATTCCCGGTTTCTCATATAGAAGAAGAGAACTATTGATTCAACCAAAAAAATATTTGTTCCAATATGGGCCCGCATGGGAAGGGTGCCAAATCCTTTCATATAATGTACATAAGAAATAAGCACCATTCCCAGATCATAGATAATTGCCAGGGCAAGGCGGAAATAGTTGATAATCACCTCCCCGTCCCGTTCTTCCCTGCGTATTCGATCTGTTAAACTTATCATAATATTCCTCCTGTAAATATCTGGTTATCCGATGAAGGGTGGCATCTGCTCTTCCCTTGCCTGCGGGAAGGCTTAATCGGTCTGGTATTTTCCCACCATATCCTGTAGTCCTGTGGACATGACATTAAGGTTATCTGCTATCTTCGAGGTAGAAGCCGTGGCGGTTACAAACTGTTTTACCCCGGCAGAAATTTCCTTGAGGGTTGCGAGAATTTGGGTCGAGGCATATTCCTGCTGTTTGCTCAGGTTGGAAATCTGCTGGGACCGGGTGGCGACGTTTTGGGAATTTTTAACAATATTTTCAAACACCACCTTCTGTTCTACCATCCGCCCATAACCTTGATCTATCTGTTTGAAACCGTTGTTGGCCTCGGCAATAAGGCTTTTGGAAGCCACCTGGACTTCCTCAATTTTTTGTTTTATCTCTGAGGTAGAATCTACCACATTGTTGGCAAAACGCCGGATTTCCCCGGCTACCACCGAAAACCGGGCCCCCACTTCCCCGGATGAGGAAGCTTCCAGGGACGCGTTAAAGGCGATGAGTTTTGTCTGATCCGCTATACTGTCAATAATACCGATAGCCTCATTTATCCGCAGGATCATATCCGTTAGGTTTCTGATTTCTGCGATGATTTTCCCGTTTTGGATGCGGATACCCTCCATCATTTCCTGATTCGCGTCCCGCAATTCCACTCCCTTACGGCTTAGTTCCTGGGTTTGCTTGGCAAGGTCCGCCACCTCCGCAGTTTTTGCCGCCATCTGTTCCGACAGGTTTTTACTGTTTTCCATGGTACTGACAATCTCTGAAACACTGGCTGACTGTTCGTTGGCGGTGGTAGTTATCTCCTTTGCGGAAGCGGAAAGATCGTATACCGAGATAGCTACCAGGGAAGCGTCATGATTGAAGGAGACAAAGACCGTCCGGAGCCGGGATAGGAAACGGTTAAAGGCGTTCATAAGTTCACCGAATTCATCCCTGGACTGGACCGTCAACTCCATGGACAGATCATTATTCTCCAGGCCTGCAAAAAGTTTTTTCAGGCTTCTCATGGAGCGGAAGATATCCAGTACGCATGCCAAAACGATGGCAAAGGCAAGCAAGACCGCAATACCCACAAAACAAAGGGACAGAAGCGACATCCTAATATCGGTGATGATCATATAAAGCATCACCGTGATTGGCAGGAGGAAAGCCAAACCGGAACATATCAATTTAGTGGTCATCTTTAAATTTTTGAAAGCCATAGTTGCCTCCTGTAGAATTATCGGAATACTAAGGGAATTGTATAATTAAAGTCAGCCTAAACGTTTTTCCAAAGTTTGGCGGTAATAATCCGGTGAAAAGCCTCCGATAAAAACTTCAAAACGCTGGTCTCTGCCTCTATCGATGCTTTCCAGGGCTTTTCGGGTCTTGTACGCATATTGAACCGGATTTCCCTCCGCAGCCAGGCTGCTCAAGCGGTAAAAAGCCGGCCAAAAGGTCTCATTTTTACTTGCCGCCTCCTTATAACTAGATTCGGCATCTTTTCTCCGATTATTGAAGTAATGGAATTCTCCCCGGAGAAAACTGGTAAAGGCGGAACTTCCGGATTGATGATCCGGATATTTCTCTATAAAGGAAAGCAGTTTATCCGCCTGGGTGAACTCCTCCTGACCTAAAAGGTAGATCACTGCGGCAAACAGGTCGTTTCCTGAAAGGGTATCTGTTCCGTCCGCGGTTTCCCCGAGCAGTTCCGGCACCTTTTCGGCTATGGGATGCCCCCCCTCGTTGTCGTCGGTAAGGGCGGCTATCCCTTCCGGTTCCGCCTGACTTATCACCGGTTTTTTACGGGATTTCAGGACCTTTTCCGTTTTTTGTTGTAAAATGTTGCGGGGAATACCGGTGGAGGACGCTGTCGTATGCGGTACGGCGGGTGAAAGGGAAGACGAAACAGGCCGATCCACAGCAGGCGCTTTAATATGCGGCGCCGTCTGTATCCCTTCCTGAACCTTCTGAAAATAAAAGGTATCCATGTTATACCGGCTTGCTAAAAGGGGATGACTTACTGCGGGAGTTTCAGAAACCCCAAAAATCAAGAATCCGCCGTCATAAAGGGCATCAACCAGATGATCGAGGACAAGCATACGTTTATCCGCAGAAAAATAGATCAGGGCATTCCGGAATAAGATAAGGTCGTAACGGTTACCCATAAGTCCGGTGAGGAGGTTATGGGTATAAAAACGGACCTTTTCCCGCAAACCCGGTTCAATAACAAAATTTTGTCCCTCCATCCGGGTGTAGCGGTCCAGAAGAAATTTCCAGCGGGCCCCATCATCCCGCAGGGAATTCCCGGTATACCGGCCTTCTCTGGCTGTTTCAATGGCTTCAGGGTTCAAGTCAAAGGCATCAATCTCAAAACTGACGGGGTGTACCGTGCGGCTAAAATCATCTATTACCATGGCAAGGCTGTAGGCTTCACAGCCGATGGAGGTCGCTGCGGAGCATATCCGCAGGGGCCGGGTAAGCCGGGCAAGCCGGGGCAGTAACTCCTTCCGGAACAGATCAAAATAGCCCTCTTCCCGGAAAAAATAAGTTTCATTAATCGTTAAAAACCTGGCGGCAGTGAAGATGTCCTCCGGAAACGAGAGGATTCGGTCATAAAAGTTTGGGGACTCAAAACAACCCCGGCCATACTGTTGTTCCAGATGTTCCCGTAATTTTTTCAGAGCATCCTCTGCGGCTTTTATTCCCAGGGTTTGTTCCACCCGGCGGTACAGGTTTTCAATAACAAGCGATCCGCCTGTTATATCAGTCGGTTTCAGGGTTTCTGTCAAAACCGGTGACCGGGTAATATCGACCGGTTTTTGATCGGGGGAATCATCAAACAGGGTGTTCATGTTCTGGTTAACTCGATGAGCTGCCAGGGAATCCTATTCAGGGGCAGTACTATGTCCACACAGCCGGTATCAAAAGCCGCCTTGGGCATACCATAGATCATGGAAGAATTCTCATCTTGAGCGATGGTTATGCCCCCCGCCTGTTTGACATAGCGGGTTCCTTCGGCGCCATCAGCGCCCATTCCGGTAAGGACCACCGAAACAACCCCGGGACCCCAGCACTTAGCGGCACTCTTAAAGAGCAGATCCGCCGCAGGTTTTTGGTTGTTTATCGGTTCCCCATTGTCAAAGAGAAAACGTTCTCCAGTAAGGACCAGATGTTTATCCGTAGGGGCCACATATAATTTTCCCTTTTCAGGAACCTCCCGGTTTTCCGCAAGCTTTACCTTCAGAGGGGTATAGTCATTGAGCCATTGGGCAAAACCAACATCAAACCCGGAAGAGTTATGCTGAACCAGAACCACCGGCACGGGGAAATCGATGGGCAGGTTGGCACAGAGAGACGTCAACGCCTTGGGTCCCCCGGTGGAAGAGGCTATTACCACGCCCCGGATTTCCCTGGCCTCCACTGTCCTGTTGGGATGCGATTCCGGAATCTTTCTGTGTCGTCCCCTTATTCCGGATATCCGCTTGAGAGAGGCGATAATCCCGTTCCGCCTTTCGATGTCTATATTGGCACGAAAATTAGCTTTGGAATAGAATTCCAGGGCCCCCTTTACCGCGGCCTCATAGGCGTTTTTTGCAGTATCCTGGGTACTGATCACCACAATAGGGGTAGCCATGGTTTTTACGATCCCCTCAATCGCTTCAAGACCGTTCATGATCGGCATCTCAATATCCATGGTTATGAGATCCGGGTTAAGGGCCTGGGCTTTTTGCAGCCCCTCCAAACCGTTTTCTGCTTCCCCGATAACCGTAAAAGACCCATCGCTTTCCAAAAAATCCCTGATAATAGTCCGTACCAGGGGGCTGTCGTCCACGATCAGAGTTCTTATCATGCCTCAGCCTCTCTTTCCGTATCCTTAAGGATCCTGGTAATGAGGGACATCGGATCGATCAAGGCGATCATGGCTGAATTGGTGAACCAGATTCCTGTAAAAAAAGGAGTTCGGTCCGGCGTCACGAATACTTCCGGCAGGGGAAAGATCTCTTCCGGAGGTATGTCCGCTTCCCGCTCCACGGTGCTCACCAGGAGCACATTCCGGGGTCCCTCCTCCTGTTCCAGGGTATCACCGTTATCCAGAGCAACGTCCCCTGTAACATTCTGATTTTTAGCGGTCAACTGATTCAGCGGTTTCAGGACAATACCATGCCTGACCATCCGGTCATTAAGCCCAAAAAAATGGGGCAGGGAAAAAAAAACATCCCCCCCTTCTTCCCGTTTTACTATGTCTGATACATCTCTGTTATAGATTATAATGCCCGCAACAGCATCTTCAGGGATACCCATGGAAAAGCAATCAAACGTACATAAAAAATATTGCATGAGAAACACCCTAAAGCTCAAAATCAGTTTTTACCCGGTTGATGATCTGTCGGATACCAAGGACAAAGACATGGGTATCATGCCACTCAAAGGAGGATTCTATAATGTCGGTGATATCATCCCTTTCGACGCCCTGTTCAACCTTTAATAAATTTGAAACCGGTACATCAATAATATCCACCACATCATCAATTAAGAAGGCAAGTTTATCCACGGACTCCTTTAAAACCACCACCTTGACCTCAGGAGTCGGCATTTCCCGGATAAGGAGACCGATGTCAATGAGGGCAAAGGGTACGGAGTAGCGGTTTATAACGCCCTTGACATATTCAGGCAACAGGGGCAGAGGGTATACCTTGTCAAAGGCAGTAACTTCACTGATAAAACGGGAAGGGAAGGTGTAATGTTTCCCCAAAATTGTAAAGATAAGATATTTTTCCATATTAGAAGCCGCCATGTCCTGATATACTTCCGGCATTTTCTTCCTTCAATGTCATTATACCATGGAGAAACCTTGCCATGTCAATCGTACTAAATGCTAAATTGCCACTGCCTCCGAAATGTCTTCAAACAGGATCCGGTCACGTTCAGCCGGTATCATGTGGTCCATAAAAACGATATTATATCACAGCCCCTCCGTCTACCTCGACTGTTTTCCGATAAAATGATATACTTTTTTAATATTAAAAGAAAGATACGTTTAAATAAAGAGGAATATTGTGGCTGAGACCGGAAAAGTTATCCCTGTTGCGATAGAAGATGAAGTTAAAAACGATTATCTTACCTACGCTATGTCGGTCATTGTGGCCCGGGCTCTGCCGGATGTGCGGGACGGCCTCAAGCCGGTACACCGGCGGCTTCTGTATTCAATGGACGAACTGGGGCTGCGGCCGAACGTGGCCACCAAAAAAAGTGCCCGTATTATCGGGGATACCATGGGTAAGTACCATCCCCATGGGGATATGGCCCTCTACGATGCCCTGGTCAGGATGGCCCAGGATTTCTCCCTCCGCAACCCCCTGGTACAGGGCCAGGGCAACTTCGGCTCCCTGGACGGTGACCCCCCTGCGGCCATGCGTTACACCGAGGCAAAACTCTCCCGGATCGGGGATGAGATGCTCCAGGATCTGGGCAAGGAGACGGTGGATTTTATTCCCAACTTTGATGAATCCCTCCGGGAACCGGTGGTACTCCCCGCAGCGGTGCCCAATCTCCTGGTCAATGGCTCCAGCGGTATCGCCGTGGGTATGGCTACCAACATGGCCCCCCATAACCTTGTTGAAGTCTGTGAAGCGGTTTGCGCCTATATTGATAACCCGGCCATCACCATTGACGAGTTGATGAAATACGTTGCCGGCCCGGACTTTCCCACCGGGGGGATCATCTTTGGCCGCCGGGGCATCCGGGAGGCCTACAGAACCGGCCGGGGGAAGATCCTGATCCGGGGCCGCTTTGTGGTGGAGACCGCCAAATCCGGCAAGGAACTTATCGTCTTTACCGAGATCCCCTACAATGTAAATAAACGCCTCCTTTTGGAGCGAATCGGCGTTCTTGTTCGGGACAAGGCGATAGACGGTATTGCCGCCTGGAATGACGAATCTGACCGGGAGGGAATACGGGTAGTCATCGAGCTGAAAAGGGGGGCTATCCTCAAGGTGGTACTGAACCAGCTCTTTTCCAACACCAGCCTGCAATCCACCTTCAGCATCATCAATCTGGCCCTGGTAAAGGGCCGGCCCCAATGTCTCAACCTTAAGGAACTGATCCATTACTTTGTGGAACACCGGGTAGAGGTGGTAACCCGCCGGACCCGCTACGAACTCCGCAAGGCCGAAGAACGGGCTCATATTCTGGAGGGCTTGGTTATCGCCTTGGCCCACATCGACGAGGTGGTTGCTATAATTCGGGCCTCCAGGGATGTGGATACCGCAAGGAATGCCCTGCAGGAACGGTTTTTGCTTTCCGAAGCCCAAGCCCAGGCCATCGTGGATATGCGCCTGGGACGGCTTACCAGCCTGGAGGTGGAGAAGCTGCAACGGGAGTTGGAAGAACTCCGGGTCCGTATCACGTACCTCAAATCCCTGTTGGAAGATGAAACTAAACTCCGGGGGGTCATCAAGGACGAAATCAGAAGCATTGCTGACCGTTACGGGGACAGACGGCGCACGGAAATCGTAGCTGGGGAAGTGGAAAACATCAACATCGAAGACCTTATCAAAAAGGAAGAGATGATGATCCTCATCTCCAACTTGGGCTACGTTAAGCGGGTTCCCGTATCGGCTTACAAAAATCAGGGCCGGGGCGGCAAGGGTATGGTCAGCGCTAAACTTACCGAAGACGACTTTGTGAAGCAGATCTTTGTGGCTTCCACTCATGAATACATCGTTTTTATCACCAGCGCGGGTAAGGCCTACTGGATGAAGGTTCACGAGATCCCCGAAGGCAGCCGCACCAGTAAAGGCTCCCATATCAAAAGCCTCCTGACGGTCTCCCCCAATGAGGACATCACCGCTATTGTGTCTCTCAAGGACTTTAGTGACGATGGCGGGCAAGGTTCCTACCTTTTTATGGGCACTGCCCGGGGGGTCGTGAAGAAGGTCAAAACCAGTGAATTTGCCAATGCCAAAACCCGGGGGATCATCGCCATCTACCTGGATGAAGGGGATCGGCTGGTGAGCGCCCTCCTTACCCAGGGTAGTGATGAGGTGGTCCTCATTTCCCGTAAAGGCCAGGCCCTGCGGACCCATGAGGACCAGGTCCGGCCCATGGGCCGCTCTTCCCGGGGGGTTACGGGGATGAAGCTTGGGAGTGACGACGAACTCGCCGGTCTCCTCCGGGTAGATCCGGCGTCCCCGCCTCCGGCAAAAACTCAGACTTCTCCGGATTCCGGGGTATCCCCGGAACTTTCGGTTTTACCGGAGGCCGTTCCCGGTGCAGCCAAGAACGATACGGACATGGCCGTGCCGACCGATGCCGCCTTGGCCGAGGATCTTTCTTCTCCGGATGTGGTGTTTCCGGAATCCCTGGCCAAGGCCGATTCGGCAGAAGTTTCAACTCCCTGGGAAAAGATGCTCCTTCTTTCAGAATTCGGCTTTGGCAAACGGGTGGAGTTCAGTGAATTCAGTCCTCACGGCCGGGGTACCGGAGGGCAGAAGATCTACACGGTTACCGAAAGGACCGGGGAGATCGTAGGCTGTGTCAGCGTGCTGGATAATGAGGAGATCATGTGCATCACCAGCCAGGGTAAGTCTGTCAAGCTCAAGGTTAATACCATCCGGGTAATGGGCCGTTCCGCTCAGGGGGTAAAGATCCTCAGCATTGATAAACCCGATTTTGTTATTGGGGTGGACCGGATTGTGCAGGAAGACGCCTTGGGGGATAGGGAAAAGAGCGCCGGGCAAAACGCCTCCCGTGCCGGGGACCATGGCGGATCCCTGCTGGGGGTTGAGGATGACGATGCTCTGCCGGGGATGGAGGATACTGTTGAACTTTCGGATACGGATCTTGAGAAGGAGTCCCTTACGGATGAACCGGGGGAGGAAGATTGGGACAATCAGACTCAGGGCGAGCTTTTTGATGGAGAGGAATAAAAATTGAAGGGAATAATGGGTACATTTTTTCGTGTTATGGTTCCGGTATGTGTTGCCATGTTGTTAAGTGTCTGCGTTGCTTCCCCGGTACCGCAGGAAACGTTGAATTTTGACAGTCTCCTGGAGAAGGATTGGAAACTGATCGAGGTGCGTCAGGAGGACGACAACGTGAGCCTTGACCGGTCTGTAATGGAAGCTGACGGTCTGGGAGACGTATTTACCCTGCGTTTTGACGATGAGCGGATTAGCGGAAAGGCTTTTTCGAACCGTTATTTTGGTTCCTACAACCGGGGAACGGGTCAAGCCATTACATTTGGGAGGATTGCCGCTACCTTGATAGCAAGCTTTAAGGAATTGGATGCTATTACGGAAAAAGAATACTTCCGTTACCTTGAAGAAGTCCAAAGCTGGAATTTGCTTCAGGGCCGCCTGGAACTTTACGCCGTCACTTCCGATAATCTTCAGGTGATATTGGTTTTTTTAGAATAAAAACCCCCGTGCAACAAAGCATGGGGGGTTAGGAGATTATCAATCAGAGGGAATTAGAAAGTTCTATTAATCGTTCTCTGGTACGGTTATCTTCGTTGTATCGAATTTTCCCCCGGGGAGTCTCCTTTTCTTCATCCGTTATTGCCCTGGTTTTTTGTTCATACACATCGGAAATATCACGGAGAAAGGATTTTATTTTCTTCCGGGTAGTGGGATTTCCAAGATTTTTGTCCAGATCCGGAATAGTTAATTTCATGCCAGGCTCAAGTAATTCAGGGTCTAAAATCTTTTCGCCGGAGGCCAGCATGATGAGGGGGAAGAAATATCCATTTCCGTTACCATAATATTTCCGGGTAATCGCCGCTAAAAAATCGCCCTTTACGACCGTATAGGTTTGGGCGTCATCCAAAATGATGTCTGATCGATACATGTTGTACACTTTTTTAAAGGCAATACTGATATCTTCTTCCTGGGATTCTTTCTGAGCATCTTTCTGAACAGTCTCCGGTTTGCTTGCACAGGACAGGACAGAAAAAATCATTAATAAAATGATAGGAACCAGAAAAACTCTTTTCATAATAAAACTCCTATTTTGAAATAATTGAGTCCAAAAATCTTCAGATGGGTGAAACTGAAATTTTTGAATAACTCATAAAATAAGTATAGTAAAAACAGGAGAAAAATGAAATAGTAAATTGAATACAAGGAGAAAGAAATGTCAATTGACCAGGTACGTAGTTTCCTTAAACGCTGGAACAGGGACGGGGATATCATAGAAATGAATATCTCCACAGCGACTGTTACGGAAGCAGCAAATGCCCTGGGGGTTATTCCCGCCCGGATCGCTAAAAGTATTTCTTTGCGTCAGGAAGACGGGGCTATTATTGTGGTAACCGCCGGAGATATGAAACTGGATAACCGTAAATACAAGGATCATTTTGGAGTAAAGGCAAAAATGCTTTCCCCTGAAGAGGCGCTCCATTATACCGGTCATGCGGTAGGCGGCGTCTGTCCCTTTGCCATACCTGGAGATGTTGCAGTATACCTCGATGTTTCTATGAAACGTTTCGATACGGTATTCCCTGCCTGTGGAAGTAGTAATTCTGCTATCGAGCTGACTATGGAGGAATTGAATGAGTATTCTCAAAGCAGGGAATGGGTGGATGTTTGCAAACCAATTGGTGAAGGTTGAGGTTTTGTTCAAGCAAGGTTCCGCCTCTTGAAAATGTTTCACGTGAAACATTCGGAGAAGGTATCCCTGAAGTATCCTCTTGTTCTGGTGCATGGCGCAGGGTATCGGGATAAAACCCTTGGCCTTGACTATTGGGCCAGGATTCCCCGGTGGCTGGTCGATCATGGTGTGACCGTTTATTACGGTAACACCGATGCCTGGGCTTCCATAGAACAAAATGGGGAATTTTTAAAGCGGACTATTCTTGAGGTTCTTGAAAAAGAAAAGGTTGAAAAGGTTAATATAATCGGTCATTCCCGGGGCGGCCTTGAGGGACGGTATGTCATAAGCGTCCTGGGGATGGACTGTGTTGTTGCTTCTTTAACCACTATTTCCACCCCCCATCGGGGGGTAAAGGCCATGAATCTTGCCCTTCGGTTCCCCCAACAGTTCTACCGCTTTATCGCTTTTTTGGTGAATTCGCTGTTTCGGCTAATCGGAGACCGGAAGCCTGATTTTCTGACCAGCAGCAGGGAACTGTCGGAGCGGCTTGCCCGGGATTTTAATTGCCGTTGTCCTGATCGGCCTTCCGTGTATTACCAAAGCTATGCCGCCCAAATGGGTTCTTTTTTCAGCGATCCCCAGTATTTTCTCACCTGGCCTCTGGTACTCTGGACCGATGGCGTAAATGATGGTCTCTGCCCCGTCGAATCCGCCAAATGGGGGATCTTCCGGGGCGTCATACGGCCCCATGGTTTCTTTGGCATATCCCATGCAGGCATTATCGATGCCTACAGGATACGTTACAAGGACATAGATATTCCAAAACTCTATCTGAACATAGTCAGAGATCTGGCTGCCAGAGGTTTTTGACAAGGCGAATGTTTCACGTGAAACTATTTCAGATCCAGTCCGGTAATGTTATCCGCAGGCAGGGAAAACACAATACCCTCCGCCTTGCTGGTGATCCCGTAGGCCTGGCTTATGGCCTGCATAATAGGGGCCTTTTTCTCCCGGGTTGACAGGATTATGATTATCTCTTTTTCGTCCTGTACAGAGATCCCAAAAAATTTTACCGGTCCCTGATGCAGGAGACCCCGGGCATTGATTACCGTACCCCCACCGGCTCCCGCCTCCCGGGCAATTACCATAAGTTCATCACTGTACCCATGATTAACAATGGACATTATTAGATCAAATTCATGTCTGGATTCGGTACTCATTTTTTCCGCTTCCTTTTCTACAGTATTAAGATTTTTGTGAATGCTATTTTTAAAGACTTGAATGATAGGATTGTTGATCCCCGAAAGGGAAATAGTGAAGGCGATGCCCGCACCGGGATTGTGGAGGCCGAGTTTTTTACTCACCTCCTTTAGGAGAAAGGGCACCATGACATCCTGTTCAAGGCACAGGATCACCGCCTTTTCACTTGAACCAATACCTAATACATCGAGGATTTCTGAACTGGCCGTCCCTTTACCCTTGCAGATAAAATGAAAGCGGACATGGTGTTGCTCAAAAATTTCCGAGATAATTGAAGTTTTTGTCCAATCAATGATAAATATCAGAAATTTCAGGATAGGTATTTTATTATTATTTTCATTATTCATGAGAGAGTCCCTCCTCATATTCAATGATTTCTCCGGCATCCGCAATAGTAATCGGTTTTATTTCCGACTTAGTCTTTTCGGTGGTCCTCATCTTGCGGCCGTAGATAAGTCCCAGGAGCTGTATGATGATTAGGGGAGTCATGGCTACTACGGCAATGATGCCAAAAGCATCGATCATCAGATCGCGGCCGACCCCTTCACAGGTCCCCATAGCCAGGGGCAGGAGAAAGGTTGAGGTCATGGGGCCGCTGCATACCCCCCCAGAGTCAAAGGCAATACCGGTAAAGATTCTGGGTACAAAAAAGGAGAGGATCAGGGCAAAGGCGTAACCTGGAATCAGAATCCACATGATGGAAAGTCCCGTGAGGATTCGGATCATCGTAATTGCCAGGGATATTGCCATGCCGATGGCAAGACCCCGTTGCATGATCTTTTGCGGTATGGCCCCGGATGATATCTCTTCTACCTGTTTGTTTAATACATGAACCGCCGGTTCTGCGGCAACAATATAGTATCCGATGAGCATTCCCAGGGGCACCAGAATCCACTTAAAGGGACCGGCCGCCAGGGTTACACCAATAAATTGACCTGCCGGAATAAAACCCACCGTCACACCGGTCAGGAATACCACCAGACCGATAAGGGTATAGATGAAACCCACGACAATCCGGACAAGCTGATGTTTCTTGTAACGCCGGGTTATAAGCTGGAAGATGACAAAAAAGGCGACTATTGCTCCCAGGGCCTTCAGTACATCTTCCAGGGAATTGGGGAAATCATTGGCAAAACTACGTATCACCTCCCGGGAACCGATGGGTTGGTATACAATGTGGGATTCCACTTGGGCGCCCGATGGATTGTAGAAGATCCCCAGGAGAAGCACCGCCAGAATGGGACCGATACTACAAAGGGATACCAGCCCGAAGCTGTCCTCCTGGGAACCCTTATCACCCCGGATTGACGCAACCCCCACCCCCATGGAGAGGATAAAAGGCACGGTGATAGGGCCGGTGGTAACCCCTCCGGAATCAAAAGCGACGGGAATAAAATTAGCAGGTGCAAAATATGCGATGACAAAGGTAATGATATAAAAAATGATCAACAGGGTTGACAGTCTGATTCGGAGGAGAATCCGGAGAATTGCCAATACCAGGAAAAGACCTACGCCAACACTGATGGTAAAGATCAAAATTAACTCAGGGCGGATGGAGGGTACCTGCCGGGCCAACACTTGTAGATCCGGTTCTGCCATGGTGATAACGAGTCCCATGATAAAACTTACCACCATAATTATGACCAACTTTGAAGATTTTGTAAGCTGTATGCCAATGCCCTCTCCCATGGGCATCATTGCCATATCCGCACCCAGAGTAAAAAACCCCATACCTATAATGAGCAGGGCGGCTCCCACCAGGAACATCAGAATAGTTCCGGTATGCATATCAAGGATAACGGCGGCAATTAAAATAATTGCAGTAATAGGAAGCACCGAGGAAAAAGCTTCCATGATTTTTTCTTTCAGGATTTTATTCATCAAATGCCTCTTAAAATACCTTATATAATAATAGATGAAAAGGTATTTTTATCCAACTATGTTGCTATACCTAGTTCCTGAACTTTTTTTGTGCCGATCTCCCGGAGCAGGTACTTCTGAATTTTACCGCTCGCAGTAAGAGGGAAGGAATTGACAAAGAAAACATATTTGGGAATTTTGAAACGACTGATCCGGCTTCGGCAATAATCCCGAATGTCCTCTTCGTTTATCTGGGCGCCTTCATGGAGGATGATAAAGGCCCCCACCTCCTCACCATATTTTTCACTGGCGATCCCCACCACCTGGACATCCTTGATCTCTGGTATGGTGTAGAGGAAGTCTTCAATTTCCTTGGGATAGACATTTTCGCCTCCCCGGATGATCATGTCTTTGATACGGCTGGTAACCCGGAAGTTACCATTCTGGTCTTTGACTCCCAGATCCCCGGAATGGAGCCAGCCTGCTTTGTCGATACATTTTCGGGTGGCCTCTTCCATCTTGTAGTATCCCTTCATGACGTTGTAACCTCGGCAGCAGAACTCCCCGTGAACCCCCACGGGGCATTCTTCACCCGTCTCCGGGTTCCTGATGGTGACCTCTACCCCCGGCAGAGCCCGGCCTACGGTTTCTACTTTGACCTCTAAGGGATCGTCGTACCGGGTCTGGGTCATCACCGGGGAGGATTCCGTAAGGCCGTAACAGATGGTAATCTCCGTCATATTCATTTTGTCAATGACCTGTTTCATTGTTTCTATGGGGCAGGGAGATCCCGCCATTATTCCGGTACGGAGACTCGAAAGATCGAACATTTTGAACATGGGGTGGTTGAGTTCGGCGATGAACATGGTGGGCACCCCATAGACGGCGGTACATTTTGCCTTTTGAATGGTTGCCAAAACAAGCAAAGGATCAAACCAGTCCAGCATGGCTGCAGTAGCGCCATGGGTGATCACCGCCATCATCCCCAGGACCAGACCGAAACAGTGGAAGAGGGGTACCGGCAGGCACACAATGTCCTGTCCGGTAAGCCGCTGGCTTTCACCGATACTGAAACCGTTGTTAAGAATGTTCCGGTGGCTCAGCATGACCCCCTTTGGAAAACCCGTGGTCCCCGAGGTGTACTGCATGTTCACCACCTCGTTGGTCTCATTTTGAGCCTCAATTGCCCGGAGGGCGGCATCATCACTGTGCTGTCCCAGGAGGAGGATCTCCGCAAAGCTGTACATCCCCCGGTGTTTCATCTGTCCAATATAAATCACGCTTTTAAGACAGGGGAATTTTACCGATTGGAGATGCCCCCGGGGACATGTCTTGAGTTCCGGTATAAGTTCGTTCACCATGGTCACATAGTCAGAATCCCGCCAGCCATCGATGATACAGAGGCAGGCCAGGTCTGACTGCTGTACCAGGTATTCAAGCTCGTGGGTTTTGTAGGCGGTATTCACCGTCACAAGGACCATGCCGGCCCGGGCGACGGCAAAGAGGATGGTATTCCAATCCGGAACATTGGTGGCCCAGAGGCCGATGTGATCTCCTTTTTTAAGGCCGATAGCAAGGAACCCCTTAGCTAACTCGTCCACCCGCCGGTCAAATTCGGCGTAGGTAAAATGAAGATCCCGGTCAGCGTAAACAAGGAAGTCATGATCCGGCTGGATTTGGGCATTTTCCCGGAGCAGATCCCCCAGGGTTGTTTCAAAGAATCGCATAGTCTTTCTTTTATGGGTATGATGTCGTAATTTCCATTACGCTGGGCTGTAAATAACCGCCAGGATTCTGACCGGTTTGTTATCTACCGGGAGGACCCGGTGGGGTACGATGGAATCGTAATAGACCGAATCCCCTGCGTCCAGGACATTGGTATCCTTGCCGTATTCCAGGCGCAATTTCCCTGAAAGGATGTGAATGAACTCTTCCCCTTCGTGGGTCGATTTTTCCTGTACAGACCCGGGTTCTATATCTACGATAAAAGGCTCCATGTGGCGGCCTCCTTTGCCGGCGGCCAGAGTTTTGAAGGTTAAGCCCTGGTGGGCCGGGGATTCTGGGGAAAGAACCTCCGCGGCATTACCCGCTGCATCCGTTCCTGAATCTGCTGCACCGGATTTGCCGTCCCCGGGAAGGCCGGTGACAAAACGGGTGGTTGTTTCCGCCTCTCCCCGGCGGGTGATGACCGGACCCAGCTTTTCGTGATCGTCCATCAGGGTCCCCAGCCTTACTCCCATCCCCCGGGCAATCTTGACCAGGGGCGCTAAGTCGGGAATATGACCTTCTTCAATACGGCGGATCAGCTCGATATTCAACCCACTCCGTTCCGCCAGAACTTCCCTGCTGATTGAATATGTTTTGCATAATTCAATAATCCGTTCGCCGGGAGTACGTTTGGCGGCCATGATCTTTTGATTCTCCTCCTCACTGTTAACTAAAATCATACCATAAATAAAGTTTTTTTCAATACCAATTTTTGTGTACCCCGGCCAAAGACAATTTTGGTGGGGATGTAGAAAACAAAATCCCGCTTTTGGTTTAGAACTCTGCGGTATCCGGATCCTGGGAATAACCCACACAGCCCTTAAGACTGGTGATACGTTTTACATCCTCCGGGGAAAGCTCAAAATCAAAAACCATCGCGTTTTCCCTGATCCGCGCCGGGGTTACCGATTTAGGCAGGGGCAGGAAACCCATTTGCAGGCTCCAGCGTATACATATCTGGGCGATAGATTTGCCGTATTTTTTGGCAAGATCCTGCATCTGGGGAACCTCAAATATTTTGCCCACCCCCAGGGGACTGTAGGCTTCTAAAAGAATATTCTGTTTCCGGCAATACTCTACCAACTCATCCTGGGTATCTCCGGGGCAGAGGCGGATCTGGTTTACCTGGGGGGCTACCGTGGCGGTTTTGAGCAGGGGTTCAATATGACGCTGATGAAAATTGCTGACGCCGATGGCCCTGATGCGGCCCTCCTTGTAGAGTTCCTCAAAAGCCTTCCAGGTACCCGCGTTGGCTTCTTGCCAGTTACTGCGGAAGGCTTTGGGATTAGGCCAGTGGATAAGGAACAGGTCAAGGTATTCCAGGTCCAGCTTCTTCATCGTACCTTCAAAGGCCGCCATGGTTTTTTCATACCCATGTTCGCTGTTGGTCAGCTTGGAGGTTACAAAAATTTCCTCGCGATTTATACCGCTTTCCCGTATGGCTTTACCAACGCTTTCCTCATTGCCATAGCCCTGGGCCGTATCGATATGGCGGTATCCGGCGGCGATGGCCTCCTTGACTGACGAAACCGCAACTTCGCCATTGGGCGTTTGCCAGGTTCCAAAGCCAACACAGGGTATCTTTACCCCATTGGAAAGCTCATAAGAATCCGTTAATGATTTCATGGTAATCCTCCATATTTTTGTTTTTTCACCAGCGTTAAAATGAATATAATTATTGAAGTTAACGTTAAGTCAATAGGGTATTGCTAGTTTTCCCTGGATATCATTACATGCAACGAATATGGTTCGCTAATGCAGAAGTCTTCTACGTTTATATATTGACGAAAAGGACGACATCATTCTATATATATAGTAGAAGTATGTTTAACGAACGAAAAAGCGTCAGATATATTACTCATGCCTTGGCAAGAATTGAAGGTGTAATTGAAGGGGATGCCCTGTTAAAGGACATCAGTGTCACTGGATGTTGCATCGAATGTACCATGGTTGTGGATATAAAGCCCAATAAGGTTTACAAAATAACAATTTTGCCCGAGGCGGCTTCGAATATTGGTAGTTTTGAATTGAAAGCTGAAGCCCGCTGGATCCAGACCGGCGGTTATTCCTGTGAGGCAGGTTTTTTGATTGTTGCTTCCCCCAAGGGGAAACTTTTTCAGCGGTATGTGGACTACCTTGTCTGGCGTTCCACATAGATCCGTATAGCCTGTTACGGTAATTCCCGGCATGGGGTATGTATGAACGAAAAGCGACATTATATCCGTTATGCTGCAAAGGGAATCGTAACGCTGCCGGGAGAGGGTGGATCGGATTATACGTTAAAGGATATCAGTATCTGCGGCTGTTGTATACGGTATTCCATAGATCGGGCCGCGGCTTTTGAGATAATGCGGGAATATCAAATTACGGTAATCCCCGAGCCGGAGGCTCTGATTGAGTCTTTCGATTTGCGTGTGGAGCCCTGCTGGATCCGGGAGATAGATGGCTTTTGTGAAGTGGGGTGTTTTATTACCGGATATCCCGGGGGTAAATTGTATCAGCGTTTTGCCGATTATCTTGCCCGGCAGGCATCCCTGGCGTGAATAGCCGCCCCCTGAAAGGCCGGATCTACCAGGCGATACGGGGTTTTGAGGATCATCTGGAAGGGGAATTGACCGTCCGGAAGGAAGTCTTTGGTCCTCTGTATTATGTTGAGGATCGTCCCGGCTTGGATGGGGAATCAGTTTTCTGGCATAATAACATCTGGCTTGAACCCTTCCGTGCAGAATTCGACTCCGTAGCAGAGGCCGCTTCAATCCTGAGAGGGATACAGCGGAATTGGGCGCCGGTGCTCTTTACCCTGTTCCGGCGGGGCGCCCTTATCATGGCAAAGCTGCCATCCCTCTCCGAAAAACCCCGGCCTTTCCCCTGGCTACTCCCCGACGCCCTCATGGGCGCCTGGACTCTGCAGGATGCCCATACCCTGGTGGCCTCTCCCCGCTGTTCAAGCCCCTTTCCCGGCGGAGTCATCACCTTTGCCGGGGACCGGGAAGGACCCCCCAGCCGGGCCTACCTCAAACTCTGGGAAGCCCTTGTCCGCTGCCGGAAATGGCCTGGGCCGGGGGAGCGCTGCTTGGACGCCGGGGCTAGTCCCGGGGGCTGGACTTGGGCGTTGGCACGGCTTGGCGCAGAGGTGCTTGCGGTGGATCGCTCTCCCCCTGAGGGGCGGGTCCTGGCTATGCCGGGGGTCAGCTTTATCCGGCACGATGCCTTTACTCTGCGGCCTGAGGATATAGGACCGGTGGATTGGCTTTTCTGCGATGTTATCTGTTATCCTCCCCGGCTCTTTGAATGGATTGAAAAGTGGCTCCGGTCAGGGTTCTGCAGAAACTATATCTGTACTATCAAGATGCAGGGACCACCGGATCCTTCCGGCCCGGCATTTGAAACCGTCCGGCGCTTTGCCGCAATTTCCTGCAGCCAGGTGGTACATTTGTATCATAATAAGCATGAATTAACCTGGATCAAGGTGGATTCCGGCTGACCCTGTATGATAATCCCGGGTAAAATGGTATGCTGTTTGTAATGGAGACCTTAATTACCCTCTGCGGGGTGGGGTTGGAAAAAGTTGTGTCCAACGAATTACGGAAACTCAATCTGCGGATCAGGGACACAGGATTCGGCCGGGTCCGTTTTGATGCGGATATACACGGTATGTACCGGGCCCTGATGAGCCTCCGTGCTGCGGATCGTCTCCTTTTGGAAGCCGCCTGTTTTCCGGCTGCTGATTTTGATACCCTCTTTGAAAGGGTTTCCGCAGTTCCCTGGGAAGGGTACATCTCCGCCGGTATGGGCCTCCGGGTGACCAAGGTCCGGACCAACCGATCCCGCCTGGAGGCGGTAACCAGCATCCAGGGGGTGATCCACAAGGCAGCTGCGGCGCGGCTCTGTAAAGCCTACGCCGTCCCGCGCCTTCCCGATACGGGGCCTCAGGTGGAGCTGCGGGCTTATATTGAAAAGGACGAGGTTTCACTGCTGTTGGATCTATCCGGGGAACCCTTGTTTAAACGGGGTTACCGTAGCGAAGGGGGCGCAGCGCCGCTACGGGAAACCACCGCCGCTGCCCTGTTGTTTCTGACGAACTGGCGCCGTAAATTTCCCCTCTACGATCCCTTTTGCGGTTCCGGTACTATAGTGATTGAGGCCGCCATGTATGCCTGGGATATGGCTCCCGGATTGGGACGGACCTTCGCCCTTTCAGAACTGCCCCTGGGGAATCCGGAGATCGAGCGGGCAGTACGAGAGGATCTGCTCGCCCGGGTTGATTTTTCACATACCGTCCGCATTTATGGCAGTGATGTTGATCCACGGGCGGTGTCTATCGCCGGGTCCAACATGATTCGGGCCTTTGAACTGGCCCGGGGAGAAACGCCCCGCCGGGGAATACGGACCGGTCCGCCGGCTGCTCCGGTCTCCGGGTCGGCATATCCGGCTCTGCCTAATCTGCAGGTCCTTACCCTGCGTAACGTCAAAGCCCCGGCGCCGGAAGGTTTTATCATCACCAATCCCCCCTATGGGGTACGATTGGGGGAACCTGCGGCGGCAGAAGCAATCTACCGGGAAATGGCTGAACTGGAAAAACGCTTTCCCGGCTGGAAGCTGGCAGTCCTTACGGATCATCCCGGTTTTGAGTCCCATTTTGGCAGAAAGGCGGAGAGTTGCCGGGAAATTATCAACGGGGCTATAGATTCTTATCTTTTTCAGTATGAAAAACTATAGGAGTAAGGGAATGTCCATTATGGTTGAGCATGAGAAAAGGCGGCGGGATATTCTGGAAAAGGCCTTGGATGTTTTTATGGAAGAGGGTTTTCAGGATGTGACCTTTCAAAAGATCGCTGACCGTTGTAATATTACCCGCACGACCCTGTACATCTATTTCAGGAATAAAAAAGAGATATTTAATTACAGCATTAAGCAGCTTTTGGGAGAGATGGAGGAGAATCTCCTCCTGGTCCGGAAGACCAAAAATCTCAACTGTGCGGATAAGCTGATCCGGATGCTTTTGTTTATCATAGACCGGCTGGAGGAGAACCGCCGGCTTCTTTCGGTGATCCTGAATTACCTCCTGCATCGTTCTGGCAGCGATTCAAATCCCGACGATAGGGTCCGCCGGCGGACCATTCGGCTGCGGCATATTTTGGCAACCATGATGATCGAAGGGATTCGGGCTGGGGAGATACGCCCCGTCAACATCCGCTCTGCCGACGATCTCCTCTATGGTCTCATCGAATCTGCCATTTTCCGGCTGGTGGTGCTGAAACACCCCTCCGCAGTAGAATTGAAACAGGCCGTGGAAATGGCGGTTCGGCAGTTGCAGGTTTCATCGTAAATAAAATACCACAATTTGCAGCCGGTGAACCAAAGGTTCAGTGAGTTAATTTTATGGCGGGTTGGATGGGACAAAAAAAAGAGCCCCTCCGGCTTTTGCCGGAAGGGCGCCTTCCCGGTACGTCTTCCATTGTAGTTCTCCGGTATCGACAACCGCTTATGTTGCATAAATACTGTTCATGCGACCATCGGCACCGGAAATAAACTACTGCAGAAGCTGGAGTACTGTTTGCCCTCTCTGATTGGCCTGAGCCAGCATTGCGGTACCAGCCTGGTTGAGGATCTGGTTCTTGGTATAAGAAACCATCTCATTCGCCATGTTGGTATCCCGAATGCGGGATTCGGAGGCTTGCAGATTTTCGGCCCCAATATCAAGGCCGCGGACCGCGTGCTCCAGGCGGTTCTGGTAGGCGCCAAGATCAGCTCTCTGTTTGTTGATCTTCTTAATCGCCTCGTCAAGGGTTCCAATGGCACGGTTGGCACTGTCCGGTGCGGACAGGGAAAGAATTGATTCGTCACCGACATTACGGACCCCAAGGCCCTTCGCCGTCATTGTGCCGATAAACACCTGCTCCCGCTGATCCATGTTGGCGCCGATATGAAGCCACATAGAGGCGGTAACCACATTTTCACCGATTGGCCGGCCAAACCGTCCGGTCAGCATGTTCATGCCGTTGAATTGGGCGTGGGATGCAATCCTGTCGATTTCATCAACTAATGCAGAAACCTCAATTTGGATATACAACCTGTCCTCTGCGGTATATATACCGTTTGAGGACTGTACCGCCAATTCACGCATCCGCTGTACAATGTCTTCAGTTTCCTGGAGATAGCCTTCTGCGGTTTGAATGAATGAAATACCATTCTGGGCATTCGTAGATGCCTGATTCAATCCGCGAATCTGACTGCGCATCTTCTCAGAAACAGCGAGTCCCGAAGCATCGTCACCAGCCCGGTTGATTCGCAAGCCGCTCGACAGTTTCTCCATGTTCTTTTCCAGATAGGACTGGGTGACTTTGAGGGACCTGTCGGCAAACATCGCGCTTAAATTGTGATTAATAATCATAATACACTCCTTTGGCATTTCCGGCGCGCCACTGTCCCCCGACAGTGCTGGCGCCGCGGCATCCATGCCGTACAAAAAACGTGCCTGAACCCTCGACCCACCCGTTCCCGGAAGGGTGAGGATATTCGGACAAAATCGTGGAGGCCCGACGGGCACATGATCCGGTCCGGTTTCATTATATATATCGGATTTTAGAAAAAGGGCTTTAGGAAAATTTGGAATTAGAAATCACAGAACCGGTAATAAATTATTTCCTGTTCAATGCCGACTCCCCATAATACCGGGAAGTCCGAATGGGCATAAAAAGTTACGAGGAATTACGGCCCGATGGAGGTCCTTTACAGCGGCTGCAACCCAAAACATGCACATGGGAACGGCCAGGCCGATCAAACATACGGGCGATCAGGTATTCCCCCCCCTCCAGAGTAGCCCCGCAAACCGGACATCGCCGGGGTCGTTCCCCGTCAAGGCAGTATATACAACCGGAAATATGCATGATCCGGGGCTGACCGGGAATACCGGGGAAGGCTGAGGAGTGTACCCGTTCCCCGTATTTAAGCAGGGCAGAACATACCGGACAAGTCTTGGGGGCTCCCGGGGAACCCTCTGCCACATCCGCCAGGGTGGGACGCTCTTTTTTTGCTATTCGTATCTTACGATTCTTTCCGGGACGGAAAAAAAGGGTATACCCAAACCAGAGTAAAAAGATACCTATAATTGTAAAGGCAAATAACTGTATTAATGAATCCATAGTTTCCTGTATAATTGTTCTGTGGCTGTATTATATATTATCGGTACGCCTATCGGAAATCTTGGCGATATGAGCTTTCGGGGCGTAGAAATTCTTAAAACCGTGGCCCTGGTAGCCTGTGAAGATACCCGGAGAACCCTCAAACTGTTGAATCATTTTGGAATACGGGCTGCCCTGGTGTCCTGTAGGGCGCAAAATGAGAAATATGCCGCTGAAAAGGTCATCAAGGTCCTGAACGAGGGGAGCAATGCGGCCTATGTCAGCGATGCGGGGACCCCAGCTTTAAGCGATCCCGGGGCGGCGCTGGTCCGGTTGACCGTCAGGGCGGGACATGAGGCCATTCCCATCCCCGGGTCCTCCGCCTTTGCCTCTCTGGTAAGCGTTTCCGGTGGGATGGATAAGTCCGTTGTGTTTGAAGGCTTCTTATCCCCCAAGACGGGACGCCGGCGTTCCCGCTTAAAGGAACTTTTAGCCTGGGAAGGGGCCTTTGTCCTGTACGAATCCCCCTTCAGGATACTCAAGCTTTTGGAGGATCTGGCCGAATTAGAAAGTGAACGGTATGTTTGTGTTGGGCGGGAGATGACCAAGGTACATGAAGAGTATATCCGTGGCAAGGCGAAGGATATTTTTCTCTTTTTCAAGGAAAAAAAAGAACAAATCGGTGAATTTTCCGTATATGTATCTGGCAGGAATGCCGATTAACGTGTAAACTATTACTAGTAATATGCCGATAATGTGGGTAGGTAGGGAATGAGTATGACGATCGACAGGATAGGTCCCATAGATCCTATTCAACCGGGGAAAAAGCCCGGACAGGATAGCCGGATAGTCCGGACCGAAAAATCTGATTCTATCGACCTTTCTTCCGAAGCTGTGGAAAAAGGTGAATTATATCAGACGATTGAACTGGTTTCCACCTCATCCGATGTCCGTATGGACCGGGTGGCGGAGCTGAAACAAAAGATAAATGACCCATCATACCTCAACGATGCAATTATCACGGCCACGGCGGATAAAATACTGGATGTATTCGGTTTCTAAACCGGATTAAATATAGATAGGCGGGACCAGGGGTTCCGCTTTTTTTATGATACTTTAGAAAAACTATTGTATATTTTTAAAAAATCAGAATAAAATACAAAAATGATGATAAATAATCAACGATTTAAATATTTAGCAGTAGTGGTTATTTGTAACATCCTGTCGATGGTGATGACGGTGATTATTCTGTATATCTTCTGTCATAATTCCGTTCGGGTTGGACAGTTGCTGATAAGAGTGGGACTTCCCACCCTGGTATATGGGGTCCTCTCAAGTTTTGTCCTCTGCCGTAACGCATCCTGCTTTGATGCGGAAAAATTTAAGACCACCGGAGATCCCTATACGGAGGCTCTGAAAAAGCTGGGCGCCATCCCGATCAAGTCAATTGGGATTTCGGTCATTATGTTGCTCATCCTTCTTGGGGCGATCTTCATTCAAGGGGCAGGCGCCGGGCTGCCGGAGGCGTCGGCGCCCCTTTTCCTGCTCATCTTTTCTGTGGGGATGCTGATAAGCACCTTTATCTATGTGATATCCGATGGCTTGGTTTCAAAGGCCCTGCTTTCGTACAACCTTACCTCCTATCCCCGGAATTTCCGGGAGCAGCGTCAGGCCCTTAAGATTCTAATCATCCCATTGGCGGTAGCGCTGATCTGTCTGCTTTTTATTTTTTCCCTGACCATCATCATTTTTGCGGAATTGGGGGTGTCCCTGTCGGATATGAGTTCCCGTACTTTGATGTTTGTGTTTGTCGTCATGGGGGCCCTTTTTTTATGTATTGTATTTCTGGCTTCGATACTGAAGGGGAACCTTCGCTTCCTCTTTGATTCGATTATTGTTCAGCTAGAAAATCTTTCATCTGATAAAAAGGATCTGACTAAACGGGTTTCCGTTTGTTCGGTGGATGAACTTGGCACCATTGCGGGTATGATGAACAGCTTTTGCGATACCATCAGCAATGGGATGCGGGAAATAAAAAACAGTCAACGCCAGCTTTCAGTTTCCGGCACTGAAGTCAAAAATAATGCTGCGGACATGGTACAGTCAATCTCACGGATCTCCGAAGGTATTGAACAGATAGGGGAGAAATCGACGAGTCAACTACAGGAGGCGGAGGCATCTGCCGGGGCAGTGCAGCAGATAGCCCGGAATATCGAAGCCCTGGATAGTTCCATTGCGAATCAGAGCTCCAGCATCAGTCAGGCCTCCGCAGCGGTGGAAGAGATGGTGGGAAATATCACATCCATTGGAATTGTGGCGGAAAAGATGCTCGGCCAGTTCAAAACGGTTCGCAATGCGGCCTCTGAGGGAGAGACCATTCAAAAGGAAAGCGTTGCCCAGGTTCAGGAAGTGGTGGAAGAATCCAAATCCCTGCAAGAGGCAAATAAGATCATCGCCACCATTGCGGCACAGACGAATTTGCTGTCCATGAATGCAGCTATTGAAGCGGCCCATGCAGGGGATGCGGGCAGGGGTTTTGCGGTGGTAGCCGATGAAATACGGAAGCTGGCCGAGGATTCTTCCCGGGAATCCCAGAAGATCGGTGCGGAACTCAGGCAGATTACCGAAACCATCAAGCGGATTGTAGAAGGTTCCAAGGCTTCGGAACAGGCCTTTAATCAGGTGTCCGGACGGGTCATAGAAACGGAAAAACTGGTGTTTGAAGTGGATAGCGCCATACGGGAACAGCAGGAAGGGGCCGGACAGGTGTTGGATGCCCTCAAGGCAATGAATGAGATCACTACGAAGGTTAAATCCGATTCAAAGGAGATGAATGAGGGAAACACCGTCATGCTTGAAAAAATGTATCAGCTCAAGACGGATTCGACGAATATTGCCAGCAGTCTGGAAGGGGTGGTAAAAAGCCTTGCCGGGATAAACCAAAATGCCCAACAGGTTTCCATTATGGCGGATAACACCGAATCCGCCATCGAGAATATGGCGGGTATAGCGGATGGTTTTGTAGTATAACGGCAGTATAACAAAAATTTTCCTGTCTATGTACAGTATTTGACAAAAAGAGTATATTAAAAATAAAGAGGTTAATTCATTATGGAACAAAGACGTTACTTTTTTACTTCTGAATCTGTCGGAGAAGGGCATCCCGATAAGCTCTGCGATCAGATCTCCGATGCTATATTGGATTCATGCCTTAAGGATGATCCTCAAAGCCGGGTTGCCTGTGAAACTTTTGCCTCTACTTCCCTGGTACTGATAGGCGGGGAGATAACCACCCAAACATTTGTTGATTTTCAGAGCGTTGTCCGGGAAGTGGCGAAAGAAGTCGGTTATACCGATCCTTCCTATGGGCTTGACTATCATTCCATGGCGGTTCTGGATATGATCCACAGTCAGTCGCCGGATATCAGCCAGGGGGTTTCCGGTACGGGCCTGGAGGAGTACCGTGGACAGCAGGGAGCGGGGGACCAGGGGATGATGTTCGGTTTTGCCTGTGACGAGACTGAAGAATTCATGCCCCTGCCCATCATGCTGGCGCACAAGATTCTGCTGCGGGCTACGGAACTGCGGAAGAACAGAACCATAAAATGGCTCAGACCTGATGCTAAAAGTCAGGTAACGGTGGAATATGAGGGACATAAGCCTATCCGGATTGATGCAGTGGTGGTATCCCATCAGCATGATGACCATATCTCCTATGCCGATATCAAAAATGGGGTGCTAGATCAGATCATCAAGCCGATTCTGGAGCCTACGGGCCTTTTGGACGATAAAACTAAATACTTCATCAATCCTACGGGCCGTTTTGTGGTTGGCGGACCTTTTGGAGACACAGGGTTGACGGGCCGGAAGATCATCGTCGACACCTATGGCGGCATGGGCCGTCACGGTGGTGGAGCCTTTTCCGGCAAGGACTCCACCAAGGTGGACCGATCCGCCGCATACATGGCCCGCTATGTGGCAAAGAACATCGTTGCCGCTGGCCTGGCAAAACGTTGCGAGGTAGAGCTGGCCTATGCCATTGGGGTTCCCTTCCCCGTTTCAGTGATGGCGGATACCTTTGGCACGTCCGTCGTGCCGGAGACCCGTATTGAGGAGGCAATTAAGGGGATCTTCGATCTGACGCCGGCGGGGATCATCACTACCCTGGATCTACGGCGTCCCATCTACAAAAGAACCGCCGCCTACGGACACTTTGGCCGAAGCGAATTCCCCTGGGAAAAGATCGACAAGGTGGCAGCCCTGCAACGGGAAGTATGAATCTTCCCGATCTGTACCGATCCATCCGTGAACACGCGGTTCCTAGCTATTCCCGGTCCGGCGGTCCGGGCGGGCAGAATGTAAACAAGGTCAATACCAAGGTTACCCTGCGCCTCAGGCTGGGAAAACTGGAGGGTCTGTCGGAAGCGGAATTCATCCGGCTTCGGGAGATCCTCGGTCCTCGGCTTTCCCACCGGGCTCAGGGGTCAGGTGGAGAGGATGAGATCATTGTCGTTTCCGGGGAGGAGCGGTCCCGGCTTATCAACCAGGAACGGGCCTTTTCCCGCCTGGAGGCCCTTATTACCTCCTCTGCCCGGCTTCCCAAGCACCGGCGGACCACAAAACCTTCCCGGGCCGCCCGGGAAAAACGGCTTCAGTCAAAGCGTTTCCTAAGCCTTAAAAAATCAGCCCGGCAGTTTTTGCCGGAAGAATGACGTTTCCTATGAAAGTTTCATAAATTTTCAAAAAAAGATGTAAATTTATTTAAATTTTCAAAAAAACCTCTTTACAATAATCCTTTTATCGTATATGTTAGTTTTATCTAAATATGTTAGAATTTACTAACTAAGGAGTTTCTGGATGAAGAAAGTGTTGATCACCTTTTGGAGCGGTACCGGAAATACCGAAGCTATGGCAAATTCCTTAGCCAAAGGCGTAGGGGATGCCGGCGGGGAGGCAGTTTTAAAGCCTGTGTCCTCCGTTACGCCGGCCCTGGTTAAGGAGGCGGATGCCCTTGCTTTCGGTTGTCCCGCTATGGGGGATGAAGTCCTGGAGGAAAGCGAAATGGAGCCCTTTATCGCCTCCCTGGGTCCTGCAGAACTGGGGAGTAAACCCCTCGGCCTCTTTGGTTCCTATGATTGGGGAGATGGTCAGTGGATGCGTACCTGGGTTGAGCGGATGAAGGGTCAGAACGCCGCAGTAGATGGCGAAGGGATCATTACTCAGCTTGAACCCACCGAAGAATCCCTTATGAAGTGTTACGAACTGGGAAAACGGCTGGCAGGTTAAATGATGGGGAATTCCCTTTGGAACGCCGGAATCCAGGGTACGCAGCCACGGAGTTTGCATCCCATGGTAAGCAGCGGAGATATGAACAAGCAGAATTTGGTCAAATTTTTTAGGTTAATTCCGTGGCTGCCGGAAGAGGATCAGAAGCTTGAGGTCCTTATCCGCTGGGCTGCCGGGCCTGCTATTGCCGGCGTTAAGCCCGCCTCGTTGGTTTCTGTCCTCCGCAGTCAATCGGGTGATGCCTGGGAAAGGCGGGGGGCTGGAATATGCTGCGATTTGGGCATTTCCGCCTTTCCGTTGCGGAAAAGCCCAAAGGGTACACTGGTTCTGCTGTTTCGACGGCGGCAGCTTATCCGCAAGGTTTTGACCGGGATTCCCGGACGGTATCTGCGTTCTCTGTCCTATCCGACTGAATTTGGTCCTGAAGCCTGCTTAAACCACTTAAAGACCCGGTTTGCCGAATCGGATATGGCTGTTTCCCCTTTCCCCCATGAAGTGGGAATCTTTCTGGGCTATCCTCCGGTAGATGTTATTGGTTTTTGTTCCGGAAAACCTAGCCCATACTGTTGCCGCGGGTATTGGCAGGTGTATCACCGTCCCGAAAAGGCACAACGGGCTTTTTCATGGATGGATGCTGCCCGGTTGAAACTTACGGAGGATTTCTTGTTAAAAACAATAAAAACCATGTAAACCGGGATAGCCGCTACCTCTCTCGGATATTCCGGTAAACCTCTGGTGGTATTGGGTTATTTAAAAAAAGCACTCTCCATTCTTAACCCGGATGGGTAATACAGTGCGCGTCGCGTAATGTGTATTAATCATCCGGGTTTTTTTTAAAAAACCTCAGCCCAGGAGCGCCTTCCGGTCCTCCTCGGCGGCAAGATGCATCTCTTCCAGCATCTCCATAATGGTATCCACGGTAATCTGTTTTTTATCCGGAAATCCTGCGGCTTCAGCCTTGCTCCGGGTGGCTTCCCTGAATTCCCGGCAGGAATGGATCGACCCGACGGTAATACGAAGCAGATCCCGGCTGACGTAATCATCCATCATATCCCCCTGTCTGACATGAAGTACCTCTCCGTTCATGGCCACGGGACAGAAGTAATTAAAGGATTTTATATAGGAATCGATCTCTCTGACTCCTCTTTTTGTACTGGGATCCCAGGGCCTGTACCGGGTTCCGGAGGGGAATACCAGGATGATCCTGCCCTGGGTTTTTACACTCGCCAGGGCCTTCATAGCCGCCCGGTTAATCGAAATGCTTCGCAGTTTTTCAGCCCGGTCTTTTTCTGGATCCAGATGCCGGAGGGAACGGCTGGGGTAGATAACAAGCCGGGTGTAAGCCCCGGTAAAAGCCGCCACCGTGGGGTTCTCTTCGTTTAACTTCATACCTGCAATAGCAATAAGGGAATCTGCGATTTTTTTTCCCGGCCCCGGCTCTTTCCGCAAAAGGTAGGACAGGATAGGCAAATCCATATTGCTGTAATGTTCTACAAGTAACAGACAGGATTTCCCGGAAACAGCCTTTTCGTAGAGATCTATAATATGTTCCATGCCGCTGATACCCGATCCGGGGAGGAGCAGCGCTTCTATTATCTGGTCTATCAGGGGTAAAATATCCGCATCTCCCGGCTGATATACATTTTTATCGGTTATTGCCGTAGACGATTTCGCAGTTAATACAACCTGTTTAATGATATCACGAAATTCAGAACTCAGGGTTTCCATGCAATCAGTATAACTATGCCCTCAATCTGCTGTCAATGAAATACTCCAAAGCCTGATGAGTTCAATAACCAGTTTACAGGCCATCACCATATCGGAAATTGCAGCCCATTCGGTACGGCTGTGAAAATTACGGCCTCCGGTAAAGATGTTTGGGGTAGGAATCCCCAGTTCCGTAAGCCGGGAACCATCGGTACCGCCCCGTACCGGCTTTAACTGAAAGTCTATGTCCAGGTTACAGGCAGCTTTCTTGAGGATTTCCAAAACTTCCGGCCTCTCATCGATCTTTTCCCTCATATTCGCATACTGTTTTTTCGTCGTTACCGTCACCGTTCCGCCGGGAAACTGGGCCTCTACCGCCCGGGCAAAAGATGCCAGGGCCCTTATCCTCCGCTCGGCCTCTTTTTCCTCAAAATCCCGGATAAGGAGTTCCAGAGAAGCGTTCTCATGGTCCCCCTTGATAACCATGGGGCAATAGTACCCGTAATACCCGTCGGTGGATTCGGGACTCTCCGATCTGGGCAGCATCACTGCAAAACTGGCGGCCATAAGGGCTGCGTTCACCAGGATCCCCCGGGCGGAACCGGGATGGATAACCTTGCCCAGGAATTGGACATCCACCCCGTAGGCGTTAAAACACTCAACCTCCAGTTCTCCCAAGGGGCCGCCATCCAGGGTATAACAAGCTATGGATTTGATGCTGTGCAGGGGAAAATCCGGCAGGCCTTTACCGGTTTCCTCATCGGGGGTGAATATCAATTCTACAGGTCCATGTTTCAGCTCCGGATGGGCAAGCAGATACTCCGCCGCCCCTATAATCTCCGCAATACCCGCCTTGTCATCGGCGCCAAGGAGGGTAGTCCCGTCGGTATGGATGATGTCCCGGCCAATCTGGGCTGCAAGATCCGGTTCTGTCTCGGGATCCAGGACAAGACCACCGTTTAGTTTTATCTTTCTGCCGTCGTAGTTTTTTACCAGTTGGGGACGGACATTCCAACCCGGGGCATCGCTTACCGTATCAAGGTGGGCCAGAAAACCAATCGGGGGGCTCCCCTCTTTACCGGGGCTGGCGGAGAGGCGGGCGATCACATAGCAATGATCCGTCAGTTCTACCTCCATAAACCCCAGGGAACGGAGTTCTTCCGCCAAAAGACGGGCCAGATCCCACTGTTCTGGGGTTGATGGGGTCTCTTCAATATACCGGTTGCTGGTAGTACAGACCCGGACATACCGCAAAAACCGGGGAATCACCAATTCTGCTATAGCAGCATCATCAATACAACCAATCGGATTATTCATATTTGCAGTATGCAGGATAAACGGTGTCTCCGTAAAGTATCGAATCCCCAGGATCTGCTGGAGAAATACCGGTAATGAACATCAAATATCCGCCATTGTTTGGGATAGCAAAAAAGGTTATAATCAACTACAAATGTTTATGCGCCCCATCCGGAGATTTGTCGATCTTTTCCGGCTTAGCCTTATCCTTAACGCCGTATGCCTTGTGGGCTGTGGAGATGTGTCCCGGAGGATCGCCCCGGTCAGGTCCTTCTCCGGGTCCGCCGTGTCCTCCGGGAGGGTTGCCCCGGATCTGACCGCCTACCGGATCGCCTACTATGAGGCGGTTTCCGGCGCTGTCCGGGACTCCGGCGGGGCGGTAATGGAAACTGATGAGCCCTTCCGGCTGGTAGATTACGGGCCCGTGGGGGAACTTCCCTCGGAAATCAAACGACCTTCCATCTATGTGGTGTTCTCTCAGCCTGTGGTTCCTCTGATAAAGCTGGGGGACCCCGTTCGTTCCGGCACGGCCCCGGCGGAAAACCTTTTTACTATCGACCCTCCCCTGTCGGGGGTATTCCGCTGGTACGGGTCGAAGCTTCTGGCCTTTGAGAGTGACGATGAACAACTGCCCCAGCGACGCTATACCGTGACGGTATCGGACAGGATGGTATCCCTGGGGGGTAAAGGGCTTGAAGGGGAACGTTCATTCAGTTTTGAAACTGAAAGGCTTTCGGTTTTGTCCTGGCAGCTTGGGGATGGGGAATACTATGTAGACAGCCGGAATGCTCCCCCGGAGGAAGCGAGAAATATGGTTTTTGTCTTTTCCTATCCCGTCAATCCTGAGGAGATACAGCGATGGATAGAGATCCGCGCCGCGGGCAGGACCTGGCCTTTCCGGGTTTCCCGTCCGGCAAAACTCCTTGAAAACCAGTCGGTTCCGGAACAGGGGCTTCTGATAAGCCTGGAGGAACTACTGCCCATGGATACCCCGGGAGAAATAGTTGTTCTGCCGGGAGCCCGGTCCGAAGCGGGTTGGCTCGGCGCCAGGGATGGGCAATCCTTTAGTTTTCACACCTTGCTTCCTTTTCGCTTTGAAGATAGTACGGTTCGTTCTGAATCATCCCCCCGGACTGCAGGAGGGGGCGCCATCTCCATAGGGCTTTTTTTCAGTCATTCCGTGGACCCGGAAACCGCCGTTGGCGCTTTTTCTATCGACGGTTTGCCGCCCCTTATGGAGGAGAACGTCCGTGTCTACGATTCTACGGTGATCCTCAACCGGCTGTCCCTGGAGTATCAGAAAGACTACCTGGTACGGATTTCACCGGGGTTGAAAGATGTATGGGGAAGGCCGCTGGGGCAGGAAAAAACCGTAACTGCCCAGGTTGGGAAGGCTAACAGCTATGTGTATATCGGGAACCAGGGGGCCCGGATGCTGGAAGCGGGATTCCCTCCCCTGGTAGTATGGGAGGCCCAAAACCCCGTATCCCTCCGGCATGTTCTCCGGAGCGCTTTGGGGGCTTACGAGCGGGTCTCCGCAGAAGCCCTGGAAACCATGGATATGGCGAATTTTCCCCGGAATGCCAAACGTTACATTATGGAGGATCTCTCTCCTTTCCTTGGCCCCGGAGGCAAGGGAAGTGTTGCCATGGGATGGGAGTACGAAACCAGCTCAATATGGCAGCCCGGCAGGGTGTATAAAAATGATGCATGGCTTACGGTACAGGTGACGGATATGGGCCTTACGGTCCGTTATGGCTATAACAAGGTCCTGATTTGGGTTACCCGGCTCTCTACCGGGGAGGGGGTCGCGGATGCCCGGGTGATCCTCTCTGCGGGGACCCGGACGGTTCGGGATGGCAAGACCAATGCCCAGGGCCTGGCGGTTTTTGAATTTTCCGGGGGAGAATTTGCAGAAAGGTTTTCCAGCGTCTCGCCGGGAAACGGCGATGAGTCGGACCGGGAGCTTCGGGTCCGGGTGATTGAAGCCGGGGGCGCCCATGCCGGGGGGGATGAAGTGGAGTTCATCCCCAATGACAGCCACAATCTCTGGCGTTTCGATGTGGAAGCCCTGGTCTCCCCCTTTAAGGCGGAGGCGGACCGGCCGGTGATCTTCCTCTTTACCGACCGGGGACTCTACCGGCCCGGGGAAACCGTTACCTTCCGGGGTATAGACCGGAATCTCCGGCAGGGGCAATACCAGGCCTACCAGGGGGCCTATGCCGTCGAAGTGAGTACCGGCGCCTATCAAGCCCCGGTGATCGCCTCTCTGGAGGGAACTACTACGGAAAACGGAGGTAGTTACGGTTCCTTTGTTCTCCCGGCAGACCTGGAACCGGGGCGTTATACCCTACAGTACAAACGGGGCGGGGTCCTTCAAAGCATCACCTTTTTAACCGCTAATTTTGAGCGTCTCCGGGTGGAGGCTTCCCTGAGCTTACCGGAGGGCTTTTCCTTCCTTGGGGAGCTGGTGACGAGGCGTTTCTCTGCCTCATACTTAGCCGGAGGAGTCCTGGCCGGGGCTCCCTACTCCTACTACTGGACCAGGGAACCTACGGCTTTTAACCCCGGTGGTCCCTGGCAATACTGGCGTTTTGGTCCGGATCTTTCTGACGGACGGTATTACGTCGATAGGGGGGAGGGAATTCTGGGGCCGGACGGCAGCGCCGGTATATCGATCTTGCCTGTTGCCGATGGCATAGAGGGGGCGCCGTACCGGTATCGCCTGGAAGCCTCCGTTCAGGACGCCGCCCGTCAGGAGATAGCCAGCCAGGGGGCGGTGATGGTCCATCCCGCTTCCTTTTACATTGCCTCCCGGCTTGACGGCGGCCCTGTCCTCCGGTCTCCGGCGCTTGTCCGCGGCATTCCTACGGAGGATGCCGCTTCCCGAACCTCCGCCACCTTCCTCCCAGCAGGCAGCCCTGCCACCCTGACCTGGGCGTTGGTCTCCCCGGAGGGGTTGCCCTACACCGGTCCTTTCTCCCGGGATGGGACTCTCGACATACAGCTTATCCGCCACGAATGGAAACAGGCCCGCCAGGCAGGAATCGGGGGCCGGGTGAATCTGCTCTGGGAACGGGTAGAAGAGCTGGTAGAGGAACGGCGGGTGGACCTGTCCACCCTCAAGGGTGAATCCGCCGGACTCTTCTCCTTTACCCCGGATAGAGGTGGCCAATGGGAGATCCGTCTGCGGAGCCGGGATCGCCGGGACCGGCCGGTGGTTACCCGGCAGAGCTTTTACGTCAGTGGCTCCGGGTGGGTGCGCTGGGGTTCCGATGATGTGAACCACATCACCCTGACTGCTGACCGTGACTTCTACGCCCCGGGGGATACAGCGCGGCTTTTGGTCCGGTCCCCCCTTCCCAAGGGCAGATACCTCCTCACCTTGGAACGGGAGGGGATCATCTCCGAAAGGATAATCGATCTGGATGGTTCCGCCCGGACCATCGATATTCCTATTGAGGAATCCTACATTCCCATCGTATATGTGGCCCTTTCATCCTATACGGTCCGCTCGGGTTCCCCGCAGAACAGCTACTTTGAGCCGGATCTCGATAAACCCAAGGGAATCTTTGGTCTGGTGAGCCTTTCGGTGGATATGTCTCTCCGTCATTATACGATACAGATGGAACCCTCCAAGGCTGTGTACGGTCCCGCCGAAGAAGCGGAGATCCGTCTGAAGGTGAGCCTAGACGGAAAACCCGCGGCAGGGACGGAGATCACCTTTATGGCTGTGGACCGGGGGGTGGTGGACCTGATCGATTATCACATACCGGACCCCCTGGCCTATTTCTACCATCCAACCAATTTCCCCCTGGGGGTGCGGGGGGCCGACAGCCGTTCTCTGCTCATTGATCCTGTCACCTATGCCCTTTCGGATCTCCAGGGCGGGGATCAGAACGATGTCTCCAAGTTGGACGAGCGGAAGGATTTCCGGCCCACCGCCGTATTTGAACCATCTCTGGTAACCGGAAAAGACGGGATGGTAACCGTTAAATTCAAGCTTCCCGATTCTCTGACTACCTACCGCTGTACAGCGGTGGCGGTGGGGTGTGAGGAGTTTGGTATAGCCGAACAGGACCTCCGGGTCAGCGCTCCCCTCACCGCTGTGGCTGCCCTACCCCGGAAACTGCGCTGGCGGGATACCGGTACGGTGTCCCTGATCCTCACCAATCTGGAAAGGGAAGCTGTAGACGCCCAGGTATCCCTGGCTGTTGAAAATCTTCCCCCGGCGGAGGGCGCCGGTAAACTTTGGGACCGGGTTCTGGAGGTGGACGGTGAGGCCGAAAAGACTCTGCGGATACCCCCGGGAGCCTCCCGGGAGGTTTCTTTTCTGGCCGCTGCGGTGGGGTCCGGCGAGGCTCAGCTGGTGTTCACCCTCCGGTCTTCCGGTGTCCGGGGGGTATCGGACGCCCTTCAGATGCCTCTGGTTAATGAGCGGATCATCAGGACCATTACAGTAGACCGGCCGGTGGTTTACGAAACGGTTAGTACCATCGGCAATTTGGGACCTGGCGATACCTTTACCGAAGAAGGGCTGCTGATCCCTTCCCTGGTTCCCGAGGGGACCGGGGCTCTCTCCCTTTCCCTTTCCACTTCCCGGCTGGCAAGCCTCCGGGAAACGGTACAGTATCTGCTTGACTATCCCTACGGTTGTCTTGAACAACGGACCGCCATGCTCCTACCCCTGATCGCTTTTGGGGACCGCCTGGATACCTTCGGCCTGGAGAGCCCGGTGGATGATCCCCGGGGAGTGATTGAGGAGGAACTGGCCCGGCTCAGCAGGAATCAGCTTGCCGATGGTTCCTACCCCTATTGGCCCGGCGGTCAGTCCGGGAGTCTTTTTATTACCCTCCGTATGGCCCATGCAGCGGTCCTGGCCAAGGCCGGGGGCTATGAGCTTCCATCCTCCATGGATATACCGGCGTTGCTCCGGTACATCACTGCTTCGGATGCCGTCCGCCGTGAAACGGCGGAAGATCCCTTTCTGGGGGGATACGCCCTCTGGGTCAGGACCATGTACGGGGAACGGATTGGGAGTGAGATCGACCTTTTTCTGCACCGGGGGGATGAGATCGGCATTACGGGTCTGAGTTTCGCGGGCCTTGCGGCGCTGGAACTGGAAATGCAGGATCGGGCCGCCGTTGTCCGGAACAGGATCAGGCGTTTTATTCGCCCAGGCACCCGTACCCTGAACATAACCGGCGCCGGGAATGAAGAGCAGGGCAGTTTCCGGGACAACGATACGGATCGCTATGCCCTGGCATTGATGTTTTTCCATGCCCTTTCCCCCGGTGATGATATGACCAGCCGGCTGGCAACGGCTCTTTTGGAACGGCAACGCCGGGGAATCTGGTCTAACACAGCCTCCTCCTATTGGGCGGTTCTCGCCTTCTCCCGGCTCGCCGGTGTTGAAAACGCGGACACGGGCAATGCCGGAAGGGGGGCAGCCCTGAAGGTCCGGACAAGCCTGGGGGGAATCCCCCTCATTGATGGAGAATTCCCCGTCTCCGGTGTGTCCCCCCTATCGCAAAATTGGACCTTTCCGGAACTTCCGGAAGAATTGGGCCGGGACACGCTGCTCCCCCTGCGGATTGAATGGAGCGGCGCCGGACAGCTTTTCTATACCGCCAGTCTCCGTTACGGTATCCCCGTAGAACTGGCGGCGTCCCGTGACGAAGGCCTGGGGGTTTTTACAGAGACCTTTGATGCCGATGGGAACCCGGTCCGGGACGGCCGGCTTATTCCCGGAAAAACCTATACCCGCCGGGTAGTGGTTTCCGGCTCCCGGGACCGGACCTTTGTGGCCCTCCGCGTACCGGTTCCCTCAGGGGCGGAGATCCTGGATGCCCGCTTTGTAACCACTTCCACCCGGCCCCCGACGGAGGACCCCCGGGTGGAGCAAAAACGCAGGGAAGCCGAAGGCCGCGCCGCAGAGTATGATTCTGTTTCCGGGTACGACGCCCCGCCGATCCGTTTTATTATGGACGACGAGGTCCGTTTTCATTGGGATTATTTCCCCGCAGGCAGGCGGGAGGTGGAGTTCCTTTTCCGGGCGGTGATGCCCGGGATCTATCCCACTCCTCCACCCCAGGCGGAATGTATGTATGAGCCCGAGATCTTTGGACGCGCCGCAGGAGAACTGGTACGGATAGGCATGGAGGAGTAAAAGATTCGCCCTCCCATGAATAGGGGTACTGTACGGTTCCATGGACATTCTTTTGAAATTATACTATAAAATACGGAAAACCTATGGATGTCATAAGGATAAATTCTGCAAATGATGAATTTCAAGTCATTGAATCCCTGAAATGCAACAGGGTCAAACGGGCAAAAAATCACGAAATATTTATAGAAGGAATTGAATCAATAAAACAGGCGCTGATCGCAAAAATTGATATTAGTCGAATAATAGTTTCTGATATTGATGGTGTTTCTGATTGGGCAAAGGCCGTTATCAAGAGTAATCACAAACATTCAAGAATCATTGAATTGGATTCCGATTTATATAAAAAATTATGTGACAGAACCGATCCTTCCGAGATGATAATAACGGCACGAATAGAATCAAATGAACTCGCAAACATACAGTTATCAAAAGCGCCATTTATTTTACTGGTTGACAGGCCGGGCGATGCCGGTAATTTGGGCTCAATCATACGGACTGCAAATTCATTTGATGTGGATGCATTTTTTATAATCGGACATTCAGTTGATATATACGATCCTAAGGTAATCAGGGCAAGTGTGGGAAGTATTTTTCATACAGAAATAATCCAGATAAAATCCATGAATGAGATTGGGAAATATATCAAGGTGGAAAAGGAAAGGAGCGGCATAAAGATTATAGGTACGGATTCTGCAGGTTCCGTTTCATTAAACGATGAGGCAATAAACAGGCCGATCATGTTGATAATCGGGAATGAGGCAAAGGGGATAAGTGTAGCCCTAAAGAATATGTGTGATAAAATTATTAGGATACCAATTTCCGGAAAGGCAAATTCATTAAATGTTGCCGCCGCCGCCGGCATATTCATGTGGGAAATATATAAAAATAAGCGAATAGCGGCGGACGCTCAGGGCATTTAATCCTTTCGCCGGTTACGGTCTGTGTTCCGCCGGGGTATCCTGCAGCGAACTAAACCGGTGAAACCGGCGTCCTTAAACCCCCGTGCGTAGTTCCGCACGGAATACGGCCTGTTTGCCCTCCGGCTGCCTCCGGCCTTCAAAGGCCCGGGCGATGCCGGCAGCGGAATCGCCGTCAAGTCCCAGGTCCCCTCCGTCGCCGCCGATGGAAAGCTTTAGCGGGGCGGCAAGAAGTTCCGTCATGTCCCCGGGTTTAACCTCGCTTAGATAGTTGATATCAAAACGTATCTGCCGGGCCTTGTCGAGAAGTTCAGGTTCGGTTATATCCTGAATCCACTGGATATAGCGGGTGTTATTGACGTGCCCGTTGTAGTCAATATCCGAATAGAGGGCCCGGCGCTCTCCCACCCTGACAAGATTCTCCCGTGTTTCCAGTCCGCCGCCGCCGCCCGGCAGGGCATTGATTCCATCGTTCAGGGGCAGGGTATCCATCATGGCCTGGGGCCGCAGGGGCCGGCGTTTTTCTATATCAAGGATGATCCATGAACTGCGGCCCCGAACAATGGGGGTGTCCGAAGCGTCCCGGATATCGTAATCCCGAATGGCAAGGAGCCGATCCCAGCCCCGGGGCCAGGTCCGTACGGTGATGGTCTCACCAAACCGGGGCCGGCGTTCCAGAAACACCGAAATTCGGGACAGTATCCAGCCTTGTCCGGTTCGGGCCATGGCCTCCCTGCCGACTCCCAGGCTTTCTGCATGGCTGATGGCAGCTTCCTGAAAAAAATCAAAGGTTGACGCCAGGGTTAACTGGTCTGACCGATCCACAGCGCCAAATCGAAGGGTAAAAGTCTCATGCCAGATGTCCATTTTTTTATCCTTGTTGTTTATCGTATCTTTACCGGGAAACTGCGACTCTGAAGGCCATGCCGGGGCATCAAAGACACTACCCTGTTATCTTAGGCGGTTTTTATTATTTAATAAATAGCCAAACGCCCGGATATCAACGATCCAATGTCAAGTTGCAAGGGAATCCTAAGATAGAATCTGACCGGGTTCCATGAATGCAGGTTTCCGGGTATATTCAAAGGGTGCGCTGCGGAACATCGTGGAGAAAGCAGAAAATGAAGGGTAGACGTTGAGGAGTATGACATGCAAATGACTATGCGTTGGTTCGGACATGGTTACGACCAGGTTACCCTTGAACAGATACGACAAGTGCCCGGGGTTACCGGGATTATCACCACCCTCTATGGAACCCTGCCGGGGGAAATCTGGGAAAAGGAAGCTATCCTTTCCTTAAAGGATAAAGCGGAATCTGCGGGTCTGTTCATAGCGGGGATTGAAAGCGTTAATATCCATGATGCCATCAAGACCGGTTCTCCCGAACGGGATCGTTATATCGATAACTATATCACCACCCTGGAACGATTAGGAGAGGCGGATATTCACCTGGTGTGTTATAACTTTATGCCTGTTTTCGACTGGACCCGTACCGATCTGGCGAAAAAACGGACCGATGGCAGCACCACCATGGCCTATGATCAGAAAATAATTGATACCATTGATCCTGATGCTATGACAAACTCCATCAGCGCCCAATCAAAGGGCTATGTTCTTGCCGGCTGGGAACCGGAACGGCTGGGGCGGCTGCAGGAACTCTTTGCTATGTATAAGGGTATTGACCAGGAAAGGCTCTTTGACAATTTGCAGTATTTTATAAAACGGATCATGCCTGTATGCGATGCCTACAACATCAATATGGCCATTCATCCGGACGATCCCGCATGGCCGGTGTTCGGCCTCCCCCGGATTGTCACAGACAAGGAAAAGTTGCTCCGTGTTATCAGCCTTGAGGATGATGTGCATCACGGAGTTACCCTCTGTACGGGGAGCCTGGGAACTAACCCCGCAAATGACATTCCCGGTATTATCCGGGCTTTAAAAGGCCGGATTCACTTTGCCCATGTACGGAATCTTCGCCATAACGGCCCGGGGAATTTTGAGGAATCTGCCCACCTTTCCGCTGATGGTTCTCTGGATATGTTTGCCGTCATGAAAGCCCTCTGTGATACCGGTTTTGACGGTCCTGTCCGTCCCGATCATGGCCGGGCCATCTGGGGTGAGGAAGCCATGCCGGGATACGGTTTATATGACCGGGCTCTGGGAGCAAGCTATCTTAACGGAATTCTGGAGGCGATTGAAAAGATGAATCATGACGGGACATTGACAGGGAAGGAACAGTATGCGTCTGAATAATAAGGATCTACAGGATAAAAGACCGTGGGAAAAAGCAGGGATACTGTTGCCTCGGTTTGACCGGGGAACCATGATCCGGACCACCCGGGAGAGTCCCCGGTGGGTACATTTTGGAGCAGGAAACATTTTCCGGGCCTTTCCTGCGGCGTTGCAGCAGATTCTGCTGGATCGGGGAATAGAAAATACCGGTATTATTGCAGTCGAAGGGTATGACGGAGAGATAATCGATAAGGTTTTTCGTCCCTGCGCTAATGCAACTCTGGCGGTAACCCTCAAGTCGGATGGTACTATAGAAAAAAGGGTAATTGCCAGTGTCGCCCAGGCTCTGCGTTTAGACAGCCATAAGGATTTTGATATACTCCGGGGGATATTCCGTTCTCCATCGTTGCAAATGGTCAGCTTTACTATCACCGAAAAGGGGTATAGCTTATCTGATTGTAAGAATCCGCCGCCCGATGCGGAAGCTGATTTCATCAATGGTCCGGAGAATCCCCAAAGCTATCTAGGATGTCTCGCCGGCCTCTGTTATGAACGTTACCGGGCTGGGAAATTTCCCCTGGCTCTGGTCAGCATGGATAACTGTTTTCATAACGGGGATAAACTTTTTCAGTGTGTGGAATCTTTTGTGATACATTGGAGAGAAAAGGATCTTGTGGAACCGGGATTTTTGGACTATATCCGTGATCCCTCCCGGGTTTCTTTCCCCCGGACCATGATAGACAAAATAACCCCCCGTCCTGATGAGGCAGTAGGGAAGATGCTGGAGGCCTTAGGTTTTACCGATACGGCTGTACAGATTACCGCGAAAAACACGTATGTTGCCCCCTTTGTAAATGCTGAGGAAACCCAATATCTGGTGATCGAAGATGTCTTTCCCGCGGGGCGTCCCGCCCTGGAAGCAGCCGGGGTCCTGTTTACAGGACGGGACACGGTAGACCGGGCGGAAAAAATGAAGGTCTGTACCTGCCTGAATCCCCTGCATACAGCCCTGGCGATCTTCGGTTGTCTTTTGGGTTACACCAGGATCAGCGCTACGATGAAAGATTGGGATCTGGTGAGGCTGGTGGAAATTATCGGATATACCGAAGGACTCCCCGTGGCAGCGGACCCCGGTGTTCTATCACCCAAACAATTTATCGATCAGGTGTTACAGGTCCGTTTCCCCAATCCTTTTATACCCGACACGCCCCAGCGGATAGCCACCGATACCTCCCGGAAATTATCCGTCCGTTTTGGGGAGACCATCAAAGCGTACCTCACGGACCCCGCCCGGAACATCGGGGACCTCAAATGCATCCCCCTGGTACTGGCCGCCTGGGTCCGCTATCTTATGGGAATCGACGATCAGGGGGCGCCTTTTACCGTGAGTCCCGATCCCCTCTATGACATCCTCTGTCCAGCCCTTTCCGGAATACGCTTGGGACAAAAGGGACCATTTCATCGGCAGTTGGAACCTATCCTGTCCAATTCCGGTATTTTTGGTTTTGACCTTTACGGTTCCGGCTGCGGGGAATTGGTAGAAACCTATTTTGAAGAACTAACCTCCGGCCCCGGAGCGGTACGAAGCACCCTGAAGCGACTCACCGGTAATCCGCTGCCCTCTCCCATCCCCACAATTAAATAGGGAACACTTGATATGGGAGAGGTCCCCAACTGGCAATATAATCAACTAATTCCTGAGCAATTGAATCTTCCCGGTCCGCGGCTTTGCGGTTTGACCGTGATGTGACCCAATTCAGTATAACATACAAGTGATACCCGTGCATACAGCTTCGATACAAAAGCGGATGATGGGTTTTTACCGTACCTCAAAGTCTACCACAGCGCTGCCGCCGCCTTCATCCTCCACCAGTACCCGGTGACGTCCCCGGCTCAGGGGTAGCACGTAAACCCCCGCGTGATTCAGGCTGCCCTGAAGGATGCCGTCGGTATACACCAGGGCGCCGGCGCTGAACCCGGTGGTTTCCACCCGCAGGGCTTGGGCTTCTGCCGGCAAGACAGGGTCCAGGTAATACACTGATCCGGGAATGGGAATTCGGATGTTGCCTGAGCCTTGCAGTTGGATGCTCCCCGAACGGAAACGTTCCGCGATCCAGGCCTGGTATTCCGGGGGATACCGAATCGGTCCCGATCCGTGCCAGGAACAGGGCGAAGGAATACGGTTCCGGGGAATCCATTCCATGACGGAACCGGGGCAGGCCGGGGAGGCTGCCATCCCCGAAAGGGCGCAGATCCTGATCTGTTCCGCAAGGCCGGAGAGGGACCTTTCCGGTTCCCGGTCTGAGGAAATGCTGGCGGATCCCTCCAGGGCGGCCAGGAGATCGGCGGCGATCCGGGCAGGAATGGAGCTGCCGGTACGGCCTATCACGGTTTCCCCGGAAAAATTTCCCATCCATACCCCTACGGTGAAATGATCCGTGGCCCCCAAGGCCCAGATATGCTGAAACTGATTGGCAGTTCCGGTTTTGAACATGGATCTGAATGCCGTTGCCAGGGCGGGAGCGGGACCAAAACCGACAAAACGGCTTGCCCGGTCAGAGAGGATGTCCGCTATAAGAGCCGCCGCATAGGGAGACATCACCTGCCCGCCCGAATCCCCGCCGGAAGATCCCGCCGGGTCTGGCTTCCCATTGGCCTCCCCTTCTATCCATTGTAGATCCGGCAGGGAACCGCCCCGGGGAAAGACCGAAAAACCCCGGACCAGCTCTTCCAGACTCACTTCGGCATTTCCCAGGGCAAGTCCTGTACCATGGCTGCCCATCGTTGCGGCCACAGAATCGAAGCCCAGGGAGACCAGATAGTCCTCAAAGGTCTCCACACCCAGGCGTTCCAGGAGGTACACCGCCGGAATATTGAGGGACGATGCCAGAGCAACCCGGAAGCGGACCGGGCCATTGAAACGGCGGTTGAAGTTGCCGGGTATATAGGCCTCGCCACCGCCAAAGACGGTGGGGAGATCCGGCAGAACATCGGCAGGGCTGAATCCTGTATCCAGGGCCAGGGCATAGAGGAATGGTTTCAGACAAGAGCCGGGCTGGTTCAGGACCCGGATACCGTCTATTTTGCCTCCCTGTTCATTATTAAACCAGGAAGCGGAACCCACATACACCCGAATCGCCCCGGTTGCGTTTTCTATAGCCAAAACCGCCCCGTTGCTTACCCGGTTGTCCCGCAGCGCGGCCAGTTCCACTTTAAGCCGTTCCTCCGCGTATGACTGAAGATCCAGATCCAGGGTGGTCCGGAGGCTGACCCTATCCTTAACCGGAGAATTTGTCCCCCGGGAGGCTAACCGCTCAGTGAAATGGGGGGCGTAAAAAGGATTTTTTCCCGGTAGATCCCACCGGGATACCTCCCGGGCCGCTTCCCGAATGGCGGTTTCACTCAAGCCTGGAATACAGCGGCGGGCCAGGGCAACAGCGGCTGTCACGGCGGATTCGGGATTGACGGCGGGATCATAACGAGTAGGCCGGCGGGGGATCACCGCCAGGAGTACCGTCCGGCAATCGTCCAATTGAGCAACGGAGACCCCGAACCGGGCCCGGGTTATAGCAGGGATCCCTTCGATGTTACTTCCAAAGGGAATACCGTTGAACCACAACTCAAGGATCTCTCGCTTGGATAAACGGGCTTCCAGCCGCAGGGCATCCCAGGCTTCGCCAATCTTCCCCCTCAGGCCCAGGCCCTGGGGCCGGATCAGCCGGGCAAGCTGCATGGTGATGGTTGAAGCTCCGGAAACAACCCGTCCTGCCCGGAGATTCCGCAGGGCGCTCCCCGCCACGGAGACAAGGTCTACCCCGGGGTGAAAATAGAAACGCCGGTCTTCGGCACGGATAAAAACCCGGACCACCCCGGCGGGAATATCCTCCAGAGGGACCCACTCCCGTTTTATCCCATCGCTGGCCGGTAAAACCCGGAGTACCCGGCCATACCGGTCTTGAATCACCAGCCCTCGGGATCGGTTCTGATAGGCCGTAAGCTCCGGATAGGGAAGGATGCACAGAATCAAAATTATCAGAAAAAAAAGAGAGATGACGACAACAAAGGCAAGACAAAAGGTAGAACGGCGAATTTTATTCATAGGTCTCAAGACCAAATTACCATTGAAAAGAGGCAAGGTAAAGAGCAGATTCGGAATCCCCTGACACCGGATTGTGTTAAGTCCTCCTGATGATCATTGAAACAAGACATTCCGGGGGCTTTAACAGGTTGAAAACCAGTCTATAATACAGGCATGAATGATAAAATTCCAATAGCCATCAAGCCCAGGAAGGTCATATTTTTTGATGTAGAAACAAACGGATTGTCTGGCAATTCGAGCATTCTTTCAATTACGGCGATAAAAGCCTTGTTTAATGGTAAGGACATAGATACCATTGAAGAATTTTTTTCCCGGTTCTACTACCGGAATCCTGGCGAATGGGAAAACCCTGACGCTATAAGAGTTAATGGCCTTAAGGATGAGGTAATCCGCAAGAAGCGGGGTAATGCCCGGTATACGAATCACTTCAACCATGATAAGGACTTTGCGGTCTTTTGTTCCGGGGTAAACCACTATGTAGGGCACAATATCTCTTTTGATAGAAAGTTTATACATTTTCCCCTGAAGCACTGTTTTTGTACCATGAAGGAGAACATAAACATCATCAGAATAAAAAGGCATAACGCCGGTTTTAAATTTCCCCGTTTAAGTGAAGCGGCGGAGTATTATGGATTGTCCCCCGAATCAAGCAAATTACACGGCAGCGAGTATGATGCCCGGTTAACTTATGAAATATTCCGGAAAATGCTTAACGATCTTCGGACGAAACAGCGAATCCTTGCGTTTCTGGGGAAGTAGCGTATGCATTTTGAGCGCCGCGCCCCAGTTCGTTTTGGCATTACCTTTCGTAATAAAAACAGCCGCTCAAGCACAGATGGGGCTTCCTTTTCAGGTCTCCACAGCCAGCTCTTCCAGCGCCGCCCGCAGTTCCGCCCGGTCTATACCCCAATTCCGGCCAAAGTGTGCAAGGAGCCGGTCCGACAGGGTCATGAAGCGGTTAAACACCGGTCCGTCTTCAGGTAAGAGGGCCGGGATCAAATCAGCAAAGGCGTTCCGGTTGACGATAAGTTCCCAGAAGCGGGCGAAGTTTTTTATCCGGTCCAGGCCGGCCGTAGGAAGGGCCGCGGTTTCCAGTACCTCGTAGGGCGGGTCCGGGGCGTAGCGCATACCAAAGGCTTCGTTGTGCCGGCCGATTGGCGTACCGGGGAGGTTTTTCAGAATGCCAAGCTGGATCTCCGCAGGCCGGACCAGATACAGCCGGTCAAAGCCCGCCGCAAAGGAGGCCAGATCCTCCCCAGGAAGGCCTGCAATCAGATCGGCGTGGACGATGGCATTGGTTTTCCTCCGTAAAAAATCAAGGACCTCTAATTCCTGCTCCGGGTTTCCGGGCCGGTTGATAAGGGCCGCTGTTTTAAGGTTGAAGGTCTGGATGCCCAATTCCAGCCGCAGACTTCCCGGTGGAAACCGGGTCAAGGCTTCCCGTAGTTCCGGGGGAAAACGGGAGGGAACCATTTCAAAGTGGACACAGAGGGACGGTTCCTCTCCCGGTTTCAGGCGATCCAAAAAAAAATCTATGATCTGCCGGGCTCGGCGGATGTTCAGGTTAAAGGTCCGGTCCAAAAATTTAAAGGTTCTGGCCCCCCGTTTTATCAGCCGGTCCATCTCTGTCAGAAATGAGTCCAGGGGAAATTCCCGGACTCCGGATTCTACAGCGCTTAGACAGAACTCACAGCCGAAGGGACAACCCCGGGAGGCTTCCACGTATATGAGTTTCCGGGTAAGGTCCTCACCGGTGTATAGGCGGTAGGCCGGATCAATGGCGGAAAGGTCCGATGGATGGGTTTCAATTATCTTGTCGTACACCCCTTTGACCGATGGCAGCGAGACAAGGGCCGGCAGGATATTGTTTTGGGAACCGGCCGGGTTCTCTGTAAGCAATAAATTACAGAGATCCTGGAAGATCTTCTCTCCGTCCCCCCGAATCACCCAATCAGCCCATTGTATTATTTCACATTCCATCGGTATGTGACATACCTCTGGTCCGCCAATTATGATACAGGGCCGTATAAGGTCTAATTTGGGATTTCCCCATGCCGCATCCAGGGCTTCCAGCAGTTTCAGGCTTGCACGATGGTTCCAGATGGAGACCGAAAGGCCCAGGATGCGTGGACGGGCAGCCAGAATAGGAACTGTTTGTTCTACCAGGGGCTGGCGGAGGGCAAATTCCATGATACAGGCCCGGTCTTCAAAGGCGCCAAGATTTGCCTTGAGGAGTCTCAGAGCCAGGGAAGGATGTATCCATTTGGCGTTAATGGCGGCAAGGACGATATCGAAGCGGCCGGTTTCCGCAGAAGGGCTGCCGCTCCCGGCAGATTGATCGGCCACAGCCTCAGATACGGTTTTTGCCGGGACGGAAGCCCTCGGCGCCAAAGAGATCCAGGGTCCCGGTGGTCCATTCTTCCTTGACATCCATGACCATACGTTCCACGCCGAGCCAGGAATCCGCCCGGGGCCCCGGAAGGCTGCGATTGGTTGAATTGCTGAACACAATGGTCCTACAACCTTGATCCCGGAGACTCTGCACGTTAGCGGGAGTGTCATCAATGTATACATGGGCTCCCACGGCCCCTTTGTCGTTCATAAAACAAATGTCCCAGTAGGGAATATCATAGGAATCAAGCCAATCTACGGTTTGGGTGATGGAGGTACGGTGAGAATACTTGAGGAAGAGACGGTGGGTGATGATCCGGATGCGGATTCCATGCTGAGAGAGTTTACGCAGGGTAGCCGGGGCATCCTGTATGGGTTCCATATCCCGGTAAATGTTACGCTGAGTAACGGCAAAACGGTGGAGCCGGTCGTAACCGCCGTATTCGGCAATTCCCCATTCATCCAGACCGTAACTTACCTCCTGGCTGAGGGATTCTATAGGTTTATCAAGCCATTCCGCGGCGATCCGCCGCATAGCCCCATAAAAGTCCCCCACTACGCCATCAAGATCCACGCCAAAAATAAAGGTACTTTGATCCATAAATTAATTATACAATTTCCTTTGAAATAAGGATCGCCATGCTCTTGGCCTTTACCGGGTATTTGTCGGGGATGATTTTCCCCCGATTCCTCCCGGAACTTTTTATCGAGCTGCTTATAACGGGAAGGGGCCGCTCATCTCCCGGGCTCAGGATATCTTCAGGGGGAAGAAAACCCGTATCCACCACCCGGAACCAGACCTTTCCCTCCGGGGATTCACATACAGTAAAAATAGCCTGTTTGTCCCCGGAATTAAACATGATAAAGAAGTCGTTATCGTCCCGGTCGGCAAGGATATCCGCCTTGCTGCCGTCAATCCGCAGGGCAAGGCAGGCATCGATCTTCTCCCAGACCGGAGGATTGCTCTTTTCATCGAACCAGGTGATGTCCGGAATGGCGTTATAGCTGCCGTCCCGGCCGGTGTAGAATTCGGGACGCATAAAGGCGTGGTGCCTCAGCCGGAAAGCGATAATTTCCCGGACAAACCGAAAGAGACCGGGGTTCTTTTTCTGCAGGGACCAGTCATACCAGGACATTTCGTTGTCCTGGCAATACGCGTTGTTGTTCCCCTGCTGGGTCCGGCCAAATTCGTCTCCTCCCAGGATCATTGGGGTACCCAGGGACACCATGAGGGTGGCGAAGAAATTTTTCAACTGCCGTTCCCGGAGTTCCTCTATAGCCGCGTTTTTTGAGGGGCCTTCAAACCCGTAATTTGCGCTGTTATTGGAATTTCCGCCGTCCCGGTTTTCTTCACCGTTTTCATCGTTGTGCTTGTACGCATAGGTTACCAGATCCCGAAGGGTAAATCCATCGTGGCTGGTGATAAAATTAATCGAATGGAAGGGCTTCCGGCCATCCCTGAGGTAGAGGTCGGAACTGCCCGCAAGCCGGGTAGCCAGATGCCGGGCTTCCAGGGGATCGCCCCGCCAGAATTTCCGTATATCGTCCCGGAAACGGTCGTTCCATTCCGCCCAGCGCCCCCCGGGAAACCAGCCGACCTGGTAGGCGCCGCCGGCATCCCAGGCTTCGGCGATGATTTTAGTGTTTGTAAGGACCGGATCTTCGGCAATCCGTTCCAGCATAGGGGGGTTTTCCATGAGCCGTCCGTTTTGATCCCGGCCCAAAATGGAACCCAGGTCGAAACGGAAACCGTCCACATGCATCTCCACCACCCAGTACCGCAGGCAGTCCAGAATAAAGGTCCTCACCACCGGATGATTACAGTTCAGCGTATTGCCACAGCCGGAATAATTCATATAGTACCGCTTGTTTTCATCAAGCATGTAGTAAATCGTGTTATCCAGTCCCCGGAATGAAAAAGTGGGACCCCGCTCATTACCTTCGGCGGTGTGGTTAAAAACAATGTCCAGGATCACCTCAATCCCCGCCTTGTGGAGTTCCCGGACCATTTCCTTGAATTCCCGTACCTGTCCTCCGGGGCTTTGATCTGCGGCGTATGAGCCCTTGGGGGCAAAAAAGGCCACGGTGGAGTACCCCCAGTAGTTGACCAGAGGTTCCCCGGTACGGGGGTTTATACGGGTTGTTTCTCGCTCGTTAAACTCCTGAATGGGAAGGAATTCCAAGCTGGTGATCCCCAATTCCTGTAAAAAAGGGATCTTTTCAATCACTCCCCGGTAGGTTCCCGGATACTTTACTTCGGAGTTAGGGTTTGCCGTTAAACCCCGGACGTGGGTTTCGTAGAGGACGCTAAATCGGAGGGGGTAATTAAGGGGGGCATCCCCCTGCCAGTCAAATTCACCGTCGTTTATCACAATACATTTTGGCTGGGAAAAGTGATCATCCCTATATGAAAAAGAGAGGTCCCCCGACGGGTCTTCAGGGTCATACCCTAAACAGGCCCGCAGATTCCAGGAACGGAGATCCGTCAGAGCTTTGGCATAGGGGTCCAGCAGGGATTTATGAGGATTGAACCGGAGCCCTTTTTCGGGGATATAGGGACCGTTTATCCGGTACAGGTAAAGGGCCCCCGCCTTGAGCCCCTGAATATGACAATGCCACACATCACCGGTCCGGTTTTTTTGCTTATCGAGACAGATCTCCTCTCTAGGACTGTCCGATTCGGAAGTTTCAAAGAGGATCAGGGTTACCGCCACGGCACCCCGCGAAAAAAGGGAAAAATTCACTCCCTTTTCAGTAAGAGAAGCGCCCATGGGTAGAGGCTTACCCTGTTCAACAATGAAGTTACCAAACATACGTATATATTATAACGTATTATTTTCCGGTTGCAAATAGAATCTCCCCGCAGATTTATGTTTCTTCCTGCTTTTGGAAGCCTTTAAGGGACCGATCTGCGAAATAATTCGACAAATTGCGGGGGATCAACGTTGAAGGCCCCGAGCCTGTTCTTGTAGGGCAAGGGCATCCCCAGATCCCAAAAGGCGAATCCCTTCTCCTGGAGGTAATTGCCGGTCAATACCATCTGGACCGTTCCGGCGGAATCCTCATCCCGGTACCCGGAATAACTGGTATAGACCTTTCCCGCGATGATCCCGAATTCTCCGGCCACCAGTTTTTCGTCCCGGTAGACCCCAAAGGAGACGGGCCGTACGGGGAGATAAGACCCGGTAAAGACAGGTTTTCCGGGATGCCGCAGGGTAAAACGGAGGGATCTTTCCCGGATCAGCCTGATGCTTTCCAGCAACGGCGGGGTAAGCCAGTCGTTTCCGTGGACCTCTACGCAGCGATTCAGAATACGGTCAAAATCAGTGTCAAACCGGAGTTCGTACCGTTTGAGGAGCCGCCTTACGGTTTTTGTCTCCCGGATATCCGGAAAAAACAGTACAGATCGTGTTAAATGGAGTTTTGGAAGAAGGAGATACCGGGATTCCCCGGGATTTTCCGGTTGATCGGCGAACCGTGCGGACATCACCAGGAAACCCGCCCCCATTAGATCTGCAATAAAGGCCGGATCAAAGCTCATGGCGAAACAGAATTCCTTGCTATAATTGATGTATAACATGAAGTCCACGATCTGCCGGGGATCATCCCCGGGATTTATCAGAATTTCCCCGGTTTTACAAAAATACATACCTGTTTTAATCCTTAATATCCCCCGGAAAGGGCGTTTTTTCGCAACAATTCCTTTGGACCGTTGACCAACATTGAATATTTTTTTATACTAAAAATCTATTGGGGTTTTCCAAAATCATGTCATGAAAGAGCCCCGTGATGTTGAATCTATGAACTTTATATAGATGTAATGTTTGAACTGTCAAGGAGATATTCCCATGAAACGGACGTATCAACCCAGTAAAGTGAAGCGTAACCGGAAATTCGGGTTCCGGGCGCGGATGAAAACCCGGGGCGGACGCTTGGTTTTAAAGCGCCGCCGGGCTAAAGGCCGGTACAAGTTAACCATTTCTGACGAAAAGAAACCATACTAGGAACAGTGAACCATATATTCCGCTTTAAGCGGGAAGAACGGTTGAAGAAAAGGGATGAGATTCGGGCGGTATTTAACCGGGGAAAAGTCGTTACCTGTTCCGGTGCAAAGTTGTTTGTATTACAGAATAGGTTTCCGTTTAATCGAATAGTCTTTACATTTGCCCGTAAATTCGGAAATGCCGTAGAACGGAACCGGGCCCGGCGGGTTGGTTGTGAGGTTTACCGGCAAGTCCGAAACAGGCTTCAATGTGGCTTTGATCTAGTGTTGTTGGTTTATCCGGGGAAGGATTCTTTTTCAGTCCGGATGAAGCAGGTGGGGATCCTGTTTTCCAAAGCCGGGTTATTGGTGGATAATACACAATGGTGATCTTGCGGGAATTGGTACCTGAAATCCCCCGAAATTGTATATTGTTGTTGATCCGGTTCTATCAGAAAGCCATATCGCCCTATTTACCCGCTAGTTGCAGGTATGTTCCCAGTTGTTCTGTCTATGCCTTCGAAGCGGTGCGGAAGTACGGTGTTTGCCGAGGGCTTTTCCTGGCTTTTAAGCGGATACTGCGCTGTCATCCTTTTCATCCGGGCGGTTATGATCCGGT
>JAITJI010000036.1 GCA_031279015.1 Spirochaetaceae bacterium
CGACAATATCGGCGCTTTCACTGATTCTGCGTTAGGCTGCGTCCGATACAATCATTCTCTTATAGTTAATGCCCCCGGGCTGCCGGATTGACCGGTGTCCCGGGGGTTTTTTGTTTGTCCTGACCCTGTCCTGCTGCGGGTTGCTTACCGGCGCCCTGCGGGACGGGGTCTTTTTTTGTTGTCCCGGCCAGGCGCAGGCACTGTGGCTCGGCCTTAGAAGGGCCGCTCCGCCAGGTATTTGTACTCCTTCAAGACCCGCTCTGCCTGGGCTTTGGCCTTGGCGAAGAGGGCATCGGCTCGTTCGGGGGAGGCGGCCTTGAGGCTCTTGAACCGAACTTCCTTGTACATAAAGTCTTCCAGAGCCGTGGTTGGGTCCCGGGAATCAAGCTGGAAGGGGTTTTTGTTCTGCTCCTTGAGCCTTGGGTCGTAACGGTACAGGGGCCAGAGGCCGCAGGTAACCGCAGCCTTCTGTTGCTCCAGGCCGCGGCTCATGTCGATACCGTGGTTGATGCAGTGGGAGTAGGCGATAATGATCGAGGGGCCGTCGTAACTTTCCGCCTCCCGGAAGGCCTTGATCACCTGGGCCATATTGGCGCCCATAGAGACCTTTGCCACGTACACATAGCCATAGCTCATGGACATGGCCCCCAGGTCCTTTTTGGTGATATCCTTGCCGCCTGCGGCAAATTTGGCGATAGCGCCCACGGGGGTGGCCTTGGACATCTGACCGCCGGTGTTGGAGTAAACTTCGGTATCCATACAGAGGACATTTACGTTCCGGCCAGAGGCCAGCACATGGTCAAGACCACCGTAGCCGATGTCATAACCCCAACCGTCGCCGCCCAGAATCCACACGGAACGTTTGATGAAGTGGTCCGCCAGGGAGAGGAGCATCTTGGCGGTGGGCTTACTTTCACTTGCCAGGGCTTTCTTCAGTGCATCAACATTTTTCCGCTGTTCCTCAATGGCCGCATCATCGATCTGGGGGTTGGCAAGGAGCCTGTCGATGAGGTCCCCCTGAATACCTTCGGCCTTTGCCTGAAGGGCCACTTCCCGCACGTGTTCAGCCAGCTTGTCACTGGTAAGCCGCATCCCCATGCCGAACTCAGCGGCATCTTCAAAGAGGCTGTTGGACCAGACCGGTCCACGGCCGTCGGTCCGCTGACAGTAGGGGGTGGTGGGAAGGTTCCCGCCATAAATGGAGGAACAGCCCGTGGCATTGGCGATGATCGCCCGGTCACCGAAGAGCTGGGAGAGGATCTTCACGTAAGGGGTCTCGCCGCAGCCCCCGCAGGCGCCGGAGAATTCAAAAAGGGGCCGCTTATAGGCTAGACCCTTGACGGCGGAAAGGTTAAGCTCCGCCGCAGGAACCTCGGGCAGTTTGAGGAAGTAATCCCAGGCGGCGGCCTGTTCGGCATGATAGGCCGGGTCGTCGGTATAGGACTTCCAGGAAAGGGCCTGGGGTTTTGAGGGATCCTTTGACATAGGACAGATATTGATACAGACGCCGCATTCCATACAGTCCTCGGCGGAGATGACAAGGCAGGTTTTTTTGCCCTCTACCGGTTTTGGTTTGATTGCTGCGGTCTTAAAACCCACGGGGGCCGCCGCCGCTTCCGCATCGGTGAGGTTTTTCATACGGATACAGGCATGGGAACAAACCGCCGCGCAGTTACCGCACTGGATACACACAGCGGAATTCCAGGTGGGTACCCGCTCGGCCACCGCCCGTTTTTCGTATTGGGTGGTTGCGGTGGGAAAGGTGCCATCTTCGGGGATCTTGCTCACCGGGAGTTTGTCCCCCTCTTGAATGGATACTGCGCCTAGAGTTTCCCGAATCCAGGCATCCGGGGCGGTGACAAAGGGCTTTTTCATTAAAAGTTTACTGTCCGCAACGGCAGGGTATTTAACCTCCTCCACAGCGGAAAGAGCCGCATCCACAGTGGCGAAATTTTTCTGTACCACATCGGCCCCCTTCTTACCATAGGATTTTTCAATGAAGTGCTTCATCTCCTCCACAGCCTGCGCCTCCGGCAATACGCCCGAGATCTTGAAGTAAGCGGCCTGCATGACCGTGTTGATCCGGTTCCCCATACCGGTTTTGCGGGCTATCTCCGCAGCATCGATAACGTAAAACCTGAGCTTCTTGTCGATAATCCGTTTCTGGGCTTCCAGGGGTATTTCGCTCCAGACCTCCGCCGCTCTGAAGGGGCTGTTGAGGAGGAAGGTTCCGCCGTTTTTGGCGTTGGCCAGCATATCCAGGGTCTCCATGTAGGAGAACTTGTGGCAGGCCAGGAAGTCCGCTTTGGTGATGAGGTAGGGCCGGCGAATCGCCTTTTTGCCAAAACGCAGGTGGCTGATGGTAAAACCGCCGGATTTCTTGGAATCGTAGGAGAAATATGCCTGGGCGGAGAGTTCCGGTTTGGCATCTCCGATGATCTTGATGGAATTCTTATTAGCCCCCACAGTGCCGTCGGAACCAAGACCGTAGAACATGGCTTCGTTCATGCCCTCTTCGGCAAGGACAAAGGATTCATCATAGTCCAGGCTTTTACCCAGTACATCGTCCCTGATACCTACCACAAAATTGGCGATTTTTTTACCCGAAAGATTATCAAACACCGCCTTGACCATGGCGGGGGTGAATTCCTTGGACCCAAGGCCGTAGCGACCGCCAAGTATGACCGGGAATTGCAATTTCCAGGGCGCTGCCCCGGCCTGGGTCACGATACCGCAGGCGGATAGCGCATCCTCGTAAAGGGGTTCGCCCAGAGAGCCGGGCTCCTTGGTGCGGTCCAGAACCGCTATTGCCTTGACCGTGGAGGGCAAGGCCTTGATAAAGGCCGCGGCATCGAAGGGGCGGAAGAGCCGTACCTTGAGCAGACCGACCTTTTCACCCTTTTCCACCAGGTATTCCACCGTCTCTTCGCAGGTTTCAGCGCCGGACCCCATGATGACGATCACCTTTTCCGCGTCCGGAGCGCCAAAGTAATCGAAGATATGATAGGCCCGGCCCGTTAGTTTAGCATATCTGTCCATCTCCGCCTGAACGATACCGGCGACCTTATCGTAATACCTGTTCACCCCCTCCCGGCCCTGGAAGTAGGTGTCGGGATTCTGGGCGGTTCCCCGGATGGAGGGCTTTTCGGGGGTAAGTCCCCGCTCCCGGTGGGCCCGGACAAGGTCATCGTCGATCATCTGTTTCATGACCTCGTAGGACACCTCTTCGATCTTCTGCAATTCATGGCTGGTGCGGAACCCGTCAAAAAAGTGGAGGAAGGGCACCCGGGAACGGAGAGTGGCGGCATGGGATATAACGGCCAGATCCATCACCTCCTGAACGCTGTTGGAGGCTACCATGGCCCATCCGGTCTGCCGGCAGGCCATGACATCCTGGTGATCGCCAAAAATCGAGATAGAACTGGTGGCCAAGGCACGGGCGGCAATGTGAAACACCGTGGAGGTAAGCTCCCCGGCGATTTTATACATATTCGGAATCATCAGGAGCAAACCCTGGGATGCTGTAAAGGTAGTAGAGAGGGCGCCTGTGGTCAGGGCGCCATGTACGGCCCCCGCTGCGCCGGCTTCAGACTGCATTTCAACAACTTGGGGAATAGTACCCCACAGATTTTTCCGGCCTTGAGCGGAAAACTCATCGGAGAGTTCTCCCATAGGACTGGAAGGGGTAATCGGATAAATCGCAATTACCTCACTAAGGGCATGCGCCACATAGGCTGCGGCGGTGTTTCCGTCAATCATAACCATGTTTTTTTCAGACATTGTTTTTCCTCAATTGGTAGGGTTTACTTATAGTTTAGCCATTAATAGAGATTTGTTCAATACAGGGATAGAAATAAGCCGATTCCGGCGGAATAGCGGATGATCCTGCTGCCCCTCAGCCTTCTTTGCCTTCGTTCGGATTCAAAAGCTGAAGGATCTGTATAAAACAGAACATTTTTTTATATATTGTTGTTATTCGCTGAACCATTGGCTCCGGGGAGGCCGATTCCAGTTCCTTCCAGTTCATAATGAGTTCCCGGGGATTTTTCTGCAGATCCTCCAGTACGTTTTTTAAATTCCGGCCTATCATGATCAGGGCATGGGCAGCCTTTAGGACCATCCCCTGGGCTTCCTCGTTTACCGATGTGAGGATAAGGCGGATGTACTTCGCCTGCCCCTTATCTCTGTCCACCTTAACGATAGCAGCTTTCAACCGGGAACCGTTTGCGCCGTTATCCGCCAAGGAATCATCAAAGGTGATGATCTGTTCGGCGATAGTCATAATTTCATGAAATCCGCCGGACATCTGCTGAGATAGCACATTGGAAGACCACTGGCCCCGGATGAGGAGGAGATCGCAGAGTTCCCGAATATCCTTTTTAAAATAGTCCAGCAGAAAGGCTTTCAGATAGTTGAGGCTTTGCGCATGGGTAAAGCCGCTGAAGTTTTTTTTGACATAGAGTTCACTGTTTTTATCGGTATAATATTTCAACCGGTTGGTATCGGTTTCGCCAAAAACTACCCGTACCAGTTCCTCTATTTTGGTGTTCCGTTTGGCATTTATGACAGTTTCGATGATCTTTTCAATTTCGGTCCGTTTTGCTTCCAGAAAAGCGTCGGTGATACATTCCGTGGAGAATTTGGGGTTTGACTGCCACAGGGGATTATTATCGATATGCCGGACCATAAGCTCCAGAATTCCCGAACGTTTTATATCCCGTAATTGCAGGAGCAGCTTATTCCACTGTTCATAGACCACCACGTCTATATCGCCCTTATAGGCCCTGAGGACCTTGAGGACCATCCGCCAGTCCTGATCCGGGTCCAGGGCTCCAGAAACTTCCAAAAAATCTTTAAGCTCCCCGGTGACGGCATTCCCCCGGATCGGGACAAAGGACGGAGCCCTGCTGAAGCTCCGTTCCTGCAGGGCGGCATCAAATTTCTTCAGCAAAAAATAAAAATCAAAGGCAGCAAACCGGGTAAAGGCAAGGATGATATTGTAGCATCCATCCGCGGCATTAACCCGGGTGATGTCAAAGGCCCCGGATAGGGTGGTCAGTTCTTCCCGTAACCGGCGGGCCAATTCTTCAGGCGGCGTTTTCTTTGCCCGTTCTTCAATGGATTCCGCTGAAAGCCCGTTCAGTATCCCCAGCAGTTCCCCGTCAAGAACCTCCTCAATGACGGCCTCTTTAAGCCGGGCCGACTTGGCTGCGTTCTGCATGAACACCTGGGCGGGGGCGATAATGTGATAGACAGCATACAGGAATTTTGCAAAGGCCGGCTCAACCTGTCCGGTCTTTGGCTTGTAAAATTTACTGTACTTGTTGGCAGCAAGATTTTTAATTACCGTTTTTAAAAGTCTTTTTTTTATCGCTTCCGGATCTTTACTTCCGGCAAAAAGATCAAGAAGCCGGTTAAAAAATGACATCATATAACTCCAAACGAACAGACCACCAAAACACTTGCATAATCCGGCAGATTTGTAAAAAAACTTTTACTATCTTGTACAATAGCAGTAAAATGCTGTCCGCGTCAAGACGGCGGATAATGATTATGAGCATTCCCCGCAGCTAATTCCCGGCCTGTATCCCCCCTCTCCGGCCTGCCGCCCTTCCCACAAGATTCTCCAGGGCCCTGACGGCGGCATCGATCTCCCCTTCAGTGGTCTCGTAACCAAAACTAAAGCGGAGACTGCCTTCGGGAAAGGTCCCGGCGCTTTGGTGGGCCAGGGGGGAACAGTGGAGCCCGCAACGGGTAATGATTCCATATTCGTCAAAGAGCCGTCCGGCCAGCAGCGCATTGTCCCATCCGGGGGAACTTACCGGCACAATCGCTACGGAACGTTCCGCATCCCCGGGACCGTGGACAACCAGGTTCGGAATACCCCGGATTCCGTCAAGAAAACGGCGGGTGAGGTTTTTTGTCTGCTCCCGGATTGGAGAGAGCCCCCGTTCCAAAAGCTCCTCCACCGCAACGGCGAGGCTCAGGATGCCCGGGATGTTCGCCGTACCGCTTTCATATTTGTCCGGCAAAAAGTCCGGCTGCTCAAGGGATTGGGAGGCGCTGCCGGTACCACCTGTTATCCAGGGATCGATGGCCGCCGCCGCATCCCTGCCCAGAACAAACCCCCCGGAACCGGGGAGTCCTCCCAGGCCCTTGTGACCGGTAAAGGCCAGCACATCAATGTTTTTGTTCATCTCCAGGGGAAGCAGCCCGGCGGTTTGGGCGGCATCCAGCACGGTGAAAAGGCCGAACCGTTTTGCCTCGGTAAAACACTCCTCCGCAGGCAGTATGGTCCCCAGCACATTGGAGGCATGGGTCATGATAAAGAGCCGGGTATTGGGCCGTATATATTTTCCTATAGACCGGGGATCAAAACTGCCGTCCTGTCCACAGGGAAGGAAGTCCACATCGATGATCCCCCTTTTCTGCAGCAGGGCCAGGGGCCGGGACACGGCGTTGTGTTCTACATGGGTAGCCAGCGCATGGTCCCCGGGTTTCAACAGTCCTCCCAGGATCATGTTTAGCGAGATAGTAACACCCCCGGTAAGGATGACATTTGTTGCCGATGAAAAGCCAAAGAGCTTCATCAGGGCCTTCCGGGCCCGGAGCATCACCGCTCCGTCCTCAAGACCCTCAAAATTACGCCCTGCACTGAGAATTCCATCCTGTGTAAACAGCCCCGTCAAGGCATCCTTCACCCGTTCCGATTTGCGGGGGGAGGTAGAGGCATGGTTCATGTAGATCAATCTATTGAAAATGTAGACTTTTTCGGCAAGATTTTCAATATAAACCCCGGCATATTTCGGACTTGACATACTCGGACAAGCTTTGTAGGGTTGTTTAATGATAGATCTGTCAATAAACAAAGCTGTTCTGGAACGGAACATTCAAAAGGCACGGGAAAACGGGGTGATCATCCCCACTTTTCAACAGATGAAGGACCCCCGGCAGGTTCCGGAGAAGATCCGGGCCCGGCTCAGGAATGTGGGCTTATGGGATATTGATCCTGCCAACCTGTTCCGAATCACCTGGAAAAATGAGCCGAAGGAATCCGGGGGACTCTACGGCGGCCCCAATTTTATTGAACTGCCCCCGGCCCTCACCGGGGTAAAGGCCCGGATCATCTGCCTGGTGGGAAAATTTTTCCCCACAGGCTGCCACAAGGTGGGGGCTTCTTTCGGCTGCCTCGTGCCCCGGCTGGTGACCGGTCAGTTTGACGCCACCGGACAAAAGGCGGTCTGGCCCTCCACAGGGAACTACTGCCGGGGGGGGGCCTTCAACTCAAAGCTCCTCGCAGTAGAATCTGTGGCGATTCTGCCTGAAGGCATGAGCCGGGAGCGTTTTGAGTGGTTGTCAAAGATAGCCGGTGAGGTAATCGCCACGCCGGGCACCGAATCCAACGTCAAGGAGATATTTGATAAGACCCATGAACTGCGGACTACCCGGAATGATGTGCTCATTTTCAATCAGTTTGAAGAGATGGGCAATTACCTCTGGCACTACAATGTAACGGGCAGCGCCATTGCCGAAGCCTTTGAAAGTATCAAAGGCGGGGACGGTTCTTTCGCCGGAGTCTGTTTCACTTCCGGTTCGGCGGGAACCCTGGCAAGCGGCGACTTCCTCAAGCAAAGGTATCCGGGCAGCAGGATTGCTGTGGGGGAGGCTTTGCAGTGTCCTACTATCCTCAACAATGGTTTCGGCGCCCACCGTCTTGAGGGCATTGGGGACAAGCATATCCCCTGGGTGCACAATGTCAAAAATACCGACATGGTCATTGCCATTGATGATCACGATTCCATGGCTCTGCTGCGGCTCTTCAATGAAGAGGCCGGAAAGGACTACCTTGTAAAGGAATCGGGTCTTAGCCGGGAGCAGGCAGCAGTTCTGTCCTATATGGGGATATCCGGTATTTCAAACATGCTCTGCGCCGTCAAATTCTCCAAATACTACGAACTTTCAGAAAAGGATGTAGTAGCAACGGTGCTCACCGATTCGGTGGATATGTACCGTTCCCGGATAGCAGAACTGCGCGAAGAAAAAGGGGAATACAGAACCATCAATGCTGCTGCGGATTTTGCAAGAAGCCTTTTGGGCGAGGGAACCGATAACATGCTGGAACTTACCTACCCTGAGCGCAGGCGGGTGCATAACCTCAAATACTATACCTGGGTTGAGCAGCAGGGCCGCAACGCAGAGGAACTCGACGACCAATGGTACAGGCAGGACAAGACCTTCCTGGGGGTACAACAGCAGACCGGCGCCATTGACACCCTGATCAACCAATTTAACGAACGGACAGGTTTACTGTGAGGCGCCGGCAGAATCGCTGCGCCGGGATACCGGTTTGAACGGAGAAGGCAAAGATGCATAATGTAAAATCCGCTGTATGTATCAGTTGCGGTGCGGAACACGAAGCCGGTAACGATACGTACACCTGCAAAAAATGTGGCGGCATTCTTGAGATACAATACGATTACCCCCGCATCCGGTCCTCTTTGACCCGGGAAAAAATTGCCGCCCGGCAGGATTTTTCCATGTGGCGGTATATGGAACTCCTTCCCATTGAAGAGGGGAGCAGACTCACGCCCCTGAGAGTCGGATGGTCTCCCCTCTACCGGGCGGATCGTTTGGGAGAACGGCTTGGGCTGAAAACCCTCTATATAAAGGATGACGGTCTTAACCCATCGGCCAGCCTTAAGGACCGGGCTTCCGCCATAGCCGTAGTACGGGCCCTCCACTCGGGGATGGATACGGTAGCCTGTTCATCAACGGGGAACGCTGCATCGTCCCTGGCAGGGAATGCGGCGGCTATGGGGCTTAAGTCTTTTATCTTTGTGCCCGAACGGGCTCCCAAGGGCAAGCTGGCCCAACTCCTTGTCTTTGGCGCCCGGGTGATCAGTGTTCAGGGAAACTACGAGGATACCTTCCGGCTTTCCGCAGAGGCTATTGAGAAATGGGGTTGGTACAACCGGAACGCCGCCATAAACCCCTACCTTTCGGAGGGGAAAAAGACCGTATCCCTGGAGATCGCCGAACAGCTTGGCTTCAAGGTTCCGGACTATGTGGCGGTTTCCGTGGGAGACGGCTGTACCATAGCCGGGGTATGGAAGGGCTTTAAGGACCTTTACGCCATCGGTCTTATCGACAAGCTGCCCCGGCTTATCAGCGTTCAGGCGGAGGGCTGCTGTCCCGTTAACAGGGCCATTGAGACAAATTCGCCGATTATACAAATGGAAGAGAATACCATCGCCGACAGTATTGCTGTGGGGGTTCCCCGGAACGGTGAAAAGGCCCTCCGGGCTATCCGTGAATCCTCGGGGTTGACGGTGAACGTCTCTGACGAAGAGATCCTGGCCGCCATGCGGCTTTTGGGATCGGTATGCGGGGTCTTCGGCGAACCTGCGGGGGTAACCGGCACGGCGGGACTCTGCAAGGCGGTTGAGCAAAAACGCATCCCCCCTGACGCAACGGTGGTATCCATCGTAACCGGCAACGGCCTTAAGGATGTGGCCTCTGCCCGACAAGCCGCCGGGGAACCGATACGGATTCCGCCGGACATGGACACATTGATGGCGGTGTTCCGGGAACGGAATATACCGGTCTGAGGAAGAACCACTCCCCGATCACAGCCTCCTGAAGCATTCGTCAATTATCGGATTAAGGGATTCAAGTTCAAAGCCCAATTCTTGCAGTTCGGCCTTTTCACTGCTTTTCTCCCAGTTCATATAGGGGTCCGAATAGTGGCCCTTGAGAAAGTTGAAGATCAGATCCTCCGCTTTTTCGGGAAGGTTGAAGAAGAGGCCCCGTCCAGCGCCCATGATTTTTCTGATGGCGGGTCGTGCCTTGGCAAGAAACCGGTCCTGGTACACATCGTAGGAGCGGCCGGATAATTTTTTGAGCCGGTCCGAAACGGACCCCCCCGGCCACTCCGCCATAGCCGCCGCATTCACCGCTTTGAGGCGTCCCTTCTCCTTTTTTGCCGCTGTACCGGTCTTTTTGGGGAAGAGGACAGCATCTGTCCTGCCGGATCCGGGGGGAATATCCGGGGCTGCCGGAATCTGCGCCTTTTTGGCTGCCCTCCGCAGGCTTGCGGACTTCGGCTGTGCGGCCTTTGCCGGCGCGGGCTGTGAGGGAGCGGCCTTTCCCGATGCGGCTTGTGACGGAGCGGCCTTTGCCGGGATGACCACCGATGGAGGCTCCACCGGGACCGGCCTTAGGGACGCCGGCTTTGCCGATGCCGGCACGGATCCCAAGGACGCCTCTTTTGCGGAAGCTGCCTTTGCCGCGGGCCTGGCTGCCGGCGGAGGCTTCCATTGAGCAGACTCCGCCGGAACCCGGGCCTTTTTGGCTGCCCTTTTGGGGCTTGCAACCTTTAACGACACGGCTTTTGTTGCAGACTGTCCGGGATTCGGGGGAACCATCCGGAGCTTTGTACCGGTCGAATACTTGAGGGTTTCCTTGATGGTATTCCAACGCTCCTGGAGATACCGGTCACCCCGGATAGAATAGTAATATCCGGTAGCCAGGGAAGACATGATCGACGACAAGATCTCATCATCCCGCTTTCGGCTCTGCCTTCCCCGGCGAATCGTCATCAGAATATCATAATTTTTGGTCCCGTATTTCCGGGAATAGAGAAAAAGGATCCGCTCAAAAGCAGTATCTTCTATTAAATTCCAATATTTAACGCAGTAAGCCAAGGTCTGATCTTCAACCTTGACAAACGATTTAGGAATCTCTATCCGGGCAAGATCCTCCGGGGAGAAAACCACTGAAGAAAAGTCGATTAAGGGACCTTCCCGGCGGGCGTGCTGCTGGCGATACCAGAGGACCCTGTCAGCCCTGGCCAACCGTTCCCGTTCCCGCCGTAGAGCCTGCTGCTGAGCAACCAGCCGCCGCCGCCGTTCCTCTTCCACCACATCCAGGGAGTTATTCAGATAGGAACGGATAAGCTTGGCGGCCATGTTCATAGACCGTTCCCTGAGCCCTAAAACCATAGCATAGCGGAGGTACCGCTCGATCCCTGTAGTCGCTTCATACCGGTCACCGGGAACAAATACAAGGATATCTTCAGCCGTCTTAATGGTAGAGTAGACGTCCTGGGGGTTATAACTATCCGCTTTATCGGCTATATAGACGATGATCCGTTTGACCCGTTCCAGGGCACGCTCCCCCAGGGCACGGTAAGCCCTGGACAGAAGCATTTTATAGGCCGGATCCCGGCTGCGGTAACTCCGCATCAGCAGAGTCCGGAATGTATCGTTGGGATACCGCACCTTGAGCCTGGACTGGAATATTCCCATCGCTTCCTGAGAGCGACCATTGCTGCGTAATTCGTAGTATCGTTCAATATCAGGATCATGATCGGGCAACAAAAAAGGGTACTCCGCCCGGAGCAGTTCATCCTGAATTTCAGGAACATTCATGGCCTAAGTATATGATTAAATGCCGCTATTGTGCAACGCGCGTCCATAACAGATCGCAAGCAGGCATCAGTGAGCGTGAAGTCTCACATAAAACTCTTACCGAAAAATAGACCTTCTTCGTCCTTACCCTGGGTGTCCTGTGTTTTATTAACAAACTTGGTATCTGCTCCACATAACAATTGTCGTTTTTATAGTATGAGCGGGTCCGGGTGAAGGTGCGCCCCTGTTGTTCGCATCAGGCCTTCATGGTGGTGTTGATGAACTCCCCACCGTTGTCGCTGTCGATGCCTTTAAGGGTACTCCATGCACGAGTTGTGTAAGCGGTTTTCCTGTGATACAGTAGGGTATGCGTATTTTTAACAAACATACATTGGGCGGCATTCTACTGGCCCTTATGACCGATGTTGCCGTCGCGGCTCCCGGGGATGCAGCCTTGGGGAACGGCCTTTTTGCCCGGATCACCACCAATAGAGGCGATATTGTTCTCCGTCTGGAATATCAAAAAACTCCCCTTACGGTCTGCAATTTTGTAGCCCTGGCGGAAGGGAAGATGAACAATACCGGTGGCAAACGCTTTTATGACGGTCTCACCTTTCACCGGGTTGTCCAGGATTTTATGATCCAGGGGGGCGACCCTGTAGGCAATGGGACCGGCGGTCCGGGCTACAGTTTTCCCGATGAATTTGTCTCCGCCCTAAAGCACGATGGACCGGGGGTGCTTTCCATGGCCAATGCGGGTCCCGGCACCAACGGGAGCCAGTTCTTCATCACCCACAAGGAGACTCCCTGGCTTGATGGCAAACATACGGTTTTTGGCCGGGTTGTCCAGGGGCAGGAGGTAGTAAATGCCATCCGGCAGGGGAACAAGATCGAGAAGGTGACGATAATCCGCAACGGCCCTGAGGCAACCGCCTTTAAGGCGGATCAGGCCGCCTTTGACAGCCTGCTGCGGGAAAAGAACGCTGAGGCCGCCTTACGGTTAAAATCCCAGCGTGACGCAGACATCGCCCGGATCAACGCAAAGTACCCAAATCTGAGCCTGAGTCCTTCAGGTATCCGGTATTCGATCCTTAAAAGTGGAACCGGCGCCAAACCGACTTCAGGTAAAACCGTGTCTGTAAACTACAAGGGAATGCTGTTATCGGGAAAGGTTTTTGACAGTTCCGATGTTCACGGCGGTCCCATTGAATTTCAGGCTGGCGCAGGAAAAGTAATCCGGGGCTGGGACGAATCGGTGATGGATATGCAACAGGGTGAAAAACGCCTGGTGGTTATTCCCCCGGAACTGGCCTATGGAGAACGGGGCGCCGGAAACGGCCTGATCCCGGCCAATAGTTTCCTAATATTTGAGATGGAGCTGATAAGGATTAGGTAGTGTTGCTTATCTGAGGTAAAAAGAGGTGTAAGTGGTTACTATACACGATGTAGCCAGGCGGGCGGGAGTATCCATCTCTACCGTTTCCAACGTTATCAACAAAAACAAGTATGTCAGTGAAGACCTGGTGCGGCGGGTCAATTCCGCCGTACAGGAACTGGAATACACCGCCAACCCTATCGCCCAGAAAATGAAATTCAAGCATACCAAAACCATAGGGGTAATTACCGCTGACCTCTGCGGATTGTTTTATCCCTATATATTGAAGGGCATGTACGATGTGCTGAATTCCAAAGGCTACCGCCTCATGGTGATGGATTCCGAAGGGATTCACGATCACTTTGGCAGCATCAAAAAACTGCAGGAGGGCATAATCAGCCTGGTTCAGGACAGGGTTGACGGTATTGTATTCTCGTCAACCATACCGGAAGAAATGGAAGCAAGTATCATCTATGATGTCATGAAAATGCCGGCGTTAAAGAAAAACACCGGTTTTGTCTGTGTGGAAAAAGATTTAAGCAAATACGGCATAGATTCGGTATACGCCGACTCGGTACGGGGCGCGGAAATCGCCGTTTCCCA
>JAITJI010000072.1 GCA_031279015.1 Spirochaetaceae bacterium
ATAGACGGCGGCGTCAGGACCGTATCGGATCAGGAGGAAAATATCCGCAATGCCATGGAAGAACAGGGCGAGGGAAGCCAACAGATTCTGGAGGCCGTAGAACAATTAAACGATCTGACTCAAAACGTCAAGGCTGGTTCCGTGGAGATGCTCGATGGGAGCAAACAGGTCATTCAGGAAAGCAGGAACCTGGAAGTGGTAACCCAGGAAATAACCAACAGGATAAACGAAATGGTCACAGGGGCGGATCAGATCAATGTGGCGGTAAACCGGGTTAATTCCATCAGCGGGGAGAACAAAGAGAGCATTGATGTACTGGTGAAGGAGGTGGCGAAGTTCAAAATTGAGTAGAGTTTCTAAGGAAGCACCGATTTATTCAATCGAGAATTCGCCAACTGCGTTGGCGCAATCGGTGTTGCTTAACGTTGTATTTGACGGGGCCATGACTGTTGTCTTTTCAGACAAGGATCTCGAAGTCCGGGCGGATTTTATTCCCCCGGTCGGAAACGGCGCCCCCCCTCGGCCCCGAAATGGCCGGCTCAAGGGGCCCCTTTAATCCAGATTAAAACAATGGGTACAACATTCCTGTATCAGTTCGTTGTCATGGGTAATAATAAAAATCGTTTTACCTGTTCCCGCCATTTCCCGAAAATACCGCGACACCATTAAAAGTCCCGCTCCATCAAGGCCGCTGGTGGGCTCGTCAAAAATACAAATATCCCGGTCAGAAAACATACCACAGGCCAGGGAAAGGCGCTGCTTCTGCCCCCCCGAAAGGGCTGCCGGGTGGGCGTCCCGGTATTCGTAGAGCCCAAGCTGTTTCAGGACAGCCCGTACCCTCTCAAGATGTTCTTTGTGCCGCGGCGAGAGGAGCAGAGCTTCTTCACTTACACTGTGGGTAATGAATTGGGTATTGATGTTGTTGGCGCCGTACCAGACCAGGGGAAGGCGTTTCCCCGGCCTTAGGGCTTTCCCCCGGATCAAAACCTTTCCGCCCTGTTCCCTGATAAGGCCGCAGAGTATCTTCCCCAGGCTTGTTTTGCCAACCCCGTTCTTCCCCGTAACAGCGGTAATCATGCCGGGAAACGCGCCCAGGGATACTCCTGCAAGGATATTCCTGTTTTTTATCCGGAAGGATATAGCCCTGCCTTCTATCAAAGGCGTTCCCCTCCCGGTTTTTGTTTCTTCGCAGGGGGAAGGAAGACGGGGCGGGTTAATCCGCTCCGGTGAACGGAGCCCCAGGACGCGGCGCTGTTCCACGGACAGGCCCTTGAGTTCGGCGGGGCTGTATTCCGCAGTAACGCTGCCGTGATCCAGATACACGATACGGTCGGCTATTTCCATGAGATAGGACAAGCGGTGTTCGGCGATAACCAGGGTACGGCCCTGTTGTTTCAAAGCCCTCAAAATTTCCGCAAAATGAAATGACGCGTCCTCATCAAGATTCGCCGAAGGTTCGTCAAAGACATAGATCTCCGGGGACACGGATCGTACCGAGGCGATGGCGGTTTTTTGCATGGTTCCCGATGAGAGCCGGTCCAGCGGGACGCGGCGCAGGCCGTCAAGGTTCATGTCGCGGATCACGCCGTCGGTACGCCGGCGGATTTCCGCCCGGGGGAAACCAAGATTTTCGCAGGCAAAGGCGATCTCCCCGGCCAGCTCCCCGGAGAAAAACTGCGACTGGGGGTCCTGGAACACATTCCCCAGGATACGCGCCCGTTCCCAGGAGGGCATGGCGGCCGCCGGTTTTCCGTCAATTAAAACATTTCCCGTTAGTGTTCCCTTGTAATAAGACAGGGCCAGCCCGTTGATCACCCTGGTCAAGGTGGTTTTTCCGTTTCCCGAACGGCCGGTCAGAACCACACATTCCCCGGTCCCGATGCGCAGGTTAATGTCCTTCAGAATCGAATCCTCCGGACTTTCACCGCCTGAAACACCGCCGGTCTTTAAGGCTGCTGTCTCTGAGACATCGGTCCTGTATGAAAAAGAAACTCCCCGCAATTCAATCATCCGATGCCCCAATACAGCAGGAAAAACAGGGTCCCCGTTCCCGCGGCGGCCATGCAGAGATAATCCCTGCCCTTCATCTTTTGTTCGTAGTAGCTTTCCCGTTTTACCGGGGCTTCAATCCCCCGGGATATGGCGGAAACGGAAAGCTGATCGGCTATTTGCAGGCACCGCAGCAGCAGGGGAACCAGGGTATATTCAAACACCGCCAGGGGATGGCGCAGCAGGTTTCCCGGCTCAAGCATTCCCCGGTTGCGCAGGGATTCGCCCAGGCTCCGAAGCTCCGTCCGCATGGTTGGGAAAAAACGAAAAATAACCAGGGTCCCCAGAATTACAGGCGAAGGGACGCGGAGGCGGGAAAAGAGCGCGATAAGGTTTCCCGGCGGACTTGTCATGAGATCCCAGGAGACGATAAAAACCGGGGCCAGCCACCAGAAGGTATAGATATAAAACTCCGATATGATTTTTGTATGAAAACCATAGCGGAGGTTCAGAAACCAAAAACCGCTCAAAAGGCCGTAAAACACCAGCCAGTTTATGAACTGTTTCCATGATCGCTGAAACAGGAGATAGGCCAATCCCATGAGGGAGAGAACCCAGGTACGGTTAATATCCGCAGTCAGGGAAACGCCGAGGATGGCGCAGAAAACGACAAGAACCTTGACCGCCGCATGAAAGCCCCGGGTATGTACGGCGGAGTTTTCTGTCCTGACAGCGCCGGACAATGCCCGCTCCCCGGAATACATCTACAGGACCCCCGCTTTGGTGAAATGTTTTTTCATAAGAACCCCGGCAAAAAGACAGCCCAACACGGCGCAGATCAGGTTGATCAGCGCTATCGCCAGTATCCAAAGCGGCCGGGAATAGTAACCCACATAGCTGTCTATGTAGTCCTGGGACATACCGCTTGCCAGAGCGGTTTTTTCAAAATCCTCCCAGAAGAACCAGAGGGGCAGCAGATTCACCCCCGTGTAGAGGACGCCCTGCAGAATCCAGGCCGCGCTTATTCTCCGGTAATTCTGATACGAAGCTTCTTTCCACAAGACGATTTCGCAGAGAAGGCCCACAATAACAAGGTAGGGCAGCAGAAACCAGTTGCCCATGATAAGGAACATCAACCCTACCATGGTCAGGTAGATGAGCGTAACAAAACGCTTTGCCACCCGGCGGACCATCAGTACATACACCGGGGCGCATGCAAAGAAGAGTATCCCGATGGTAAATACCATGCTGACAAAATGGTTGAGCATACAGACAGCGTTAATAACAAGCTGCATTACAATGAGCAAAACGCTCAGGATAACTGTGGTAATCACATCCCTGACACTCAGTCTATTCATGATTAACTCCTCCTCCGGCGGATACCCGCCAGTTTTTGGCCTTCTGCTGTTCCCCGTACATCCGCGCGTACCAGCCGCCCTTTTGTAAAAGTTCTGCGTGGCTGCCGGACTCGGCAATGCGTCCCCGGTCTAACACAAGAATATTGTCCGCGCCGGCGATAGTCCCCAGGCGGTGGGCAATAACAATCACCGTTTTACCCTTCATCAAACTGTCAAAGGCGCGGTTAATTTCCGCTTCGTTGTCGGCGTCAAGGCTTGAGGTGGTCTCGTCCAGCAGCACGATGGGCGCGTCCTTGATCAGCGCCCGGGCGATGGAGATCCGCTGCCGCTCTCCCCCCGAAAGGGTAGAACCCCCTTCCCCTATCATGGTGTCGTAACCTTCCGGCATGGCCATGATAAATTCATGGCAGCATCCGGCCTTTGCCGCGGCTTCCGCTTCTTCCCGGGAAGCATCCGGTTTTCCAACCCGTATATTGTTCAAGACCGTATCGTTCAAAAGATAGACATCCTGAAACACCACCGCCATCCGCTCCGTAAGGCCGTCGGGGGCGATGTTCCGTATATCTTCCCCGCCTATGCGGATGCCGCCCTCCGTAACATCCCAGAACCGGGATATAAGGCTGGTGATGGTGGTTTTCCCCGAACCGGAAGGACCCACCAGGGCGGTGGTGGTTCCCGGCCCGGCGGTAAATGAAATGTGTTGCAGCGCCTCCGTGTTTTCCGTGTAGCTGAAGGACACGTCCTCAAAAGAAATGCCGTAACCGGAAAAATCCGCCTTTTCTTTTTGGAAGGGAAAGGGCTTTTCATCCAGAAGGGCAAGGATATTGAGGGAAGCCCGGTCCAGAAAATTCATCAGGGGGTAGAGGCTTCCCAGGGAACTCATCATCACCGAAAGGGAAATGGAAATCATAACGATGATGATGTACGATACGGAATCGAGGGCCCCCTGCCGCAGGGCAATGCTTCCCGCAATAAGGGTGAAGGGAATGATACAGGAGGCAGCCACAGAAAAACCAACTGACCAGGGCGCCACGGAAAGTTCCATTTTGATGGATTCTTTTTTTAAGTCCCTGAAGCTCTTGTCCAGTCCCTCAAATTTTTCACCCGTCAGGTTGTACAGTTTAAAGGTCCTGATCCCGTTGATGTACTCCACCACCCGGGACACCACCTCCTGTACGGAGGAGCGAAGCGTTACCGCCCGTTTTGCCGAAACCTTTCCCGCCCGGAACAGCAGGGGCAGCGCGGCGGCTATCAGAACGGATACCCCCAGGCCGAAGCGCCAATCTATGCCGAAGGCAAAAACCAGGGCCAGGACCGTAAAAAAGACGGTTTTACAAAACAGGGAAAAACAGTGGGTTAAGGCCGTTTCAAAGTCCGCAATATCGGTGGTCAGGGCGGCGCTCAGTTTTCCGATGCTGTTTTTGTTAAAGTACCCCAGGTTGAGCCCCCTGATATGGTCTCCCAGGCGCAGCCGAAGGGCGGTGGTAATATCGCTTCCCCGGTACTGGATCTCCGCATAACCTATGGCGCCCACTATGGCCCGCAGGAGGAACATGGCTAAAAGGGATGCAAAATAGACGCCAAGTTTTCTTCCGGTAAAATCCCCCCTCAAAAGGTCAATAATGGTACTCATCATGACGGCAAACATACCCATGTGCAAGAGGGAGTCCAGCAGCGAAAGAAAAACCGGAAGTATAAGTTTAGGGCCGTCCGTTCCGGTGACACGCGCCGCGCGGCGCAGCATAGCTATCATACAAGGTCCTCCTCTTTTGTCCGCCCGTAGGCTTCCCACATACGCCGGTAAAGCCCTCCCCGTTCCAGAAGTTCAGCGTGGGTTCCGGTTTCCGCAATTTCGCCCCGGTCAAATACACAGATACGGTCCGCCCCCACAATGGTATGCAGGCGGTGGGCTATCATGATGACGGTCTTGCCCGTGAGAAGATTATCCAGGGCCCGCTGAATTTTGTACTCGTTCTCAATGTCCGTATAACTTGTGGCCTCGTCAAAAATGATCACCGGGGCGTTTTTTAAGATTGCCCGGGCGATACAGATACGCTGCCGTTCCCCGCCGGACAGTTTTACGCCCCCCTCCCCAAGCCGTGTGTTGTAGCCTTCCGGCAGGGAAACGATAAAATCGTGGATAAACGCGGCCCCGGCGGCATCTTCTACTTCCCGTTCCGATACCTGTTTTCCGCCTATGGCGATATTCCGGTAGATCGTATCGTTCAGCATGAAGGTTTCCTGGAACACAAAGGAAACGGCGTCCATCAGGCTTTCGGTCTTAATGCCGGCAATGTCCCTGCCCCCTATACGTATGCGGCCCCCGGCGGGTTCCCAAAACCGCGGAATCAGTTGGGCCGCCGTGGTCTTTCCCGCGCCGGAAGCCCCGACAAAGGCGGTAAGTTTTCCCGCCGGTATTTCCAAATTTATATTTTTCAGTACCGCCGTTTTTCCGTAGGAAGAATTTTTTCCGTAGGAAAAAACCACATCCTCAAAGCTAATCCCATGGGCCTCCGCGCCGCCGATTTCCGCTGTACCCTCCGGCAGTTCCGGTTCGTCCATGATCGCCTTAATGCGATCGCTTCCGGTGGCAATCTGGGTAAAGATAACCGCGAAGTTAAACAGATTCGGCAGGTAGGATAAAAAAACCAAACTCATGATCATGAAGAACAAAAACAAGGAAAGGGAAAGTTTGTTTTGTAAAAACAGGAAGCCCCCCAGGGGCATGGAAAAGAGGATCCCCGATTCTACCAGAGCCAGGAATACGCCGAAGGTATAGGCCTGCTGCCTTGTACAGCGTTTCCAGAACGAGTTGTATTCGGCCACGGTACCGGCGTAGTCCCGGTAGGATTTTGCGGTGAGGTTAAAGATCTTCATCACCGGCATGCCGTTGATAAACTGCATGATCGCGGAATTCAGCTTTCCCAGGAGCCGGTGGTATTCCTTCATTTGACCGCCGGTTATCGCCATGGCCGTAAGCTGAAGGACCAGGCCGATAATGACCGGCGAGAGGATGCACAGGGCCATAGGAACGCTGAGGCTGAGCATATAGCAGAATACCGCCAGGGGAATAACGATGGCGGACACAATGTCAGGGATCTGGTGGGCCAGAAAATTTTCCAGCCGCTCCACATCCTCAATAATCACCTTTTTGATTTCCCCTGTTGTATTTTCGGTGAAAAAGCCCAGGCCAAGCCGGGAAATATGCCGGCTGATCTCCCGGCGGACGGCGTAGAGGGTGTTAAAGGCCCCGATATGGGAAAAACCCAGGGAAATAACATGCAAGAGGAATTTTGATACGATGGCGGCAGCAGCGATAAGGCCGTAGCGCAACGCCTCCGCCAGGTCCCCCCCTCCGTCGAAAAGGCAGAGGAAGCTTTGGTACACCATCACATAGGGCACGATGGCGCAGAGCCCCGAAAGGACCGCAAGGGGCGCCGAGGCGTAGAGCAGCCGCCGGTTTTTCCCCGCCAGGGACAGCACATAGGCAATACCCGTTTGTTCTTTTTTGTCCATGATTCCTCCTCATACTGCATATAGTTATATTTAACTAACATGTCGGTAAAAAAATAAACCGTGTTTTTATTTCGGTTTGCTGTGCGTCATTGCCCCTCCAGCAATTTTTTCCAGCCGCCGTTACAAAAGGTACTGTAGGTCCTCACGTATTTCAGGACCTCGTTCAGTTTGTCATTCTGAAGTATTATTTCAAAAAACCCGGCATACTGCCCCCGGATAATAATATTGAGTTCCCCTTTGGACAATTTTTGTACGTTGTATCCCCGCCGCCGGGCTGTCCGTATGTAGCGCGCGGTCATATCCGCATCCGTTTGGATAAGCCGTTCCTTGAAGTCCCCGCAGACCGTCTGTTTTGAGGCGGAAACCAACAGCCTGACCGCGTCCAGATGCTCATACACGTACCGGAACAAGGTCTCCACAGTCCGGCCCGAATCTTCCCACATGGCGTTCAGGCCCTCTGAAACCAAAAGATCCTCATAACGGTCCGTTTCTTTCCGCAACGAACCGATAATTTCGCGGTACACCGGTTCAACCAGGGCCCGGTACAGGCTTTCCTTGTCCGCGTAATGCCGGTACAGAGCGCCGGTGGTGAGTCCCGCGGCCGCGGCTATCTTACGGAGGGAGGCTCCGGCATAGCCGTTCCGCAAAAATTCCGCCCCGGCGCTCTTGAGGATTTTTTCGATGGTGTTGGCCGGATCCGGCGGCATAGATCTCCTTCGATTGATAACATTCGTTACCGGTAACACCTGTTATCATATACATGTGGGAAAAAGTTGTCAACAGCTGAAATTTCTCCGGTTGCCAATTTTTTTATTTTTTTTCTGAAGTGAGGGAAATCCCCAATTCCCCTTCCCGGCAATGAATGTAACCGGGACAAGCGTAGACCGAAGGTTCGACGGGGTATTAAACCAGACTTTCTAACAAGATCCTTATGTATCTTCCTTTTCCTGTCTGCTCATACGAATAGACGGAAAATCTGCGGTTCGGCGGGTACGGCCTTTACGGTTCCGCCAGCTTTTCCGCGACCCTTCGGCAATACGGAAAAGCCCCGCGGCCAGAGGCCGGCAGGCATAGTCCCAGCTTCCCGGCCGGTGGATGATCCGGCCGCCAAAACCGGTCTTGAACCGGTAGAGTCCTGCCATGGGATGAAGGGGATTCTCGCTGGGGGGTATGCCGAAGAGGTCGTAGCGCAAACAGCCTGCCGCCCTGGCATCCCCCATGGCCCGCCACTGCAAAAGATAGGGGGCCATAAGATTCCGCTTCCTGTCCGAGGAAGCGCCGTAAAGGTATACCGCATCGGGTCCCCGAAAAAGGGTGATGATCGCTGCAACGGGCTCCCCTTCATGGGCGGCTATGTAGAGCCGGACTTCCTGTCCTCCGCCGGAATAATCCCGGCAATGGGAAAACAGAGTCCGGTAATATTCCAAACCATGGATGGCAATGCCGTCCCGCCTGCCGGTTTCCCGAAAGAGGGCGTAAAAAACCGGGAGCCCTCCCTCGTCCGCCCGGTGGATCTCTACCCCCTTCCGCTCCGCCAATCTGATGTTATACCGCCATTTGGGTTTCATCTCCCCCAGCAGAACCGCTTCGGGTTTAGCCAGATCGATGATCACCGTATCCGGCGGCTGGACATCCGCCCCAGCCCGGTAAAAGGGCCTCCCCACCGGTGGCGGCGGGACACCGGCCCCTTCGCTGTACCAGGGGGGATCAAAACGGATAAAGGCGGTGTTCCCCGGAAAAAAGGGCTTCAAAGCCCGGGCGAGTTCTTCAAGGGCTTCCCGCCGCGCATCTTCCCCATCGACAGCCCCGGCGTCCGTATCCGTTCCGGGGGGGATGACGAAATTCCCGGGAAGCTCCGGCCCCCAGGGTGCATAGGCAAAGTACAAACCCGGGACAAGACGGCGGCGCATCACCAACAGGGGCAGGGATTCCCCCCCAACCCACTCCGCCTGAAAACCCCGGGCTTCCCAGCCAAACCGGGCCTTAAACCCCCCCCAAAATCCTGACTGAAGAAAAGAGGCGGCCCGGTCACAAGTCTCAAGTTCCACCGGAACAATACGCTTCAAATAAAGGGCCACCCTTGTACTCCATACCCGATTGTTCGTTGAGGGGCTTCAAAAACCGGCCAGGTTTTGGAACCCCGCCATTGATCTAGCGGACTGCACCTTGGACAACAATCCTCGTCTTGATGGGCTTACCCGCAAGAATCAGAGCCTTGCCGCCCGCCGTCACAGTACCATCCTGTACCAAAAGGGGAACAGTGAAAAAGGTATCGATATCTATTTCCGGGGGAGGACTCCCCGGTCCGGCGCCATCCAGGCTTACCGGCGTACCCGTGGAAACGTCTCCGGCGTCCAGGACCTCTACCCGTTCTACGGTACCATCCGGCGCCAAAGCTCCGGGGGCCATACCGTTTTTATCGGAGGCCGCCAGAAGCATACCCCGGCTTTCAACTCCCCGGAGTTTGGCGGGCTTGAGGTTATAAGCCACGATGATCCGCCTGCCCAGGAGTTCTTCTTCCCGGTAAAAGGGAACCAGTCCCGAAACGATGATCCGTTCCTCCCCGGCAATCTCCAGGGTTTCAATGTAGAGCTTATCCGCCTTGGGATGGCGTTCAATTTTGACAATTTGAGCAACCCGGAGATCCAGGGTATTGACGAATCTCCTGCCCATCTCTTCAGAACCGGACGCCTCCGGAATCTCCGGAGCCTGTTCCGCCCCGGCCCTGCCAGCCTCCTGCCGTTCCTGCTGACTGCCGGAATAACGATTCCGCAGGGTTTCAATGACCTCATCCTCCAGTTTGGAAAAGAGAACCTCCGAACCGATAACCCGGCTCAGGCCACGGCTCATACCGGTGTCACTCCAGGAGAGGCCGCTCCCTTCGCTATGCCCCGGCCCACCCGAAAGGTCTGTCCCCCGGAGTGAAAGACCAAAAAAGGAGGCGATTCTGCCGGCTGCGGCGGGCATAAAGGGTTCAATTAGCACCGCAATATCCCGGACCACATGACAGAGATCTCCAATCAGGGCCGCCGCCGCTGCGGGGCCTTCCGGGTCTTCCGGACCGCCCTTCCGCCTCCGCCAGGGTTCGCCGTCCTGAAAGGTTTTATTGGCAAAGGAGGACAATTCAAAAATGGCCCTGAAGGCATCCCGCAGCTCCGCCCGCTCCAGTTTTTCCGTGATGTCCGCCTCATAACTCCGCACGGTCCCCCAAAAGGCCCCGTTTTCTTCACCGGAACCACCAGCGCCTTCCGCCGCCGCTCCTCCGCCGGGGATCCTGCCGTCGTAGTAACGGGTCACAAAGGAGAGGGTCCGGTTCACCAGATTCCCCAGGTTGCCGATAAGCTCCCCGTTCACCTTCTCCTGGAAATCCTTCCAGGTAAAGAGGGCGTCCGCCTTTTCCGGCCGGTTGTAGAAGATGTAGAACCGCCACACGTCGGTATTGATGCCGGTTTCCATCACATCGGTACCAAACACGCCAATGCCCTTCGATTTGGAGAACTTTCCGCTTTCATAGTTAAGATATTCGGTGCTGGACATGTGGTGGAGCATGGTCCACTTTTCACCGGTCCCCAAAAGGCTTGAGGGGAAGATGACCGTATGAAAGGGGATATTATCCTTGCCGATAAACTGGAAGAGTTCCACCTCATCGGGATTCTTCCACCACTCATCCACAAACCGCCGCCAGTTCCCGGTGGTTTCCGCCCCCAGATTCCCGGAGATGGAAATATAGCCGATGGGGGCATCGAACCAGACGTAAAAGACCTTATCCTCATACCCCGGTTTTGGCACAGGAATACCCCACTTGAGGTCCCGGGTAATGGCCCGTTCCCGCAGGCCGTCCCGAATCCAGGCTTCGGTCATCCGGATGGCGTTATTCGCCCAGAAACCCCGTATTGAAGCGTCCCTGAGCCAGAGCTCCAGCCGGTCCCGGATCTTTGGAAGGTCGATATAGAGGTGCCTGGTAGGCTTCAGGGCCGGCCTGGAACCGCAGCTGGAACACCGGGGCTCCCGGAGTTCCGTGGGGTCCAGGAGTTTCCCGCAGGATTCACACTGATCTCCCCGGGCATCGGCGTACCCGCAGTGGGGACAGATTCCCCGGACATAACGATCCGCCAGAAAACGGCCGCAGGGATCGCAGTGCAGCTGTTCTATAGTCTTTTCAGAGATGTACCCCCGGGCGTCAAGTTTCTTGAAGATGTCCTGCACGATCTCCGTCTGAATAGGGGTGGAGGTACGGCCGAATTTGTCAAAGGCGATATTGAACCACCGGTAAATTGCCGAATGTATGGCGTAGTACCGATCACATAGTTCCCGGGGGCTGATCCCTTCTTCAGCAGCCCGGGTTTCCGTGGCGGTTCCATATTCATCGGTGCCACAGACATACTGGGTATTGTAATCCCGCAGCCGGCAAAAGCGGGCAAAGGCATCGGCGGATAAAACCTGGATCAGGTTCCCCAAATGAGGTACATTGTTGACATAGGGCAGGGCCGAGGTAATCAATCTGCGTTTCATGTCCCAAGAATACAGGAAAGAGTCCGGGTATACAAGCAGGCAGGCTATGGTTCGTTTTTTACATGGCGCAACACGGCGGTCCGGGGTTTGCTCCCGGGGTCTTTTAGACCGGCTATTTCTGACTTATTCTGAGGGTATAATCGGTTTCCCAGAAACCGTCCGGTTCCAGGACGATCCGGTTTACCAGCATGATGCAGGTAGACTGATACCTATTGGCTATCTGATCGTTCATGCGGCAGGGAAGCCACAGGGGGTACAGCCATAGATCAAAGGCCCGGCCAGAATGCAGGGCGATGGTTACCTCGTTTTTGATATCCCGGAATTCAATATTCCCCACCTCTAAAAGTTCCTCTGCCCCGTCCACCGGCTTTAGAAGAACCGGCTCTTTGGCGCCGGAGCAGAAGCCGGATATCTGCTGGTAGGAATCCCCCTCTCCGGGAAAGGCAAGATCGATCCGGGGAATAAAACAAAACCGTTCCGTCTCCTCTCCGTGGTTTATCAACCGGTACCGGACCGTAAGGGTATCCTTTTTCAGTTGATATTTTTTTTCAATTTCCACAAGCCCAAAGGGCAGTTCCGGCCTGGGGGGAAGCCGGAAGCAGAGTTTCCCGTGAACCCGGTCCAGATCCAGGACTTCGTACTGCTCTATCCCGCAACAACGTCCGGCAGGGTCCTCATAAAAACTGCCGGCGGCGGATTCTTTGGCAAGCTCCTGAATAGCACTGTCAAAGGGGGAGAGAAAATCCACAAAGGCAGTTCTACGGATATTCTCCACGGAGAAAGCATCCCCAGGGCCGGACCGGCGGGGGGCCATGGTATCCAGATAATTCCAGGTTTTGGGGAGGTAGTCCAGTTCAAAAATACTGGCCCCCTGGCTTTTAATGTAACAATTGATGTGAACATCCTGAAAGAGATACTCCCATTCCCCGTCAAGGTCAAAGTCAAAGACCAAGAGGGAGGGGACAAAGGCTCCCTTTTCCCGGGTGATCCGTTCGGCAACCAGAAGAGCCCGGTATACGGCATTCCGGGTGGTATTACGGTAAATACCGCCGTATTGGGTTTGGCAAAACACATCGTAACCCTGGGCCTTCCAGAGTTCTTCCCGGGCGGTACGTTTGCGGGACTTATCCCCCCGAAGCTGGTTGATAAGCACATTAATGAACATCATCTTGGAGTAGATGCCATTGGCTTCAGGGTAGTTGATGAGGAACTGCCGGGGACTGCCCGCCTCGGTCCATCCGGCGGTTTCTCTCTCCCGGTTTTGGAAACTGAATTCCCCTTCCAAAGAATCGGAAAAAAAGGCCTTTTTGAGCCCCCGGAGCGTTTTGTACAGCTTCCCCGGGGTGGTAAATTCTACAAAGGAATCACAGCGGGCAAGGTCTTCAAAGAATGCCTGAATCTCTTCATCCGTGACGGATTTTTTGCTCCCCAATGCCAGGTCCGGAAACACCGAAATGATCCGTCTTCTCCCTTCGTCCGCCAGTTTTTTCAGAATCAGGGAGGGCTTTTCCCGGAAAAAATCGGCGGCGCAGCGATTTGAGAAAGGGAAAATAGTTATCAACTTCCCCTGATCCTCGCTGATACAGGGGGCATAAAGATCCGGCCCGGACAAACCCGCCCGCAGAAACTGCTCCTCACTGAGAAAGGTGTACCCCATACCACAGGCGTTCAAAACCCCCAGCAGATTCTGTTCCCAGGCAAGGGCGGACAGCCAGCAACCCTGAGGGCGTTTCCCAAACTCCCTGCGGAGGTAGGTGGTAAGCATTTCAATCTGGCCTATCTTGTCCGGCAGGGGCAAGAGGGGCAGCAGGGGCTCATAAAAACCACCCCCCAGCAATTCCACCTGTTTCCGGGCAACCAGATCCTTCATGAGCATAAAAAATTCGGGATGGATTTTTTCTATCCGCTGGAGTAAAACCCCGGAATAATGCAAAACCGCCTGAATCGCAGGGTATTTATTCAAATTGACAACAAAAGGTTTCAGCTTTTTTGTATATATCCATTCCAATTCATCATCCCCGGTTCCCACGGGGACATGATTGTAAGAACCAATAATTAATTTTAGAGGAAATTCCATATTATCAAAACATCCTATTATTCCTGTTACCAGTCTAGACTACTTTTCCGTTTCTGAAAAGGGAAAAAAGGAATTTCTGTAAAAAAACAGGACCTGTTATGGACAGCCTATACACCCAAAACCCGCAGCAAGATGACCGCCACGGATGAGGATATGAGGGAAAGCAAACCCATGGAGACAAACAGCAGGGGCATACCCCGCAGTATAGGGGGAATCGTTTCTATGGAAGAACGCCTGTAGATCGCGTTCAAAATGCGGGCGGCGGCGAAACTGCCCAGGGAAAACCCAAGGGAGAGAACTACCGCCCCGGCAAAAGAGCCGGCCAGGCGCATGGTGAGGAAGAAGGCCGCAATGGCAAGTCCGTCATGGACGCTCTTACCGGAGGTTTCCGGCCTATCCTGCCCGGGGAGAACAAGATATTTCGCCGCCTTTTCAAAACCCTGCCGAACCGCTACAATGAGGGGAAAGACCAGAAAATATTCAAAAAACCCCAGGGAAAGGGGACTAAGGATATATATAAAAAACAGCCAGAGCAGGAGTACCGTCACAAAAAGAAGGAACCACTGGAAAAGGGTATACCGTACCGGTCTTTGGTCTTCGGCTTCAAAATTTTGGATTCCCAGACCAAATTGCAGGAGGGGATTAAGGGAAAGACCTGAAAAGATCGCCAGAATCGCCAGTGCGCTCATAGGTTTCCCTCCGTATGGATATAACGGCTTCTAAAACGACGGAAGAGGGCAATGCCGTAGCCCAAAAGCAGTAATGCCCCGGCGGATCCGCTGATTATCCGTACCGGGGAAAACAATTCACCGGATCCGCTAAACAGCTCGATTATACCCCGTAGACCCCCGGGCAGGGAAAGGGAACCGTAACCCAGGGGTTCCCGAATCAGGGCCAGGGCGAGGATGAGCCCCCCCAGGGTCAGGGCCTCAAACACCACCCGCAACACCCCTTCATCAGGGGCCAGGCCCTTCACCCGGTCAACGACTTCGGAGCTGATACAGGACACCGGCGCCAGGGCGATAATGAGGGCGGTTTCGATGGCGAGGAAGGGACTGGTCAGGGTCAATACCAGGAGATACAAACTGCTGAACAGGGCCGATAAAAACACGACGATCAGATTCTTTCCCTTTTTGGGGAAAAAGGGCCCGGCAAAACAGCAGACCAGGGCAGTCAATCCGTAGACCCACACCAGGACGCCCAGGGCGATGAAGGCAAAGGCGGTCCGGCTTGAGGCCATTACCAATAAACCCGCGCTTGTAAGGGTCGATAGGGGGGCGTAGGAACCCCAAAACAAATGGTTTTGATACCGCTGCATCATTGGATCCTGCCTTGAGAAATGGCGGTCATGGCGCTGCGGAGCACCGTATTACCGGCTTCGATACGCCGGGTATAGATCCGCAGAGTCTCCGGGGGCAGCCGGTCCAGGACCTTTGCCGAGTGATTGCTCAGGGGTACAAGGGCATTGACCGCCCCCCCGGGGGAAACAACTGCAAAAAACGAGGCGGGGATCCCGTCGAACATTATAGGGAAAACCAGACCCCAGTCTTCGGAGTTGGCCAGGGTAAACCAGCTGCCTAACCGGGTAGCCCTACCGGGCATCTGCCAGGGAAGAATCGGGGCCTCCAGGCGCAGGGACAGCCCGGAAGTCGTCAGCACTCTGTTTACCGAATTTAGGAGAATCCTCCCCCGAATCGGCTGGGTAAAGAACCAGGACAGGCTCCCCAGAAGGAGTATAACCGCTATCCAGGCGGCGAAGATCCCCATATTCCGGAAATTCCCCGGCCTTCCCTCTTCCGGTCCTGTCCCGGGGGATTTCACCGGCAGGACATGTTCCCGGTTCACGGATTCCTCCTTGTTTCAACGGGCCAATACCGGTACAGTTTTTGGCGCTCAAACTCCCGGACAGCGGGGGTCAGGGCGTTGAAGAGAACAACGGCAAAAAAGGCGCCGTAGGGTTCACCCCCGGGATACCGGAAGACAAAGGCAAATATCCCCGTCAGGCAGGCGAAGATCCCCGAAGCGATTCCCGATTTTGGGCCTGTGGCCGGATCGGACGCCAGGAGGAATGCCGCCGGGATAATCCCGCCGGAAAAGAGGGCAAAGAGGATATCCCCCTGTCCCAGGCTTCCCCCCAAGGGCAGGGCGCCAAAGAACCGCACCGCCAGGCTGTAACAGACAAGGAATGCCAGGGGAACCCGCATACGGCTTACCCGGAAAGCGATAATGAGGATGGTCCCCAGGAGCAGAGCCAGAAGCCCCCGGTCTGCGATAATACCCGGTTCACGGAACAACAGGAGATCAATATACCCGACGGGTAATTCGGAATTGGTAAATGCAAAAATCGTGTCGTTCAAAAAGGCGGTAAAGCCGGCAACCCCGGAAAGAACCGCTGATGGTACGGAATTGGCCCGCAGTATCTCCAGGGGAGAAACCGGAGGCCCCGTTAGTCCCCGGCCAAGGCTGCCGTAAAACAGGGCCAGGGGGGAACCTTCCAGCGCCCGCTCAAAGGCATCGGGCCATGAAAAACGGACAAAGAGCCAGCCCCCCAGGGCGGTATTCAACCAGTTTGATCCCAGGCCGCCAAAGCTGTGTTTCACCACGATCATGGCAAAGAGGGCGCCTATGAAGGCCTGGAAGGGGCCTAAGGTGTTGGGAAGCAGCAGCGCAAAGATCAGGGCCGAGGCAACAGCGCTCCCATCCCACAGAGTCCGGACTCTGCACTTGCGGTTGCAGATCCATTCCACCGCCACAGCGGCAAGGACTGCGGCAAGGGCAAGCTGCAGGGAAACAAAAGAATCCGTCAGAGAGGATTGAAGTACAGCAAGACCCGCACAGAAACTGACCAGACACATCCGTTCGACGGTTGACCGGGAGAGGTTTACCTGGGGCCGCTGAAACGGGGCCCGCACTGACAAAGCAGCATCCCTGTTCAGCATATTAATTCCCCCTCAGGGCGGCATCCGCTATGGTGGTGCTCAGGGGAAGCCGGGATGGACACACCACCTCGCAACAGCCGCAACCGTGACATTCCGCCGCCAGGGTTGCCAGAGTCTCCCGGTTCCGGCGGATCTGGGCGATCTTGAAGAGTTCCTCCGGGTCCAGACCCACGGGGCAGACGCTCCGGCATTCCCCGCAGCCGATACATCTCCGGGCAAAGGTTCCTCCCAGCCGGGATTCCGGAATGGCGAATACTGCATAACTTGTTTTTATTATGGGCTCATCAAGATCCGCCACTGCCCTTCCAAGGATCGGTGAACCGGAGGCTATCCGCTTTGGCTTATCCACAAAACCGCCGCATTCGGCAAATATTTCACCGATCCGGGTACCGATCCGTACCTTCATCACCTGGGGATTCTTGACCGCCGCCCCGCCAACCGCTACATACCGGTCAAGGATAGGTTTCTTCAACTTTACCGCATCATGAACGGCCGCCAGAGTAGCCGGTCCCAGGATGAGCAGGGAGCCCAGGGGGATCTCCTCCCTTTTTTCGTAGAGCCGCAGAACCAGTTCCAGCTCCCGCCTGTTCCGTTGGGGATACCGGGAACCGACCAGAATCAGGGAAGAGGAAACATCCCAGGATTCCGCCTCTGCCAGAAGCGAAGTCCCCAATGCCTGCTCTGACCGGGAGACCGCAAAAACAATGCGGCCAATCCGTCCCGCCCGGGCAAGGATGACGCTCCCCTCCACCACAGCCTTGAGCCGTTCCCGGCAGAGCACATAATCCGCGGCAAGCCAGGGATCGTCAAAGACACAACGGACCACCAGGGTCAGAGGTTCCCGGGCGGAATGAAGACCCGAGAGCATGTCCGATACAGGATATCCCGTTCCCTCCATCTCCACGATGCCGTATTCAGAGATAAGCCGTTGCAACTCAAAGGGAGAAAGCCCCTGCCAGGAGAATACCTCCTCCGGTTTCCCCAGCTTTTCAAAGGCCCCCTCAAGCCGAATCACCAAGGCATCGCTGATTTGCCCATCCGTTGTCTTTCGGGATACCATCCGGATTACCTTGCCCGGAACAGTGGCATGGATATTCGTAGACCCAAAACCCTGCCCCCGGCCGATAAGCATACCCTCTTTTACGTAATCACCCACGGAAACAATGGGATACGCCCGGCTTCCGGTGTGCTGAACCAGGGGTATCACCGAAAGGCCGGGAAGAAAGGCGATCACACTTGAATCTTTTGCCGGAACCGTGGAATCCTCAAAATAAATCCCTCCCCGGGGGAATGAATATACTTTCATGCTGCAACCTGTTTATCAGTATACACTAAAAGGGCGTCCTTTTTCCTGTAGGATCTACCGGTACCAAAGAGGGACAACAAACCCGGAATAAAAATGATAAACACCGGCATCAGATCCCAAACCCCCCGGTCCGGTACAGGCCGGAGGACCTCACTGCCAAGAAAAATCACAAGATCCTCCAGCGGAAAGGGCGGAAAGTCCCCTGTCTCCGGATACTCCTCCGCAAGGGGAATACTCCCGGAGATAAGGCCATCAGCCCCCAGGGTATAATGGAGGTAGGGGTAAGACCCCGTCCCCTCCCCCGGGAGCAGCTCCGCCGGCCCGGCGCCCAGGGGACGCAGGGAAAAGAAGGCCTGAAAAACCGCATGGCGGTAGTAGTCTCCGGCGGAGGGGAGGAACAAATCCGTCCCCCTGCCATCGGTATCCCGGAAATCACTCCTGAACGGCAGCGAAGACCCCAGGGAAACCAGGGAAGCCAGGGCAAAGGGAAGGACGATCCGGGGGAATCGGGAGAGGCGCAGTGAAGGCTCCCGGATATCCACCGGCAAAAAGATGATGTGATCCCGAATCTTCCCCCGGTTTGCCTCGGTTTGGAGGGATGTACAGAGGACGCAAAAAAAAGAGACCAGCGCCGCCAGGGCTATCAGAACCGGTATTTCCCCGGCAAAACAGATGAGCCCGTAGACCAGGAGGAACACAGCCGCCAGGACCCAGGAGATCCGGTAGCTTCCCCATTGAAATCCCCCGGTCCGGGAGGAAAAGGACTGCATCCTGTAACGGCGGGAAATAAAAAACTCCCTCAAAGGGGCAAGGGTTACGCCGAAGAGTCCGAAAAACGCCCCCGACAGGGCAAAACCCGCCGGACCGTTCAGGGCAAAGGGGGCCAGAAAGGGCAGCAGCGAGAGGGCCGGCAAAAAGGCCCTTCCGGACTTTTCCGGACGAAAGGCGGAGAGGATCAGGGTTCCCAGGGACGCGCATCCAAAGAGAATCAAATACCACAGGACAGGCTGCGGGGCCCGGGGCAATACCAGAGAGTAAGAGATCTCCCCCAGTGACAGGGCAACTTTTTTTTGCAGAACCCGGTAACCGTCATAGTATATGAGGGGTCCCTTTGCAGCAGACAGGGGGATATAAAAAAAACGCCGCCCTTCCCGGACAAAAAAATCGTGAAGCTGTTCCGCATAACCATCATTCCGGGGATCAAAGACCTCAACCCGGTTCCGAAATTCCGGAAGGGGGATCCGTTCCAGGGTTCCAAAATCATCTAAAAACACCCACTGGGAGGATTCAGAGATGAGTCCCCCAATGCCGTTCCGGTTCAGGGCCTCCACAACAGGCCCTTCGGCAACGGTTTCATCCAGGGAGAGGATCCCATAGCCTCCGCCGGCCCTATGGGGAATGAAGGCCTTCGTATAAACCAGGGACAGGAGGCCGAAAAGCAGGGGGATCAATAGACATGCCGCAAGGCTTTTACGCGTTAACATGGGAAGGGATCCTATAAAAACGCGTAAGCGGCGGCTATGAAAATACCCAACAGCGCCCCCATGACCACTTCCAGGGGAGCGTGTCCGTGTACTTCTTTAATCGAATGAAATTCTATATTCGATTTTTCCGCAAGCTGCCGGCCCAGCATATTAATGATTCTGGCCTGAATACCCACGGAACGACGGACTCCCATGGCATCCCTCATGACAATAAGGGCGATGAAAAAGGATACAACAAAAAGATTGGATTTAACTCCCTCCTGAACCGCCACCTGGGTAGTCATGGAAGAGACCAGAGCCGCATGACTGGAAGGCATGCCGCCGGTACGCCATGCAATGGTTTCCAGAATTTCCCTGCCTGTTCTTCGATGTCCTCTGAGCAATACAATAACCGCCTTTAGAAGCTGCGCAAGCAGCCAGCTTAACATAGAAGATAAAAAAATCGGGTTTTCAATAAAGGCCCTTACCGATTCCACCCGCATAACTATGAGAAAAGACATTAATTAAACAATTCCCCAGGAAAGAGCTTTTGTCAATAGATGTTTCCCGTACTTTGACGTTCCCCCCCGCCTTCCGTTAAAATTAAGGAATGCCCCCCCATGTACGGGCCGGCGCCGACGATGACGGCCGCAGGCTTGACCGGATCGTCCGCAGGGTCCTGCCGGAACTGCCCCTCTCCGCCATCCATCGGCTTTTCCGGCAGGGCCGGATCCTCCTGGACGGATCCCCCGCCGCTCCTGACAGCCGGGTAAGGACGGGACAGATCATAGGGATCCCCGGCAACGTTACACCCCGGAGGGAGGGGCAGCCCCCGGGGACGGAAGACCCGCCGGAGAGCCGGGACCCGCCGGTACCGTACCTGCCGCCTCTGGATATCCTGCGGGAAACACCGGACCTCCTCTTCCTCAACAAACCGGCGGGGCTAGTGGTCCACGGGCCGGAAAGCCTGGACACCGTAGTACAGGCATATCTTGCACCGAAACGTTCCCCCTCCCTTTCCTTTCGGCCCGGCCCCCTGCACCGGCTTGACAAACCCGCCGGCGGGGTCATCGTGTTTTCCGCATCCCTTGCGGGCGCCCGGTATTTCAGCGCCCTCCTCCGGGAAGGGCGGATTGTGAAACGCTACCTGGCCTTAACAGACGGGGCAATCACCGAACCGGCGATATGGGAGGACCGGCTTCTCCGGGACCGGATAGAAAAAAAAACCCGGATCCTCTCCCAATTTCCCGGCGGTCCGTCCCGGGGTCCGGTTTCAGAAGACCCGGACCGGGCAAAACCCGCCAGGACCCGGGTGTTTCCCCTGATCGCCAGGACCCGTTACACCCTGGCAATGCTGGAAATCGATACCGGGAGAACCCACCAGATCCGCGCCCAGGCCGCTTATCACCGCCATCCCCTGGCGGGGGACCGGAAATACGGAGGCAGCTTCCAGTGTTGCAGACTCCTGCTCCACGCCTGGTCGCTGACCCTCCCCTTTCCGCCGGGGGAAGACCGGACAGAAACCATCACCGCGCCAATTCCCCGGATTTTCCGCAGCCGGCTCCGGGAACTTTTTTCAGCGGAAGATTTAAAAAATACCGGTTTTGATCTCTGAAAACCATTTTCTCTACACTAAATATGATATAGTAAAAAGTAAGTATGTTTCGGGATTTTTTCTTTGTCCTCCGGGGAATAAGAGTCTATGCCCTCGTTGGTGAAAGTGGTACCGGAAAAAGTTTCCGGGCAAAATTGGTAGCCCAGAAATACGGCATCGATTTTATCATTGATGACGGACTCCTCATCCGGGACAACCGGATCCTGGCGGGTCATTCGGCAAAAAAAGAAAAAACCTTCCTTGCGGCAGTAAAAGTGGCCCTCTTTGATGAAAAAGCCCAGCGGGATGAGGTAGCCCGGAAACTTCAGGGGGAACACTTCAGGAAGGTCCTGATCCTGGGAACATCGGAAAAGATGGTGAACAAGATAGCCGTCCGGTTGCAACTGCCTCCCCCCGCCAAGGTCATTAAAATTGAAGACATCGCCTCCCAGGAGGACATTGAAAAGGCCATCCGGACCAGGCGGATCGAGGGGAAGCACGTGATCCCCGTGCCATCCATAGAAGTCAAACGGAACTATCCTAATATTTTTTATGATGCCATCAGAATCTTCAAACGGAAGGCAGGACCCCAGGCCCTGGGGCCGACCCCAAAGGTCCATGAAAAATCGGTGGTCAGGCCGGAGTATTCCAAACGGGGCAAGGTGATCATCTCGGAAGCCGCGCTGAGCCAGATGGTTATTCACTGTGTTGATGAATACAACCAAAGCATCAGGATAAAGAAAATGGTAGTTAAGGATGATGATGCGGGTTACCGGCTGGTCATCACCATCGATGTTCCCTTTGGTACCCAACTTGGGGGGAATATCCATGCCCTCCAACAATATATAATAGATAACATTGAACGGTATACGGGAATTCTTATTGAAGAAGTCAATATTATTATCGATAAAATTTATAACAGTTGAGCCTTTTCATTGGAGGAGCGTATGAAACAATCCCTGGGCATTCTTTTTGTTTCCGTGGTCTTAGCCGGAACCCTCACCGCCCAAACGGTTCAGCCCGGGACCGCACAGACCCTTCCCCCGGATGTTCAGGATGTTTTCCGGAGATCTGTGGTTCCGCAGGGGAGCCCCGGCGCTCCGGAGTCCGGCAGTCCGATACCGGAAATCGCGGAACTGAAGGACTTTTACTATCACGTCATCTCCGATGGGGGAAGCGCCGACGCGGCGGCCCTGGTACAGGAACTGGAACTCCGTTTTAACGTCTTTAACCGGCTCTTCCGGTTTGATCCTGCCATCCTGAGTTCCCCCCTCCGGGTCCGGGCCTTCAAGGACAAGGCCGCCTACGATGCCTATATATCCGCCAGACTGGGCAAAACCTGGGACGGGGCGGTGTACCTGCACTACAACCAGCGTGAACGCCGGGAGCTGGTGATCCACCGGGGAAGTCCGGAAGAGGGCCGGACGCTCTCCTACCAGGCCTTTATCCAATTCCTCCGGGGCTTTATCCCCAACCCCCCCGCCTGGATTCGGGAGGGCTTCGCGGTCTACTTCAGTACCCTGGGATGGAAACCGCAAAATGCCGGGCTGCCGTCTTCAGGCCCGGCGGAACCTCTGCCGGAGCGTCCGGTACAAGGTTTTGGCCAACTTACCTATGAAGAAAACCTCGTCTGGCTTGATACGGTAAAAAATCTGGGGGACGCCGCTCCCGCCCCGGAAGCCGTCTTCCTGGCGGACCTGCAGGGGATCCTCCCGGATCATTTTCAGGCCATGGCCTGGTCACTGGTCTCATTCTTCCTGAACAGCGGCAACGAGGATTACTTCAGAACCCTGACGGAACTCTTTATGGTCCTCTCCGAAACCGCCGGCGCCCGGGAAAACGCCGAGGCGGTGTTCCGCCGTATTCAACGGCACGATCCGGCGGTTTTTGAAGGGGATTACAAGGCATACCTGGCCTCCCGCAGAACCTTTACGGAACTTATCCGGGAGGGGCAAAACGCCTACGCCCTCAAGGACTCCCTCACCGCGGAACAGCGGTTTATCGACGCCCTGAATCTAAAACCAGCCCACTATGCGCCCTACTACTATCTGGGACTCCTGGAATACGAACAACAAAACTACGATCTGGCGGAAAATTACTACCGTTCCGCCCTACAGTACGGCGCTGATGAGGCCCTGGTCCGTTACGCCCTGGGGCTTAACGCCTATTCCGCCGGCCGCAACGTCGAAGCCAGGGGGTATCTGGAGCAGGCCGCCGCACAATCCCCTGAACGGTACAGGCAGAAGGTCGATGATCTGATCAAAGGTTTGCCGTAGGAGATTCCCCGGAATTATCCCGGACGGAGGCCTTGCTGCGGCGGCGCTGTTTCCTGTGAACCGTCCCTTCCCGGCCTGGTCCCTCCCCGGTTCCCCGCTCCTCCTGTACCGCCGGCAGACCCTCCTTTTTCCGGGCCCCCGGTCTTTCCCGGTCAAAGAAACGGGCCTTTTTAAGGACAATGCCATGTTCCCTAAAGATAAGCCTGACCCCCTGATCCAGCTCTACCCGGGGAGGATTCATGGGAAGCACAAATTTACGGGCGGCGATAAAGGCATTCTTGTAACTCTCCGCGACATCGGCCTTCCAGTCCACACAATCCTCCAGATAATCCCGGACCAGGGCGGCCAGGGATTCCCCAGAGCCGGGGCATCCCTCATTCCTGCAGCCCAGATCCGTCAGGGTCTTTATATACCGGAGGCGGAAATCGCTATGCTTCTGCATCAGCGCCGAGGCTTCGGGCTGTAAATATGCGTATAAGTTGAATTCCATAAGGCTCTCCACAATACGGGCCACAGCGGGAGAATTGATGATCTTGAGGATCTCCTCGGTGAGCCGGGAGGGAGATACGGATCTGAGCAGGGCGGACTGTTTCCGGATCTTCCACCGGAGCAGGAAGGGCAGCCTGAAGGCCGCAATGGCGGCGTACTTTACCGCCCGGATCATCCGTACCGGATCGTCCCGGAATATCACATCCAGAGGGATTATGGGCCGAATCCGCCGTTCCCGGATATCCTTCATCCCTCCCACATAATCCACCACCACCTGATCCTGGGGATCGTAAAAGAGGGCGTTCAGTGAAAAATCCCTGCGGAGCACATCTTCCTCAATGGTTCCAAAGGTATTACTGGTGGGCCCGTCTTTCAGGGAACGGAAGGTGGACACTTCAAATATCTTGGGACCAAAATACACATGGACCAGCCGGAACCTGCGGCCGATTATCCGGGCATTCCGGAATATTTTTTTTATCCGGGCCGGACTCGCCGCACTGACAATATCAAAGTCCTTAGGTTTCTTCCCCAGGATAAGATCCCGGACCGCCCCGCCGACTATATAGGTTTCATAGCCGCTGCTTCGGAGCCGCTCAACGATAAAAGCAGCATCTTTATCCACATCCGCGAAAATTATCCCATGTTCATCCCGGGTGTATACATTCGCCTTTTTTACCGGACGGCCATTTTTTTCTGTGGAATACCGGATTCTCAAGAGTTCCTCGCTTCAGAATATCAACCTTTTCAACCCCCAAAGGGGAGATGTTTTTTGAGCCATGCAACAAGATCGCCGGTTACTTCTTCCCGGTTGGTTTCGTTAAGGGTTTCATGCCGGGCGCCGGGATAGAGAACAAACTCCAGGTCCTTTATACCCATGGACCGGTACAGGTTAACCAGGGCGGTCGGGCTGTTTCCCATATCCCCCACCGGATCGGCGCTGCCTGAAAACACATAGATCGGGAGATCCCGGTTGATCCCCTCCATGCGGACGGGCTTATGGAGCCGGTTGAAGAGGACCGTTAAATCCCGGTAAAAGCCAAGGGAACAGAGGTTCCCGCAGAGGGGATCCGCCACATAGGCGTCCACTTCCTTTTCATTCCGGGAGAGCCAGTCAAAGGGAGTCCTGTTGGGCCTGAAGGGTTTGTTGAAGGGGCCGTCCGCCATGGCCCAGGCCAGGCGGGATTGCGCCCTGCTTCCTTGGAAAAAAACCAGGCAGGACAAAAACGGCGCCCCAAAAAGGGTCTTTATCCCCATACGCCCCCGGGTTCCCGAAAGAATACAGCCTGCAAGCCCCTCCGGGTACCCTTCGATATAATCCTGGACGACAAAAGAACCCCAGGAATGACCCAGGAGAAACAGGGGCAGGCCGGGGCAAACCGCCCTGATCCGGGTGTTGATGCCGTGGATGTCGGCGGTGATCCGGGCGAATCCGCCCTGGTCTCCACAGTGGCCCAAAAGCCCGCCCCGGGTAGGATCATTTACCCCCATATCCGCAGTTTTTCCGTGGCCCCGCTGATCCGCCGCCCATACTTCAATACCCTCTCCGCAAAGCCTTTGGGCAAGATAATCGTAACGGCCGGCATGTTCCGCCATGCCGTGGACAATGTGGAGCGCCGCCCGGGGAGTTCGCGGAATCCAGCGCCTGAGGAAAAGCCGGGTCCCATCATCGGCGGAAAACCACTCCTCCGCCGGTTTTACATTACCTGTCAGTTCCTGTGGGTTTACCGTATCCATACCTCCGATTGTACTCCCTATGTTATTGTTCTGGCAATCATAGTATAGTATAAATAAATGATAGTAAATGAAATTTTTACCGCTCCGGTGCAGCGTATCGCTGCGGGTGGGGCAGGAATAGCTTTTGTTCAGGGAAAAACCGTTTTTATACCCATGACCGCCCCGGGGGATCTGATACGGGGGCGTATCACCGGAGAGCACAGGACCTGGGCCTGGGGAGAAGCGCTGGAAATAGCAGAACCCTCTCCCAACCGGAGCGTTCCGGTCTGTCCCCACTATGGGATCTGCGGGGGTTGTTCCCTCCAGCATCTCTCCTATGAGGCGCAGGTAAATGAAAAGGTGGCTATCATCCGGGAAACCTTCAGGCGCATCGGCGGGATTTCCGCCCTGCCGGAAATCCGGATCCGCCGATCCCCTCCTCTTGAGTACCGAAACCGGATACGGTTGCACTACAGCGTACCGGGGCGCCGGGCCCCCCGGGTACTGGGCTTCAAGGGGAGGCGCAGTGGGGGGATAGTCCCCATAAGGGATTGTCCGGTGGCGGATCCGGGGCTCCGTTCCGTACTGCGGAATTATGCTCAGGGGAAAGACGCCTTTCTTGGGGGGGAAGGGTTCCGTCCCCCTCCCGGCGGGAGTCTTAGCGTTTACTCCCGGGGGAATACTCTGCTCCGGGAGGGACCGGAATCCCGGGGGAAGGTTAAAATCCGGAGGCGGGAGATAGCTATGGATGCGGGGGTATTTTTTCAGAGCAACGGAATCCTGCTGGAAACGCTTATCGGGGATCTTATGGAGATCGCCGGGAAAGCGGATGCTTCCCTGCCGGCAGCGGATATCTACTGCGGGGTGGGAACCTTTGCGGTTTTCCTTGCGGATCACTTCAGCCGGATCGATCTGGTGGAAGAAAACAAAACCGCCCTGGACCTGGCCCGAAAAAATGTAAGCGGAGAGGGACACCGGTTTTTTGCCCTGCGGGAGGATCAGTGGGTACGGGAGGAGGGATGCTCCGGGAAAAAACCGGTACACCGGAGTTTCGTCGTGGTCGATCCCCCGCGGCAGGGACTGTCCCGGCCCATGCGGCAATGGCTTTGCGAAAGGGGTCCTCCCCTCCTTGCCTATGTGTCCTGTGATCCCGCCACTCTTGCCCGGGACAGTGGGGAACTGCGGTCCGGGGGCTACGGGCTTTCTTCCCTCTGTTTCTATGATTTTTACCCCCAGACCGCCCACGCCGAGGTACTTGCAATTCTGAGAAGAGGAGCGGAATGAGCCCCCCTGCCGCCGGGTCCGGAAGGCTCCCCTCCCTCCCCGGTTTCGTACTCCTGGTGTTCCTGTCCTTGCCCCTCCCCGGGGCGGAGCCCGGAACAACGAATCCTCCCCCTGTAGACACCCCTCCCCTCTGGCGACAGGCCCTTGGGGGTGCAGTCATGGGATCCCCGTCGGTACAGGCGGAGTCCGTAACCGTGGTCTTGGACGGCGGAAATCTGCAATCCTATAGCCGGTACGGGACCTTCCTCTGGAGTTACTTTGCCCGGGGGAAACTTGTCCCCTTTGTCTCCCGATCCCCCGAGGGAACCAGTTATATCTGCAGAACCAACGGCATCCTCATTGCCATCAACCGATCCGGCAGAGAGCTATGGCGGATAAACCTGGGGACACCCATAAGCTCCCCCGTCCTCGTTGGCTGGGATGGCCGGATCTTTGTCAGCGCCGGAAAAAATCTGTGGTGTTACACCGCTTCGGGGTATCCCCTCTGGCGCCAGACTCTGGAAGAAGCCCCCCTGTCCCCCCTCTTCCTGGATTCCCGGGGCGGCTTTGTGGTCCTCTGCGGGAACAAGAAACTTTTGGAAATCGATCCCTTTGGCGCCCTTTCCTCCCGCAGCCTCCGGGATATTCCGGCCCTGATCGTCCCCCTGACCTTCCCCGATGCAGATGCAGGGGGGGAAGTCTTCCTCATCTACGGCAACGGTGAAACGGAGATCTCCCGGAGGACGCCGGTTCCGGCGATTCTCCCTACCCTGGAGTCCCCGCCCCTGGCCGCAGCAGGCCGGGGAACCAGGATTGCGGTAACCCTGGCTACCGGACAGGTGATCCTCATCGACGCCGCGGAAGGACGGATATCCCGGCTTGGGGACAGTCATATCGGAGCCCGTTCCGGGACGGGGGAAGATGTGCGGATGATCTACGATGAACGGGGCATCTACGTACTATCAAAATCGGGGGCCACAAGCTTTACCGATGAGGGCAAACGGCTCTGGCTCCTGCGACTCAAAGGCGCTGCGGGGACTCCCGCCTTTGGGGATGATGGCATACTCTACGCCGGCGGTGAAGACTGGGTCCTCTACGCCTACAAGATGGAGGAACGGGTCAGAGTACGGCAGCAATCCCTCTACGGGTTTATTCCCGAGGGGACCTACGGTCCCGCCAAGCCCCCACCCTCCCCCTGGGCGGACTACTACTTCCGTTTTGAGACCAAGGAACTGGAAGCGGAGATGGGCCGTATCAGCCGGGCAATCCGGGAAGGACAGGTCGGCAGGGAGGAAAGAAATTTCATCGCCTATCTGATGGAAGTAGCCGACAGTCCGGGGGTAAACACCGGTCCGGGCGCACTGCCAAATCCCCCGGTCCGGATCGGCTACCGGGTAGAGGCGATACGGCTCCTCGGCTATATCGGGTCCCGGGAGACTATACCGTTTCTCACGGAGCGTTACTACCAGGATCGGGATTCCCTGGTAAAAGCCGCCGCGGCAGAATCCATTGGCCGCATCGGGGTGGATCCCCATGGCATCGCCCTCAGGGCCTTTACCGCCCTGGTCTTCCCTCCAATCCGCTACCAGGATGAGCAGGTATTGGCGGCAACCGCCTCGGCAGTGGCGGCGCTTTGCCGTTTTTCGGGTCCTCCCCTGAGCGTCAGGGGGATCAAACTCCTCATCGCCCTGGCCTCCGATGATCGTCCCCGGATAGTACAGGAACGGGCCCGGCGGGAACTGGCGTCCCTCCGGTAGGGATGTCCTTCACCGGAGGCATTACCACAGGCGCCGTTTTTGATTATACTTTGTAGAAGAGGAGTAACATGATGAATGAGTTCCCGAAAAACGGCATCTTTATCGTTAAAAAGGTCCTTCTCGCCATATTACTTTCATGTTTTTCCGTCTTTACCGGCGCTCTTGAAGTCGATACTGCGGAACTGGACAAGAGCAGTTCAACGCCGGTCATCTTTATAAATTACGAAGGTCCCCATGCACGGATAGAAACCCGGAATCAGATTCGAAACATCGGGTTCTCCCAGGGAAACCTCATACTCTCGGGGGTTCTCAGGACAGGTACCACGGCCCGGTATTTTGTTATCCATTCGGTGACCGATCCTGAAGGTGACAGGCTTGATGCGGACATCTTCGGCCTTGGAGTTGACGTGGGGGTGGATCATATCAGGAACCTCAGGCTCATCATCCAGGGATACCTCGAGGGGGCCTATACCTATTCTTCTGCCGACGCCGCCCTTCTGGCCGAGTACATCACCGTTTACAACGCGGTCTTCCGGGGAAACTGGGACTACTTCAATGGCCGGTACAAGAAGCCGGTACTGGGGAATCTGGATCCGCAACGGACAGGTCTGTCCATTCGGTTTGATGAATGGCCCGGACAGACCCTCATGCTCATCCCCCTGGCCCTGGGAATCTCCAATACGCTGAGTGCGGTGGACACCACATCCCTGACCAGCGCCCGGGTAATAGACGAGATGCGTACCCGGGAGGATATGGGGATTGAACAGCGTAAGGATATGGTAGACCTCAAGGAACGGGAAGCTGAACAGGCCGAACAGCGGGCGATCCTCCAGCGGGAAGGCATTACCGCAGAGGAAGAACGGATCGCCCGGGAACGGTCCGAAGCTGCTGCAGAACGAGACTCCATAAACCGGGAACGGCAGCAGATCGATGAGGCGGAGGCCGCGGGCCGGACCAGCCCCGAAGAGACCCGGCAGGCCCGGGAAGAACTGGCCCAGCGGGAAGCGGAGACGGATAAAAAGGAAGAAGATCTTGATAAGCAGGAAGCCGCCCTGGAAACCCGCCGGGAGGAGGCGGAAAAGACAGAACAGTTTGCGGAACAGAAGGCCGCCGAAGCCCAGCAGGAACGGCAGGACATTGCCCGGGACCAGCAGGGACTCATCGCCCGGGAAGACCGGGAGGGACCGGCTCCGGTGGGACTGCTCACCCTGCGGATAAACAGCTCCGATTCGCCCCTGGGCCGGCTGGTGCGGCTTCACCCCGATTCCGGGGTGGAACTCCGATCTTCCCCCCTGACAACGGTCAACGTCCACACCCTGATCCAGCCGGAGGGCAGGATCCTGGCAATAGCCGGGGAAAACCGGGGAAGCGGCGCCATACGGCTGGTGGAGATAGACGGCGAAACCCTGGAGATAGCTAACCAGGGGGCCGACGACATCCACCCCCAGAGCCTCCTGTGGACAAACGGGGGTAGCCTCTACGCCATCACCCTTTCCTCGGGCAGCCTCTACCTTGGCAGGTTTAACACCGGCCTGACCCTGGAAGCCCGGTCAACCGTCACGGTCCACCCCTATGGCGCCCCCCGTTTTGAAGGGGATCAGGTTCTCATCCAGCGGAGCGACGGGACGCCGGTAATCCTCAATGGAACAAGCCTACAGGAGAAGTGAACCCTAAGGGCGCCCGTGCGCCAATGGAGAACCCCGAACAAGCTCCGGGGTATTAAACCAAAAAGGGCTACACCCTATTAAATATAATTTCAAAATCCTGGAAAAACCCGACAGTGGTCTCAGGCATTAGGATCTTTATTTTTGTTCCGTACTGGTTAATTTGATAATTATCCATATCATTGACATCAACTAGCATTTCATCAATACCGGTCGTCATCGTTGCAGAATGATTTGCTTCGTCAACCTGAACATTCGGGTCCCCGGAGAAAGACGTACTTATAAGCGGCCAGATATTGTCTATAGTCTTACCGGAAAATGCCTGTTCCACTTTCATTGTTCCGGTCAGAGTTTTAGTATTTGCGTCTATAGTAATAGACATATCCAAATGTATAGCTATCGTCACATCCTCAAAAATAACGGATAGCCCGCTCTCATCACCTATCTCCTCCATGAATTCTTTACATTTTTACTATCGATATAAAGACAGAAAGAACAAAGATTTTTCTTGTCTTGTATACCTGAGGGCAATCCTGCAGGCAGGGGCGTTGTCACATTCCGTATATGTGGGCAAACTCGTGCAGCAGTTCCAGAGCCTTTTCCCTGCAACTCCCGCAGACCGTTCCGATCTTGGTAGCTTGCTGCAGATCCTCCCAGGTCCGGGCGCCGTGATTGAAGGCATCCTCAATATCCTTATCGGTGATGGACAGGCACTGACAGATAACCGTAGAAGGTTCTTTGAAAAGCCCCGGACGGCCGGTCTTGGCAAGGTAATCGTCGATGGCGGTCCGCAGGGCTTTGTCCCCCAAAACCGAACAGTGGATCTTGTACTCCGGAAGCCCGCCAAGCTTCTCCACCAGGTCCTGGGGACGGATGGTGTAGGCGTCCCGGATATGCATCCCCTTGATGATCTCCGAAAGCATGCTGGTGGAGGCAATGGCGCTGGCGCAGCCGTAGGTCTTCCAGCGGACATCGGTGATGACGTCATCCTTTATTTGCAGGAGCATCAGCATCTGATCCCCGCATTTTATGTTCCCTGTCTGACCCCGCGCATCGGCGGGGAAGGCGGCCTCATCCCCCAGAAGGACATTCCTGGGATTGGTAAAGTGATCTTTAACCGTATCCGAATAAAGCCAATCGGACATATACGCTGCTCCTTTAAACCCCGACCTTCCGAGGCGCCGCCTGAACGGTAGACATGGCCCTGAAGCGGGCAATGATAGGCGGCAGGGTTTTAATAATATAATCGATATCTTCCCGGCGCAGCCCCCAGCCCATGCTGAACCGGATGGAACCGTGGGCAAGCTCCGGACCGACTCCCATGGCAAGGAGTACATGGGAGGGTTCGAGACTCCCCGATGCGCAGGCGGAACCGGTGGAAACTTCCACCCCTGAGAGGTCCAGGGCGAGGAGGATGGATTCCCCCTCCGCGCCGGGGAAGGAAACGTTCAGGGTATTGGGCAAAACATCATCGGGATGACCGTTTATTTTGATGTCCGGTATGTTCGCCAAAAGCCCATCCCGAAGGCGGACCCGCAGGGCCCTCATCTCCTCCATGTATTCGGCAAGATGCTGCCGGGCCAGCACCGCAGCCTTCCCCAACCCCAGAATGCCGATGTTGTTGTAGGTTCCCGCCCGGAAACCATCCTCCTGGTGTCCCCCGTGGATCAGGGGGAAGAGGGGCGCCCCGGATCTTACATAGAGGGCCCCGATGCCTTTGGGTCCGTAGATCTTATGAGCCGACATGGTGAGGTAATCTACCCCCAGATCCTCCACATTCACCGGGATCTTCCCCACCGACTGGACGGCGTCGCTGTGCAGATAGGCCCCGGCATCCTTAACAACACGGGCAATGGCGGCAATATCCTGAATGGTACCAATCTCGTTGTTGGCCATCATCACCGAAACAAAGAGGGTGTCTTCATTGAGGGCAGCCTTGAGGTCATCCAGCCCTATCTTCCCGTATTCATCCACCGGCAGAAAAGTAACGGGAAAGCCCAGGGATTTGAGATAGTCGGCGGAATTCAGCACACAGGGATGCTCGATGGCAGTGATGATGATCCCGGTCCGTCCCCGGGATAAGACCTTTCCATGGGCGTCCGAACCCAGACGGCGCATGGTTTGAAAGACCGTATTGTTTGACTCGGAGCCTCCGGAGGTAAAGATCACCGTCCCGGCAGGACAGCCAAGAAGCTCCCCTACCGCCTGCCGGGCTTCTTCCACCCGGGCATGGGCCCGCCTTCCGTCGGCGTGCATACTGGAGGCGTTTCCAAATGTCTCAAAATCCTCAATTATTGCAGCCTTTACCTCTTCTCTAAGGGGGGTGGTTGCATTATAATCCATATAGATATGGGGTACCGGCATTTTTTACTCCGTTACAGGTTTTTGTTATCATATTCCTTACAGTTCTTATCATATTAATATACTATTTTTTTGCGCTTCCGGCTATATATTGTCAAGCTTATTTTTCTTTGTTCTTTGCAGAGGGACCTTTGCCCTTAGAGAACCGAGAAGGCCTCATCGGCAATCTCAATGGTGGTCTTGATATCCTCATCACTCAGGGCGTAGTTGAGAAAATGGTTATGATGATTGGTGAGGTATATCCCCCTCTTCACCATCTCCGCAATCCATCTCTGATGAAGCATGAGGGAGGGAGTCCCCCCAAGGTCGTCATTGGCGATCCGAAGGTAGAAAAGGGCGGGCATCCCCGAAGCATGGAGATCATAACCGTGTTTCTTTGCCGTGGCGACAAGCCCCTCCGTAAGGACCTTCCCCTTTTCCTGGAGCAACGCTGGCAGATTAAGGCGCTTCATCTTCTCGATACAGGCGATCCCCGCAGCGAAAGGCACGGCGGAAAGCCAATAGCTTCCCGTAAAGGTGACGCTGCTCAGGGTATTCCGTAAAAATTCCTTGCCGCAGAGGGCGCTTACATTGTAGCCATTGGCCAGGGCCTTGCAGAAACAGATGAGATCCGCCTCAAAGCCAAAGAAGTGATCGCTCCCGGCGAGATCCAACCGGAATCCCGCCCGGACATCATCGATGATGAGTACCGTCCCCGTATCGGTACAGAGCTTGCGGACCTTCTGCCAGAACCCCTCTCCGGGAAGCTGGTTGTCCATAAAATTCCCGTGAAGGTAGGGCTGGGAGATCAACGCCGCAATCTCCCCCCTGTTTTCCTCAAAAACCTCGGCGAGTTTTTCGTAATCGTTCCAGGGCACATAGATGTTGTTGAGCACATCCTCTTCCAGAATACCCGGATAGTCCACCTTCTGGGTCCACTGGGTAACCCCATGGTAGTAACCCTTAAAAAAGACGATCTTCTTACGATGGGTATGGGCCCGGGCGGCGATTACCGCCAGGGTGGTCACATCCCCGCCGTTTTTGGCAAAAAAGGCCCAGTCTGCACTGGCTACTGTATCCACCAGGAGTTCCGCAAAATCGATCATCCTGGTAGAGGGGGTGGTGATACAGTCCCCCAGGGCCCGCTGTTTTGCCGCGGCCTCGTCCACATCTTCGTCATTGTAGCCCAGTACATTGGGCCCATAGGCGCACATATAATCGATAAACCGGTTACCGTCCACATCCCAGAAGTAACTGCCCTTGGCCCGTTCCGAAAAGAAGGGAAAGGCCTCCACAGGCACAAAACAACCCTCCGCAGGGCCCTGATGACCATATATCCCCGAGGGGATCACCCTGAGGGCCCGCCGGTATTCTTCGGCACTCCGGTCCAGTTTATAAATAGGAAAACGCATAGGATTCCCCTCCTCTGTATAATTTAGGCTAAATACAGGGCCACCCGGTCCAGGATACGGTTGACGTTATCCAGGATGCCGATATTACCCTGTAGGCTGATGAACCCCTGACCGATACAGCCGATGGCGCTTACCTTTCCGTCAAAGATTTGCCGGGCCAGGGCTATGCTCCCAAACTCCATGACGGCGTGGTACTGTTTCGGAAGAGTCCGGGACAAGGTAAGCTGGTGATCCTGTACCGTGATTGCCACCCGCAGCCCCCCTGCCTGCTGCGACGATGCTTGCCGGCGAGGGGCTTCCGGGGAAGACTCATCCCCGGCGATGGAGAGCACTACCGTACCGTCGGGGATATTGGAGGCACTGAAACGGCCAATCTCATCATGGTTCCCTATCTGCACCATGGCCTGGGCGATGAGGAAGAACATGATGGTGGTGCTGGCCCGGGAAAAAACCGGGTCCGCTAAGGCCTCCGGAGCGGGACGGAGGTAGGCCTCCAGAATTTTGGTAAGGCCGACGAAATTTTTTGTCAGGAATCCGATCCGGGTAAAACCCTTACTCGGTATGGGGGTAAGGGTTCCGTCTATGAGGCCGTTGAATTTTTCACAGGAACTGAATGGCAGCTTGATATTGCAGGGCCCCTCCCCTGCCCGGGCCGTACAGAGACCGCCGGAGAAACACAGGGTCATGGCAGGGCCCCGTTTTACGGTAAACCCCACTGTGATGGACCCGGACTTTCCACCGGCCCCGGCAAGTTCCCCCGCCTCCTTTGAAAAATGACAGAGATCTTCCAGGGCCCCTAAAAGGCCATACATGTTGATATACGCCAGGGTTACCGGATCTTTTTTCATAACGCCCCCAGAAACAGACAAGGGCTCTGCACCCTCAAGGCCGGCTTCTGTACCGGCATCTGTCAAATAATTGTAATATACCCGCCGGAAATAGGCAACGTTTAAAACGAGTCTGGATCTTACAATGGGTCCGACACGTCATTTCAGCCCCGGATCGCCCACTTAACCGCATTCCGGATGAGTCGTGTCATATTGGGATTCGTCGCCGCCTCCGGAGTGTGCCCCGGAGTAAGGGTCACGGATCGTCCGGCCCCCAGTTCCTGACACCAGCCCCCAAAGGCTGTGGGGTTTCCAACGGAACCGCAGATCATAAAGGGGTGTACGTCTTCCACCGAAAGCTCGCAGTAATAATGCTCGTCCGGCACAGTGAAGGGCTCGACCCCCTCCACAATGGGATGACTGTTGCGGATGGGCGCATAAGTAACGGGACACTGTTCCGGGTGCCGGATGAATATACCCCCTGTCAGTTTCCGGTACTGCGGATCGGCGGCGCCTAAAACCGTACCGCAATGGATACACAGCAGACCGCCGCCGGACTGGACAAAGTTTTGGAGCTTTTGAATCCGTTCGACGGTGATCCAGAAGAGCCGTCCGCCATCAGGCAGATCCTGATCGTTCCCCTTTTGAGAGACAAAAAGGGAAACGTCCCGTTCCAGCGTATCCCAGGGGATATCTTCGGGATCATCAACGGCGATAAAGCCGCCGGGTCCCAAAGCCGCTTCCATCCCCGGCAGGATCACATCCCGTTTGTGCCATACATCTTCCATAAGGAGATATATTTTCTTCATGATTTCTTCTCTAAAAATACCGGATCTACCGATCCACCCTTGTGTGTTACTTGTGTCAGGATAGCTTATTACATAATAATATCCTTTTCAAGTGTTTTTTTGTGGTTCTTTTGCGGTTTATGTTTGCGCCTAATGAGCGCTGCTGTCCGGTTTAAAATAGATAAAAAAACACTGTTTGTATTTCGATCTTTCAGATGTGATTATATAGATTCTTTATGGAACAACGCGGCCTAGTCAAATCATTCCCAAAATATGTTATACTTTATATATTCTTAATTTACGGATTCTTAATAGTACGGAGGAGGAATTATGCAGGGAACGATGAAGGGAGTATACCTCCCCGGCAACAGTACGGCGGTGCTCAGGGATTGTCCTGTTCCGGTTCCCGGACACGGGCAGGTACTGGTTAAAATGAAGGCGTCTACCATCTGCGGCAGCGATATACGGGCCATTTACCGGGAACATCTGGGGAAGGGGCCCGAAGGCTACCAGAATGTAATCGCCGGCCACGAACCCTGTGGTCAGGTGGTTGAAGAGGGGCCGGGAATCCGGCGGTTCAAAAAAGGGGCCCGGGTTATCGTATACCATATCTCGGGCTGCGGAGTCTGTCATGATTGCCGTATGGGCTACATGATCTCCTGTTCATCCCCCTTCCGGGCGGCCTACGGCTGGCAGCGGGACGGGGGCATGGCCGAATATATCCTCTGCGATGAAAAGGACCTGGTGGAACTTCCCGATACCTTAAGCTACGCCGATGGCGCCCAGGTGGCCTGCGGCTTTGGAACCGTATATGAGGCGATCCAGAAGATCGGGGTAAGCGGAACCGATTCCGTCCTGGTGGTGGGCCTGGGTCCTGTGGGGCTTGCAACCCTGATGCTCTGCCGCGCCATGGGGGCCCAGAAACTCTACGGTATAGAAGCTAATCCGTTCCGCCTGGAGCTGACAAAGAAACTCAATCTGGCGGACGCCGTGTTTGAACCGGGCCCAAAAAACGCGGAGGAGATCCTTGCCCTTACCGGCGGCAACGGCGTCGAAAGGGCCTTTGACTGCTCCGCCAGCGACGCCGGCAGGGCAACCGCCATCCGCGCTGCCCGGCAGTGGGGGAAGATCGCCTTTGTAGGTGAGGGGGGGACGGTAAACTTTAACCCCAGCCCCGATATTATCCACCCCCAAAAAACCATTTACGGCAGTTGGGTAACCAGCATCTGGCTGATGGAAAACCTTGTGGAGGAACTGGTCCGCTGGAACCTGCACCCCGATGTCCTGATCACCCACCGTTTCCCCCTGGACAAGGCGGATGAAGCCTACCGGCTTATGGCGGGGGGAAACTGCGGCAAGGTGGCGGTCTGTTTTGATGAGGAACTGAAATAAGTCTCCGGCACGGAAAGATAAGGAAAGGATATGACAGATTCAATTGATCCTCAAAGGGTCCCCCATTTTACCCTTTCTTCGGGCGAAAAGATCCCCGCCATAGGCATGGGGACCTTTGGGTCTGACCGTTACTCCCCGGAGGAGGTTTCTGCGGCGGTGGCCGGCGCGATCCGTTATGGGTACCGGCTCTTCGACTGCGCCTCGGTCTACGGCAATGAGGACCGCATCGGCGCCGTCTTTGCGGAAGCCTTTGGTACGGGGGTGGTAAAACGGGAGGAACTCTTCATCACCTCCAAGGTGTGGAACGACATGCATGGCCAGGGAGATGTGCTCTTCTCCCTGGCAAAGACGCTCCGGGACCTGAGGCTTGACTATGTTGACGCCTACCTCGTCCACTGGCCCTTCCCCAACTACCATGCCCCGGGTTGTGACGGCAATGCCCGGAATCCCAATTCGGTCCCCTTTAACGCCGAGCGCTACCTGGCAACCTGGGCCCGGATGGAACGCATTGCCGATATGGGTCTGGCCCGGTATATCGGCATGTCCAACATGACCATCCCAAAACTGGAGGCCGTGCTGCCCCGCTGCCGGATAAAACCCGCCCTTATCGAGATGGAACTCCACCCCTGTTTTCAACAGCGGGAACTCTTCGGTTACTGCGTAAAGCGGGGGATCACCGTCATCGGTTACTGTCCGGTAGGCTCCCCTAACCGGCCGGACCGGGACAAGGCCCCCGGAGATGTTGCCGATACGGAGACGCCGGAAGTGCTTGCGGCGGCAAAGGCCCACGGGATTCATCCCGCCCTGGTCTGCCTTAAATGGGCGGTTCAACGGGGTCAGATCCCCATCCCCTTTTCGGTGCATGAAAAAAATTACCGGAGCAACCTCCGGGCTGTTGTGGAAGATCCCCTGTCGGAGGCGGAGATGGCGTCCCTGGCCGGGGCCGAACGAAACTGCCGCCTGGTTAAGGGGCAGGTCTTCCTCTGGCCCGGCGCTAAAGACTGGGAGGATCTGTGGGATACGGACGGCAGAATCACCGTTTAGCCTTGAGGGATATTATAAATGAATGAACCCAGCCCGGTTCCAAACCCTGATGTTTTGACATTGCTTCATAGGGAGGTTTTGTAACATGCTGATCGATATTCCTGTTTCAGAATTACCAAACTGGCAGGGCCGCAATCCCCGTCCTGAGGATCATGAGGCGTATTGGGAACGGGCCCTGGGGGAACTTGCCTCTACCGATCCCGCGCAGGAACTGATCCCTGCATCCTTCAGTTGTCCCTTTGCAGACTGTTTTGATCTCTATTTTACCGGGGTGCGGGGAGCGCGGATCCATGCGAAATTTGTCCTTCCCAAAAACATCCGCTCCCCCCTGCCGGCGGTATTCAAATTCCACGGCTACGCGTGGAACGCCGGGGACTGGTTCGGCCTGCTGGGCTATGCCGCGGCCGGCATAGCCGTTGCAGCCATGGACTGCCGGGGTCAGGGAGGCTCCAGTGAAGATACCGGAGGCGTGCGGGGCAATACTCTGCATGGGCATATCATCCGTGGACTGGACGACAGCCCGGACAATCTCCTCTTCCGTCATATCTTCCTGGATACCGCCCAGCTGGTCCGGGTGGTCAGCGGATTCCCGGAAATAGACGAAAACCGGCTGGGGGCTTTCGGCGGTTCCCAGGGCGGCGCCCTTACCGTCGCCTGCGCCGCCCTATCCCCCATCAAACGGGCAGCCCCGGTCTATCCCTTCCTCTGCGACTACAAACAGGTATGGGAACTAGACTTGGCCAAGGATGCGTACCAGGAGCTAAAGGACTACTTCCGCTGGTTTGATCCCCGGCATGAACGGGAGGAGAAGGTATTTACCACCCTGGGGTATATCGATCTGCAGTTCCTTGCCCCCCGGATCAAGGCGGAGGTTCTGCTCTTTACAGGCCTTATGGATACCATCTGTCCGCCCTCAAGCCAATTCGCCATGTACAACAAGATACGCGCCAAAAAGAAGTTTTTGTTGTACCCCGACTTTGGTCACGAGAATCTGCCGGATTGCGATGACATCACCTTTGCATTTCTCTCAAAACTCTAAAAAACGGTTTACCCTAGGGACCCCGCAGCAATGACACGAAATCTATCGTGTTATTCCCCTGTTGCATCAAACCGGAGCTTCGCAGTAATGAGCATAAAATCCTATGCGGATCCTGAAGGCGGAGGGGGAGTCTGTGTCCCCGTCCTCAACTCCGGCAGGCCGGATGGGATCAGGCGGCAGGATCAAGCCGTTCCAGCAGTTTCCGGAGGGGGCCAATGCGTTCCGGAAGACTCGAGACCAGGGGAAAGAGCACCCTGTCGCCCTTAATGACCTTGACAAGACCCATGATGCTGAGGACAACACAGAAAACAACGCCGGCAACCACAATGCCAAAGAAACTTATGGCTATGGGAAAACCTGCATAGGGGATCAGGATGAGAAGGTATAGAACGACAAACCAGACGCAGAAGAGGAAGGCGAGGAAGAGAAACAGTTCCAGGGAACGCCGGACATGGTGGAGGCAAAACCTGCTCTTTCTGCCCAGGACGGCGGCGATAAGGGCGCCGGGCAGCCCGAAAAGATAGGCAATTACGGCCAGTGTTTTTTCCGGCATCATATCCCCCTCAGGCTTATCTTGTCATAGTTAAAACAGGCCACCTGGTGGCCCGGTCCCGCCTCCCGCAGTTCCGGAACGGAAACCGAACATTCGGGGCCGGCGTAGCTGCAACGGGGGTGGAACACGCAGCCCGGGGGCGCGTCCACCGGATTGGGTACATCCCCCTCCAGACGTATCCGGTTTTTGGACTTATCCGAATTTATCACCGGAATGGCCGAAACCAGGGCCTCGGTGTAGGGATGGAGGGGACGGTAGAGGAGTTCCTCGGTTTCCGCCTGCTCCACGATACG
>JAITJI010000019.1 GCA_031279015.1 Spirochaetaceae bacterium
TTATCGTGGAGCAGGGTACCGCGGACGAGGCGATCCTCAACCCCAAGTCGGACTATACCAAACGGCTCCTGGGGGATGTGCCCAAGATCTACGCTCCCTGGGACTTCAGCGGAGAAAAGGCCGGCGCCTAGGCTGCCTGAAGGGCCTCAGGCAGGCCAAGTTTACGTTCCATTCAACTTTTAAAGAACGCATCAAGGCAGCGCATAAATTTTATGAAAGAAAGAATCCATTCCAAAACCGCCCCGGGGAAGACACCGGAGCTTTTAACCTGCGGGAGCCCCTGGCGGCGTATCCTTCTTTTTTCCCTGCCCCTTCTGGGCGGGGAGATCTGCCACCTCCTCTACGGCATGGCCGACGCCTTTATCCTGGGGAGAGTCCTGGGTATCGGCGCCCTGGCCGCAGCGGGGGTGGCGTCGGGTTTTGTCCAACTGGTTTTCGGCCTGGCCATAGGCCTTTCATCGGGGTTCACGGTGATCACCGCCCAGTGCATCGGCTCCGGGGACAGGGACGGGATCAGCCGCAGCATCGCCGCGGGGATCAGCCTCAGCCTGGTCCTGGGCCTGGTCTTCACCGCCGTCCTTATCCCCCTGACAAGGCCCGTCCTCCGGCTGATGAACACCCCTCAGGAGATCCTCGGCGACGCCGCGGCCTACGCCTCCATCATCATCGGAGGAATTGCGGTGAGCATATTCAACAACCTCTTCTGCGGACTCATTCAGGCAGCGGGGGACAGTGTTACGCCCCTGGCGTTCCTCACCATCAGTTCGATTCTGAACATCCTGCTGGACGTGCTCCTGGTGGCGGCGATTCCCTGGGGTGTGCGGGGCGCAGCCATGGCGACGGTTTTTTCGCAGCTGATTTCCGCGGTTCTGGCCCTGCGGGTACTCCGCAGACGCCTGGGGAGCTTCCTGCCCCGGCGGGGAGCATGGTACCCGGGCAGGAGGGATCTGGCGGCGCATTTTTCCCTGGGGATCTCCATGGCCCTCCAGCAGATCATCGTGGAATTCGGCAACATCCTGGTACAGGCGGTGATGAACCGCCTGGGCACGGTGACCATCGGGGCGGTGGCGGCGGCCCAGAAGATCCGGGCCCTCAACATGATGCCCTTCTTCGCCGTCTCCCGGGCGGTAACCACCTACACGGCCCAGAACTACGGCGCAGGCCGCATGGACCGGGTTAACCGGGGGATCTTCCAGACCTGCCTGCTCTGCCTGGGAGGGGGCCTCTGTATGGCCCTCCTCAACAGAACGGGGGGCCGGTTTTTCGCCTCCCTCTTTATCAGGGACAGCGCCGAAGGAGCGGCCCTGGCCTACCGGTACATCATCTTCTCAGGCTACACCGTCACGGTCCTGGGCTTTATGCTGATCTTCCGCTCAAGCCTCCAGGGCATGGGGAAACATTTCGGCCCGGTTATGAGCGGGGTGATGGAAACGGTGATGAGCGTCCTGGCGGCCTTTGTCCTCATCCCCCGGATCGGATTTCTGGGGGTGTGCCTGGTGAACCCCCTCTCCTGGCTCGCCTCGTTTTTCCCGGTATTTCTGAGCTTCCTGGGGATACAGAAGGGAAAGGGGCCTTAAAGCAATGCCCTTGCCCTCGGCGGAACTGCAAATCCGGACCTTCAGCAGGGCCGTTCGGTAATCCAAACCTCATAGGGGGCCAGGGTTTTTGCGTCCGGGGTTCCGGCGTTCACCGTAACTTCCCGGGGGTTAAAGTTCATCACAAAGACATAATCCCGCCGACCGTCGCTGCGAACCTGGGCGGTAACCCCCGGGGGCAGGGCCGGAAGTCCGGCCGCGGAGGGGAGCCCGTCCAGAGCCCGGACAAGGCCCAGGTCCCCGGCGATCCTGCCGTAAAAATCCCCAAGGAAATCCTGACCCGTCCGGGCGGCGATGAAGTAGGCCCTGCCCTTGCCAAAGCGGTTCACCGTGAGGGCGGGACGGCCGGCGTAAAAATCGGCGCCGTAGGTTCCCAGGGTTTCGGCGCCCCGGGGGTGGATGAGTTCGCAGAGATCAAAGGCCCGGTAGCTCCTGCCGTTCCATTCAATGGTATTCCTGTCTTCCGGGTAGAGGGCGTCTACCTCCTCACACCATATCCCCAGGGCGTCCCTGAGGGGACCGGGGAAGCCCCCCTGAAAGCACAGGTCCGTGGGGTTCACGTACCCCGAGACATAGGTGGCCACAAAAACGCCGCCCCGGCGCAGGAAGGCTTCGACGGCCCCGGCCACGCCTTCCCGCAGGAGGTACAGCATGGGGGCGATGAGGAGTTCGTAATCGTCAAAGCTCCGTTTAGAATCGATGACCTCCACGGGTATGCCCATCTGCCAGAAGGGCCGGTAGTGATCGAGCGCCGTCTGTTCGTAGTTGGTGTTCCTCTGGAGAAGGCCGTGTACGTCGTCCAGGGCCCAGCGGACGTTCCAGTCGTAGATAAGCCCCACCGATGCGGGGGTCGCGGTTCCCACAACGCCGTCCAGGGTTTTAAGCCGTTCCCCCAGGGCGGCCACATCCCGGAAAACCCGGGTGTTTTCGCTGCCCTCGTGGTCCACCACCGCGCCGTGGAACTTCTCCGAAGCCCCCCGGCCCTTACGGAACTGGAAGTACTGGACCGTATCGGCGCCGTGGGCCACCGCCTGGAGGGATTGCAGCATGTGTACCCCGGGCCGGTGCAGTTTTGCCACCGGCCGCCAGTTGGTGGCCGAAGGGGAGGATTCCATCAGCATGAAGGGTTTTCCCTTGAGCCCCCGGGTAAGGTCGTGCTTAAAAGAAGCATCGACGGCAATTTCAACATCCTTTTCCGTACCGGTCCACTGGGGGTAATTATCCCAGGATACCAGATCCAGCGCCTCCGCAAGGCGATAGTAGTCTATCCCCGGGTAGGTTCCCATGAGGTTGGTGGTACAGGGGATACCGGGGCTGAACTTTCGCAGGGGGGCGATCTCGCAGCGGTAAAAATCGACAAACTGTTCGGTGGTAAACCGTTTCCAGTCCAGGTTAAGGCCGTGGGTGTTGGTTTCCCCCAGGGGGCCGGGGCTTTCAACTTCCTCCCAATCCCCGTAGGTGTGGCTCCAGAAACTGGTCCACCAGGCTTCGTTCAGGGCGTCAAGGCTGGGGTAGGTCTTCTTGAGATACCCCCGGAATTGCTCCTGGCAGAGGGGACAGTGACATTCGCCGCTGTACTCGTTGGAAATATGCCAGACCCCCAAGGCCGGGTGGTTCCCGTAGCGTTCGGCGAGTTTGGTATTAAGGGCGGTAAGCTTTTCCCGGTACACCGGGGACGAAAGGCAGTGGTTGTGCCGTTCTCCGTGGAGGTTCCGCCGGCGCAGGGGGTTAACCCGGAGAACCTCGGGGTACTTCCGGCTCAGCCAGGCGGGGCGGGCCCCCGAGGGGGTGGCAAGGACCGCGATGATCCCGTTTTCCGCAAGCATGTCCATGACCTCGTCCAGCCACTCAAAGCGATACTCCCCCTCGGCAGGTTCCAGGGCCGCCCAGGCAAAAATCCCCACGGAAAGGGAGTTGATGCCCGCCAGTTTTGCCAGCCGCATATCCTCCTTCCATATCGTATCCTTCCACTTGATCCACTGATCCGGGTTATAATCCCCTCCGTGGAGGAAATGGGGAAACCGGGTAACCACAGGCGGATACCGCACCGGCTTTTTCATAGTTCACCTTCCCTGTAAAAATAATTTCATTCTGAAGAATCCCGGCCTGATACGGTACTCGTCCCGGGTATCGGGGCCGCAGGTGGAGGTTCCCACCCCCCGCTGGGCAATGTCTATGTTGAGGAGATAGTGCCCCCCGGGGCCCGCGGTGAGATCCGCCAGATCGCAGGTGTGAAGGGCCGCAAGCATGTTCTCCTGACTGTACCGGCTGACACTGAAATTGACGGGCCGGTCCGTCCACAGGGACAGGATTTTGGGTTCCGCCGGGGCTTCCCCGGCCAGGAGGCTGAGGTTCCGCAGGCCGCTTCGGTTCCCGTTTTCCTGGGGGACGATGTAGGGAGTTTCCAGTTCGGCGATCCGGTGGGTATACCGGCCCAGAAAGGCCCCTGCCAGACGATCCGGGTAGGATTCTTCCGGTCCTGCCCCGAACCAGGAGAGGGTTCCGTAGGCCGCGGGTACCTCCGCGGTGATCCCCACCTTGGGCAGTTCCGGCAGGGTAGGATCAAGGTCAAAGCCGGCATCCAATATAAGGGGCCGCCCTCCGCCGGGGTTGACGGTGATCAGGGTATAGGTCCCCAGCATCCTGTCCCGGAACTCCGGGACCGCGTCTTTCCCCGGAAAGAGGAGGGCGGTATACCGGCTGGCGGGGCGGCCCTCCCAGGAGATCTCTTCGGTTTTTTCCTCCTCCCTGCGGAGGTGGAGCAGATCCAGGTCAAGCCAGGGGAACACCGCCTTGTCCTTGTAGTAGAAGAGGGCCGCCGGATCCCCCCGAAGGTGGAAGCAGGTTTTGAGGCCGTCGTTTTCCGTGGGAACCCGGAAGAGGGAGGGCCTGAACCGGCCCGCAAAGTCCGCAACTCCCCGGGAAACGGCGTCTTCCGGCGCCGGTTCCGCCCCGGCGGAGGCGGCAAGGCAGAGCTCCGCCGGGGTTTCCCGGATGATCCGCTCCGCCCGGGCCACCACATGCCCCGCCTTTGCCCAGGGGGTGTCCGACCGGAGGCAAAAAGCAGCGTGGAAGTATACGATCCCGGCATAGTCCTTTAAGCAGAAATCCTCCGGGAGCTTGAGGGTCAGCTCCTGCTTTTCCCCCGGACCGATACCCGGCAGGTCCAGGCTGCCCCGGGCCAGGATGGTTTCCCCCGCGCCGGGAACCCCCCGGTAATCCTCCCCGCGGATACTCCAATCCAGGGAGAGGTGATCCAGGGAAGAAAAATCGTAACGGTTCTCCAGGATAAAGGTGAAGGGCATGCCCGAAACCGGCGTCAGCCGCACCGGGGCGAAAACCTGCCGGCATTCGGCCATGGCCGGCTTTGGGGTCTGGTCGGGGAAGAGGATGCCGTTGAGGCAGAAATCGTAGTCCGAGGGCTCGTCCCCAAAGTCGCCGCCGTACTTCCAGTACTTGACCCCTTGGGGGCTAAAGGCCTCCAGGCCCTGATCGATCCAGTCCCAGATAAAGCCCCCCTGTAATCCGTGGTGGCTTTCAATGGCCTTCCAGTAATCCGCAAGGCTTCCGTTGGAATTCCCCATGGCGTGGGAGTATTCGATCATGATCAGGGGCCGGTCATCCTCCCGGTATTTGACAAAGTCGGTGATAAGCTCAACGGCAGGATACATGGGACTGATAATATCCGTCAGGTCCCGGCTCCGGTTGAGGGAATCCAGGGTAAACCCTCCCTGGCCCCCTTCGGGCCGGATCGCCCCCTCGTAGTTCACCGGCCGGGACGGATCCGCCCGGCGTATCCAGGCGCATCCCGCGTTGTGGTTATCCCCGTCGCCGCTCTCGTTCCCCAGGGACCAGATGATCACCGAGGGATGGTTTTTATCCCGTTCCACCATCCGCTGTATCCTGGTCATATAGGCATAGGTCCAGGCGGAATCCCAGGAAATCTGATTGTAGAAACAGTGGTTCTCGATGTTCGCCTCATCCACCAGGTAGATCCCGTAGCGGTCGCAGAGATCGAACCACCGTTCATCATCCGGATAGTGGCAGGTCCTGACCGCGTTAAAGTTGTGGGTCTTGAGGAGTTTGATGTCCCGGACCATGGATTCCGTTGACAGGGTTTTGCCGGTTTTTTCATCATGCTCGTGACGGTTAACCCCCTTGATGTACACCGGCTTTTCATTGATAAGGAGTTCCCGGCGCGCCACCCGGACGGTTCTGAAGCCCGTGCAGCAGGCAACACTTTCGATGTGCCTGCCGTCCCGGAAGAGGTCCGTGACAAGAACGTAGAGATTAGGCGCCTCGTGGGACCAGATCGCCGGGTCCCGGACTTCAATCCCCGCGGCGGCACTGTTTGAATTAAGGCGGTAATTGCAGTGGATGCTGAGTTCCCCCGCCGCCACAGGCTTCCCCCCGGCTATACACCTTGCCGCTATCCGTCCGGCATCCTCCGCCCCGGCAGGCAGGGCAAACGGATAGAGGGCATACCCTATGACAAAAGGGCTGGCCCCGGCCTCAAGGCTTACCCCCTCATTACCGGTGCTCCGGCCCGCAGGGAGGCTGCCGCCCAGGGTTACCGTCAGATTCAGAATTCCCCGGCTCTGATCCGGCAAAACCGCACCGGGAATAGCCTTCACGTCCCGGATGTAACACCCTTCGGTACTGTAGAGATACACGCTCCGGTGTATCCCCCCAAACCACCACTGGTCCTGATCCTCCACGTAACTCGCGTCGGAATACCGGACCACCTTGATGCAGAGCAGATTCTCCCCCTCCCGCAGGAAGGGGCTGATATCGTATTCCGAAGGAAGCCGGGTATCCTTTCCGGCGCCGGCAAACAGGCCGTTTACGTAGAGCAGGGAACAGCTCTCCGCAGAACCCAGATGGAGGACCACCCGGCGGCCCTTCCATTCGGCGGGGAGGGTAAAATTCCGCCGGTAGAGCCCGGTGGGGTTCTGCTCCGGCGCCTTGGGGGGAGTCCCCTCGTAGGGCATCTGGACATTGGTGTAGTGGGGCTTGTCGTAGCCCTGGCGGGTCCAGGTTCCGGGAACCTGAATCGCCGCCCAGCCGCCGTCCGGCCCTCCTGCCCGGGAGGGAACGAAGGAAGGCCGGGTCCATTCGGGGGGAGTTATGCCCAGCGCATCTTCCCCGGGATTATCATCCCCGGGTTTGTCCAGGAGCTTAAAATCCCAGGAACCATCCAGGCTTACATAAAAACCCTTCTGTTCCGGTCCGCGGTATTCCGGGCCCGCGATGGCGCTGGCAAGAGCTGCCTCCGCTGAAGCGAAGGGCAAGAGGGGACTGCGCATGGGCAGCCGGTTGATCTCTTGAATTTCGGGATTCTCCCAAATGGGAAGAATGGAATTGATTTTCATAATATTAAAGATCATGGAAGATTTTTTAATTGTCAATGGGGAGGAGCAGGCGGGTTTTTTTTGGTGTTACACCTGGAAATCAAAACTAAAATCAAGTAAAATGGTAAAAGTTGATCTGTACAAAATATAAATTTTAGTAGTAAAATTTAGTTTCAATACAGGTCTCTATTGACTTGCAATTTTTCTGTTTTTAGGAGGATATATGAAAAAAATAGGTTGTATCTGCTTAATGGCCCTGCTTTGCGCGGCGCTTTTTGTCACCGGATGCAGCAAGAAGGCGGAAGCGCCGGCGGCGGATCCTAATGCGCCGGTTACCCTGACGGTATGGTGCTGGGATCCCAACTTTAATGTTTACGCCATGAATGAGGCGGTGAAAATCTACCGGCGGGATCATCCGAATGTTACGGTGAATGTTTTGGATATCACCGATATTGAACAAAAGGTTACCACGGCCCTTTCCGCCGGGGAAACGGCAGATCTGCCGGACATCCTTTTGAACCAGGACAACTCCATCCAGCGGTTTATTCAAACCTATCCCGATGCGTACCTGCCGATAACCGGAAAGGTTGATATCAGCCAGTTTGCCAAGTATAAACTCGACGTGGGAAACTATGAAGGCAAAAATTACGGGGTGCCCTTTGACAACGGCGTCACCGCTACCTTCCTCAGACGGGATATCGTGGAACAGGCGGGGCTCCAGGTCTCCGACTTCAACGACATCACCTGGGAACGGTACATTGAATTGGGCCAGATCGTTAAAGAGAAAACCGGGGTCTCCATGGTTTCCGCCCAGTCGGGCAGCGGGGATTTCCTGATGATCATGCTCCAGGGCGCGGGAAAATGGTTCTTTGATGACCAGGGCAAGGTGTATATCAAGGATAACCCGGTGCTAAAACGGGCTGTGGAAGTGTATAAGGAAATGATTGAAAAGGGCGTGGTCCTCCAGGTGCCGGACTGGAACGCCTACATCGCCAGCCTGAACAGTGGGACCGCAGCTTCTACCATCCAGGGCTGCTGGATCATCGGTTCCATCGTTATTGCCACGGATCAGGCGGGGAAGTGGGCGGTGGTTAATACGCCTAAATTTGCCACCGTTGATTCCGTTAACTACTCAAGCCAGGGCGGGTCCGGCTGGATGGTTTTGGCCAACTCAAAAAACCCCGACATAGCCATGGACCTACTCAACAAAACCTTTGCAGGGAGCAAGGAATTCTATGAGACGATCCTGCCCAGTTCCGGGGCAATTGCTACCTGGCTGCCGGCGGCGGATTCCGCGGTCTACTCCCAGCCCCACGAGTTCTTTGGGGGGCAGAAGATCTACGAAGACCTGATGACCTATGCGGGAAAGGTCCTTCCGATAAAATTCGGGGTCTTCAACTATGAAGCCCGGGATGCTGTAATCCGGGCCATGGCTGAGGTCCTGCAGGGCACGTCTATTGATGCGGCTCTGGAGACCGCCCAAAAGAGTGTTGAGTTTATTATTAACCAATAAGTTAAGGAGGACGGGGCATCCGTGGGGCGTCCCGTCTGCCTCCCTATCTCCAACCGTCAAGGAGGCTCCCTGTGCGGGTCATCACTTTAGAAAAGAAGTATTCCATCTGGGGTTGGATCTTTGTCGCCCCCGCATCGTTACTGATCTTTGTCATGTCCTTTTACCCCATGATTCAGGCTTTTATCCTGTCCCTGCAAACCGGCAGGGGGAACAATCTGAAAATTACCGGGCTGCGCAATTATATCCGTCTGCTGGAGGATGAACAGTTCCGGACCGCAGTAGGCAATGTGTTTATCTATCTTATCATTCAGGTTCCCATCATGCTCTTCATGGCCCTGATCCTGGCTTCAATCTTAAACGGTCAGCGGCTGGCCTTCAAAGGTTTCTTCAGAACCCTGGTTTTCCTTCCCTGCGCCACCGGTCTTGTTGCCGGGGCGATCATCTTTAAGTCCTTTTTCTCCGTTGACGGCCTGGTTAACATGGTCCTTATGCGCACAGGAATCACGGCGGAACGGGTTGAGTGGCTTACCCGGCCCAACCTGGCCAAAGGGATCATCATCCTGGTAATCACCTGGCGCTGGACCGGATACAACACCATCTTCTATATGGCAGCGCTGCAAACCATTGAGAAGTCGATATATGAGGCCGCCCGGATCGACGGCGCCAGTGCAATCCAGCAGTTCTTCCGTATCACCCTGCCGCTGCTCCGTCCGGTGATCCTCCTCACCACTATTATGTCCACCAACGGAACCCTCCAGTTATTTGACGAAGTACGAAGCATGACCAATGGAGGACCCGGCATCGCGACCCTGACCATATCCCAGTACATCTACAACCTGTGCTTTGTGTACAGTCCCCAGTTTGGATACGCCGCGGCGGTATCCTACGTCATCCTGGTGATGGTAGCAGTGCTGTCCTTTATACAGTTAAAAGTAGGAGACCGGGAATGAAAAACAGTAGTCCTGCAAAAGGTATCATGTACCTCTTTCTTATTATCGCCGGCGTCATTGCTGCCTTTCCCTTTATATGGATGGTACTCGGAGCTACCAACAAAAGCATTGACGTAGTTCGGGGGAGGTTTTTCTTTGGGCTCAACCTGATTGAGAACTTCAAAGTCCTCTCCGAAACGGTGGATGTGCTGGGGGCTTTTTGGAATTCCCTGCGGAACGCCGTTGTGGGAACGCTGGCAAGCCTCCTGATCTGTTCCATGGCAGGCTATGGTTTTCAGATCTACCGGAACAAGGCAAAGGACCGGCTCATGGCCATCCTGCTCCTGTCCATGATGGTTCCCTTTGCTTCAGTGATGGTTCCCCTGTTCAGGATGTTCAGCCAGGCGAAGCTCCTCAATACCACCCTGGGGATCGTGCTGCCGTCGATTTCAACCGCCTTTCTCATCTTCTTCTTCAGGCAGAATTCCGCTTCCTTCCCTATGGAGATTGTGCAGGCCGCCCGGGTTGACGGCCTGGGAGAAATTGGCATATACGCCCGGGTGTATGTACCGGTAATGGCTCCCACCTTTGCCGCAGCGGCGATCATCGTGTTTATGAGCGGCTGGAATAACTACCTCTGGCCCCTGATCATCCTCCTGAAGCAGGAAAGCAGGACCATGCCTATACTGCTGGCAAGCCTCACCTCGGGTTATGTTACCGATTATGGCATCCTGATGCTGGCGATCAGCATCTGTACTATTCCGACTCTTTTCATCTTCATAACCCAGCAGCGGCGTTTTGTGGAAGGCGTTTTGGGCTCCGTGAAATAGGTGAATGTAACCGGTGGAACCGGTTCTCCGCAGCCCCCTGACGGAAGGACCGCCCGGCAGTCTTTCCGTTCTACGGGAGGGTAAAACTCCGCCGATAACCCGGCGGAGTTTTGCTCCGGTTACACGAAGAATATAAGAACCACGACGAACCAGGAAGAATCACGAAATATTGGGAAGAAATCTATGGGTTGTTCGTGATTACAATTTTTTTAATTCCGGAATTCCCTGCATACCCTAAAATAATAAACCTCCCCGCCCTGAAGGGCTTTAATTGTCAACGGGAGGACGCAGTATGGAGTAAGGTGATAGAAGGCGTACAGCTACTTAACGGCTCCCAGAACCCCGGCGACAAAGCGTTTCTGCTGGGTAAAGAACAGGATCACTGTGGGCAGGGTACAGATGGTAACCGCCAGCATAAGGAGACCGTAATCAATGGTATGCCCTGCGGTAATTCCCGCCAATAACAGGGGCATAGTACGGCTTTCCTGGCTCTGCATGATGATGAGGGGCCAGAGATAGCTGTTCCAGTAATTCATAAACGTTAAAATCCCCGCCGCCGCGAAGGTAGGCGCCATGATAGGCAGGAAAACCCTGGCATATATGCTGAATTCGCCCAGACCGTCTACCCGGGCTGCCTGAACTATTTCCATGGGGAAGGACATGGCGCTCTGTCTGAAGAAAAAGATCAAAAAGGCGGTAGATATGGACGGCAGGATAAAACCCAGGGTGGTGTCCAGAAGCCGCATATAGGCGAACATCCTGAAAAGGGGAACCATAACCGATGCGAAGGGCACCATCATAGACAGGAGCAGGATGGTCATAAGTTTATCCTTGCTTTTATCCCGGTAAACCTGAAAACCGTAACCTGCCAGGGAACAGACAAAGAGGCTTATCAGGGTTCCTATCATGGAATTTCTGAATGAATTCCAAAAGGCCTGTCCCGGGTTTACCGTAACGAGCATATTTTTGATGTTTTCGATCAGATAGGGTCCGATAAAAACCTTGCCCTGAACCACATCGGAACTCCGGTTCGTGGCG
>JAITJI010000050.1 GCA_031279015.1 Spirochaetaceae bacterium
GTAACCCCCCCTCCGGAATGATCGTAAAAAGCCTGATCCCGTATAAGCTGTTCGCAAAGCGCTTCAACCGTAGTTTCATAACCCATAACGGACAGGGCGCCGTAGAAACATACCCCGGCACAGTCGAAGCTTCCGGCACACCTATCCCATTTTATGGCATGCCGTCCTTCCTCTGTTTGATGAGCGCCCTTTTTACAGGCCATGACACAGGAACCGCAGTTCTTACAGGATCCTGACAGGTATTGGAGTTGTTTCCTGCCGGATATTGTCTCGGGATTATGACACCAACGGCAGGCAAGGCTGCACCCTTTTAAAAAAACAGTAGTCCGTATGCCCGGTCCGTCATCAAGGGAAAAACGCTGAATGTTTGTGATGATCCCGATACTGTCTTTATATATCATGGTATTCGGTTCGTCTAATTATCTCATCCTGGAGCGTCCTGTCCAGCATAACAAAATAGGCGCTGAAACCGGAAACCCGTACTACCAGATTGCGGTATTTCTGCGGATCTTCCTGGGCTTCAAGCAGGGTTTCCCGGCTTACCACGTTGAACTGGATCTCCATGCCCCCCTGGGCAAAGTACGTTTCTATCAGGGTTCGAAGCATCCTGCGGCGGGACTCTTTGTTAAAAAACGAAGGGTTAAATTTTAAATCTAAAACCAGGCCGTTTGCCGCTTGACGGTGATCGAAACTCAAGGCGGAATTAATAACCGCCGTGGGGCCCTTAATATCCATCCCCTGTACCGGAGCGACGGCATTTGCCAGGGATACTCCCTTTTTTCGTCCGTCCGGTAAAGCGCCGGTCAACTTGCCTATGATCGAATGATCGCTTACCGTATAAAGGCCAACCTGGTAGTAACTACCCCGGCTGTTTTTCTGGGAGTGAACAATCGTGTAAAAGAGGTTCACCAGGTCTTTCATATACCGGTCGATTTCGGGGATGTCGTTGCCGTATTTGGGACAGTTGTTCTGTGCATAGGCCTGTAGTTCTCCGTAGCCCTCAAAATCACAGCCCAGGGCTTGGGCGAATGTACTGAGGTCCACCAGCTTTTTTTCAAACACTATCTGTTTTATTGCAGCGAGGGAGTCAACCGTGTCGGCCATACCAAGGGTGTTGGCCGTGGAGAAACGGTATTGCGGCCCCCTGCCGGAGGCGTCCTCCCCCTTTTCCACGCATCCCTCGTAGGTGGCCGAAAGCAACGGGCTGGGGAAAAAAAGGGGATAGGCGGTGTCAAGCATATTCGCGGCCTGAATGCAGGCAAGCAGGGCTGCGGTAAATTCCACCTTATACCAGGTATAAAAGGTTTCAAAATCCGGAATATTCTTCAGATTTTTATGATGGGCCAGGCCCATATCGATTCCCGTAACCGTACAGACTCCGTCATTCAGCATTAATTCCAGTATCTTGGCCCAGTTAAACCTCAGTTCTTCGGTGCTGGAATACTCTTTGCCGCCTATGCTTGGCTCCACACAGCCTACCAGTCCATAATTCCAGGAATCGCTTTTATCAACCCCCTGCCGTTCCCTGGCCTGGATAACCACATCGTCGTTAAAAAGGGCGGGGAATCCGCCGCCTTGAATAATGAGGGCCTGAGCCTCTTCCCAGCAGGCATCGCTCATATCCTTATCAACCCGCAGGGAGAGCAGCGGCTGATCCTGCCGCAGTTTTCTGCTTGCCTTCAGGCAGAGAAGGGTGATGTCATTTACCGCCGAGTTTCCCCGGATGTCAATGCCGCCGACAGTGACGTTTTGGAATCCTAAAACCAGGCCGGCCAATTTTAACCACAGGGCGTCGATCAGTATACCGGCCTGATCAAAATCGATCAGTCCCGCAGTCCTGTCCCTTTCGTAATAAGGTTCCAGCAACTGATCGACCCTTCCCAAGGACATGGAACCCGAATAGTTTTCCGAGAGGATCATCTCCTGCAACAGGATGAAACCCTGTATAGCCTCAAAGAGATGAGCGGGAGGCTCCTTTCCGATACGCCCGCAGGCATCGGCAATCCGCCGTAAGGTCCGCCGTTGTTCAGGAGTCTCCGCGATCTTGAGAGCCTCCCCGGCCGCCTGCTCATAACGCCCCATATAGGACGATGCGGCCTGTACACAGATTAACATGGCTTCAAAATAATCCCGCCGGGCCCCTTGCGTCCACTTATGTTTTTCACGGAGCCGCTCTTCCAGCGCTCCGCAGCCCTGGTGTAATACAAAATCAAAACCGGGAATAACGTGTCCGTTGGGCCATCGTTTTCCCAAGCCGCATCGGATACTCCGGTAAAAATAGGTAAGGGCCTCATCTTCCCGGGAGCTTAAATCATCTTCCCGTAACTCCCGATAGGCGTTGATTTCCCGGACAATATCGCCGAAGATCCCTTCCGGATGTCTCGGATGAAAACGTTCAGGCATGATTAGGGGATTCGAAGCGGAAGTGTTTACGTATTCAATGCACCCCGCAAATATATCATAGGTCCGGACCGTAACCGGTTTTTCCGAAAGATACTTTGACAGACCCCAGGCGTACTGCAGGCACCGGGGAGCATTGGGATTCTCCCGCAGTACCGCCCGGTAACAGTCATCACGGAACCGGACCAGGGATTCATCATAATTGTCTTCAAAATGATCGTACAAGATCCGAATCGGTTCGCTTATCATGTTTTGATTCATACAATCCCCCCCGGCTTGTAAGCACGGCAGGCGTCCACATAGGCCAAGATGTTTTCCCAGGGTACTTCCGGCTCCAGCACGTGAGTAGGAGCAACCATCATTCCTCCTTTGGGCCCCATAGTGTCCAGGCACTCCTTTACGGCGATCTTTACTTCCGAGGGACTTCCAAATGGCATGACTGTTTGAGTGCCGATGCATCCATGGAAAGACAAACGGTCTCCATAGGCGCTGACAATTTCCCGGTAATTCATGGATTCAGGTTGTATCGGATTAAGAACATCTACTCCGGCTTCAATAAGGTCTTCAATAAAAGGCAGCACATAACCACAGCTATGGTACATGATAATAATTTCAGAATTGAAACTTTTTACCGCATCTATTACTTTTTTAAGCCGGGGCTTGAGCCATGTCCGGTACAATTCCTGACTCATCATGATTTCACGCTGCATCCCGATATCATCTCCCAGATAGATAATATCTACCCCTGCCCCGGCGTATGAAAGCGCCCGGATAACTGCCTGTTCCGTAACGGCATCCAAAATAAATTCCGCAGCAGGTTCTTCACTCATCATATCCATCATCAGATCTTCCATGCTCCGCAGATACCAGGCGGTTTCCCATATGGTTATCTGCATATTCCCCACCGCCGCAAAGCCCCGCTTGTGCAGTTCTTCTACCGATGATCGCTGACCGGTTCCGTCCCCCTCCTCGAACTTTGGGAAAGGATACTCCTTGATTTTTTCAAAATCCGTTATTCCCTGCAGGGGGTGGCGCATGCGGGTCATGTGTTTAGCTTCGGCGCTCCCCGGTTCATGGGCAATGCCCCAGTCGTCTATTTTTGTTCCTTCCTTCAGGGGGAGGTGATACCAGGACAGAAATTGTCCGGTGTTATCCGGTACCTTGATGTCCGGTATGTCCCTCCAGGGCATGTCAAAATAATCCTCGTAGAACCCATCGTACCCTGTTTTCTCATGGAATACATTGACGAGATGCGGGGTCAGGCTAAACTGGCAGGGTATGAATTCATATCCTGTCCTTCTCAGGAGAGATAAAAGATTTTCCCGTTGATTCATAAAAGCTCCTCCCCGAATTCTATTTTATGGAACCTAAAATACCCGCAACAAAACGTCTCTGCTGGGTAAAGAAGAGTACGATAGTCGGAACGGTACAGATGGAGACCGCAAGCATCAGGATGCCGTAATCTACCGTGTAGCTTTGGGTCAAACCGGCAATCATAAGCGGCATGGTCTGGCTTTCTTGGGTTTGCATAATTACCAGCGGCCAGAGGTAACTGTTCCACTGACTCATAAAGGTAACTATGCCGGCGGCCGCGAAGGTCGGAGCCATGATAGGAAAGTACACCAGGGCGTAGATACCTAATTCGCTAAGGCCGTCCACTCTGGCAGCCTGGACTATCTCCAGGGGGAAAGACACGGTACTCTGGCGGAAAAAAAAGATGAGGAAGGCGGTAGATATTGAGGGGAGTACGAACCCTGCGGTAGTATCCAGGAGTCTCAACTGGCTGAACATCCTAAAAAGGGGGACCATTACCGTGGCCAGAGGCACCATCATTGAAAGAAGGAGTATGGACATGAGCCGGTCTTTATATTTATCCCTGAAGATCTGGAAGGCGTACCCTGCCAGGGAACAGATCAGAAGAGCCGCCAGGGTACCCACTGCGGAATTCCGCAGGGAATTGAAAAACACCCGGCCAAGACGCACATTCGTTATCAAGGCATTGATGTTTTTCCAGAAATAGACACCGAAAAACATACGGCCCTTGACAACATCGGAACTCTTATTCGTGGCGGCCGATACCATCCAGTAAAAAGGAAACACCGAATAAAAGCACGCCAAAACAAGGAAGGCGTACATGATGACGATAGATAACCGCGGTTTTGTTTTCATGCCCGATCCCCCACTTTAAGCTGGATAAACGACAGGAAGGCCACCAGCACCAGTATGATATATGACACCGCCGCGGCATAGCCGAAGTTAGGATTGTACCGGAAAGACAGATCATATATGTACTGGGACAAGGTAATGGTCGCAATTCCCGGGCCGCCGCCAGTCATGGTTCGTACTTCATCAAAAAGCTGGAGGCAGCCGTTAGTGGACATGATGGTGGTAAGGAGGATCACCGGTTTAAGCAGCGGGATGGTGATTCTAAAGAACTGCTGAACCGTTGAAGCCCCGTCTATGCGTGCAGCCTCGTACACCGATGTTTCGATATTCTGCATACCGGCCAGGTAAAAAATGGTATTGTAACCGGTCCAACGCCAAAGCATTACCACGATGATGGAAACCCTGGCCCAAACAGGGTGGGCCAGGTAACTGAC
>JAITJI010000081.1 GCA_031279015.1 Spirochaetaceae bacterium
TTTGGCAGCGCTTTCCGGTTTTTAGGGAAGGAGGAAAGGCGCCCGGAAAGGAAGGGCGGGGCGGTGATGGACGGCACGATACCGGGGGCCCTTTGAGGACACCCGGTATCGTGCCGGCCCCCGGGGATGCCCGCGGACGCGTTCCGGGTTTTTGGGCTTTTGGAGGCTTTTCTCGAATATCTTGACACCACGGGCTTTTTAAACAGACTTAAACGTTGATTTTTTACCCCCTTCACTATAATTGTAGAGTAATGCAAATGCAAAAAACAGAGAAACAGGACGCCTGCCCTTCCGGAAAAAAGCTGCTCCCGGCAGGGGACGCCATTAAAGCCCTGGCCCTGGATTTGGACGGAACCACCCTCAGGCCCGACGCCGTTTTAAGCGGACCCACGATTCGGACGCTGCGGGCTTGTATGGACCGGGGTGTGGAGGCGATCATCTGTACGGGCCGCAGTGTAGGGGCCGCGGAGCCCTACCGCAGGGCCATTGGCGGGCGGGGTCCCATGGTGTACTTCAACGGGGCGGTGGTCACCGATCCTGCGGGGGGAGAGGCCCTGAGCACGATCCTTCTGGACCGGGACATTGCGGCGGGCTCCGTGGACATTGCCCGGAAGCGGGGGGTCCATTTCCAGGTTTTTCTTAGGGGATCCGCCTCCGGTTCCGGAGTTGGGGAGTGTCTGATGATAGAACGGGAGGATGAGGAAACCGAATTCTACCGTAAGCGTACCGGTCTTAACCCGGTAATTGGGGACATCCGGGAGGCTTTGAGCACCCTGCCGGAACAGGCGCCAGGGCAGCCTGCCGCCGGCTGCATCAAGGGGCTCTTCATCGGGGAGCCGCCGGTTCTTGAGGAGATCCGTTCCGCCCTGGAGGAACAGTACCCGGGACGGTTCTGTCTGGTCCGGTCTCACGCCACCTTTTTGGAACTGATGGCTGCGGGGGTTTCCAAGGGGCAGGGACTCCGTCTGGCTATGGAACGGCGCGGCCTGAACCCGGCCGCAGTTTTTGCCTTTGGGGATGAGGAGAATGACCTGTCCCTCTTCGGCGCCGCAGGGTATTCCGCCGCTCCGGCCAATGCCAAGGCGGAGATTCGGGAGGCCGCGGATTTTGTTATCGGTTCCAACGCTGAAGACGGGGTAGCGGTGTTTTTGACGGAGATCTTCCGGCTCTAAGGACTCCCCGCCGGCCATCGGAGGGCGGCCGGCCGGGCAGGCTTAATCGAACAGGTTCAGTCAAAAACTTCGGAGGCAAAGGGAATCGCCTCCATTGCCCCCTTCCGGGATACGGCGATGGATGCGGCTCTACAGGCAATATCCAGGGCCTTTGCCACCGGATAATTCCGGTACCGGGCGGCCAGGTAGTAACCGGTAAAGGTATCCCCTGCGCCCACGGTATCAACCACCGGTACATCCATAATGGTTCCCCGTTCCCGGATATTGCGGTAACCGTAATAGGCTCCGTCCTTGCCGGCGGTGAGGAGGATTTCACTATCCGGAAACCGCTTTACCAGGGCATCCATCACCGCCTGATAGGGGGTATCGGCGGGGACTCCGGCCATGCCCATCCCCTCAAGTTCATTTACAAAAAAGATATCCGCCATGTCCAGGGGCAGCGCTTCGACTTGTTTATCATAGGGGGACGGGTTGATACATATCTTCACGCCCTGTTTTTTGGCTGCCTGCATGAGTTCCTCCGTATGGATAATCTCATTCTGAAAAAGCAGTAAATCCCCGGCGCCGAACTGCACAATGGTCCTCTCTATCTCTTCCGTCGTTATTTTCCCGTTGCCGCCGGAATACACCACAATGGCATTTTGTTTGTTCCTGTCAATCTGGATAAGGGCCTGACCGGTAGAACCTTCATATTCAACTACGTTATCGGTGTTGACCCCGTAGGATTGCAGCAGATCGAGGAGAAACCGTCCATCCTGCCCGATCTTTCCGGCGAGATACACAGGCATCCCCGCCTTTGCCAGGGATGCCGCCTGGTTTGCCCCCTTTCCCCCGGCGCTTCTCTCTATGGAAATGCTGCCGATAGTTTCTCCCGCCTTTGCAATATGATCCACCATGAAGGTCAGATCGATGTTAATTGAACCGTACACAAGAACTTTCATGGCTTACCCCAGTTGTTTTATTGAATCCCGGAATTCCTCTAAATAATCCTGACGCTGTTTCGGACGACTAAAGTGCCGGAAATCAGTATTTTTTCCGGATTGCCCTGAACCAGGCCGTTTATTTTATCGGAGAGCCGTTCCAGGGCCCGCTCTCCGATCTGATGGGTTGATACCCGGACGGTAGTTAAAGGCGGTTCGGTTATGGCGCTTGACGGAAGATCATCAAAACCGATGACGCTGACATCCTCAGGAATGCGGTAGTTGTGATCCCGGAGAGCCTTCATGCAGCCATAGGCAATAATATCGTTCATGCAAAAAAAAGCCGTAGGCAGGACGTTGTGTTTGGCGAGAAAACGGTTCATGTCTTCGGTTGATTTTTCAAAGGTCGGATCCACGCTGACAATATACTTTTCCTGAACCGGCAGGGAAAAATATTCCAAGGCCTCCCGGAAGCCCTCTTCCCGCATTCTGAAGTTACGGGTCTCATAGGCGCTTCTGATCAACCCAATGCTCCGGTGCCCGCAGTTGTACAGATGCTGGACGGACCGGAAAACTCCGTCATCATTATCAATATCGACACAGTCAAAGACCGCCATGGGAAAATAGGTATCGATAAAAACTATGGGGCAGGACAGTTCGGTGAAGAAGCTGAGTTCATGGGCGTTAAGCTCGGTTCCCAGCACAATGAGGCCGTCGGCGGCGATTCCCCGCTGGGCCTCAACGATATCCTGTATCTGCACCGCGTTGAAGAATGAGACCTCCAGTTTATGTTTTCGTTTTTTTGCCCCCTCGGAGATTCCCTCCAGATATTCAGTGATAAAGGCATTGTGCCGTTCGTTAACGATATGGCCGTGTTTAGCTATTTTCAACATCTTTATAACAATATTCCCGCTGACCCGGTACGGTTCGGCAGGGATGGTTTTATACCCCATTTGAGCGGCAATCCGGAGGATATTCTGCCGCACGTCATCGCTGACTCCGGACTTGTTGTTAAGCGCCAGGGAAACGGCCGAAGGGGAGACCTCCGCCGCCTTGGCGATGTCGATTATCCGTGGTGACATGCCTTATTTTAGCTCTGAATGGGTCCGTTTGTCAATCCAAAATAAATAAATTTATGGTACAGACAAAATATTTTAGTCTTTCATAGTATGGTTTGTGTAATTTCATCTAAAAAATTAAGAAAAATCAAAAAATAAAGGTATTACTTGACAAAAATCATAATTATAGATAATAATATGCTAAATAAAAAATGAATTGTTATAGTAGAATATTTAATTATATTACTAAAACATAAAGGAAAGGGCGGAATTATATGGGACATGATGGTGAATCCCTGCTTGGGCGCCTGGAGAAACCCCGGGCTCCGGTAGAGGTGATACTGGATACCGATACCTTCAATGAGATTGACGATCAGTACGCCCTGGCGTTTCTGGTCAAGTCCGGGGATAAACTGCGGCTCCGGGGGATTCATGCGGCTCCCTTCAGTAATCAGAATTCCTCCAGTCCCGGGAACGGCATGGAAAAAAGTTATAAAGAAGGCGACAAGGTGTTCGCCGTCAATGCCACAAGCGACATGATGATGAAGTACACCAATCAACACTTCAAGAGTCTGGCCAGGCTTCCCGACAATACAGAAAACTGGCTGCCCCGGGTGGCCGAACCGGTGGTTTGCATTGTGGGCCTTTTACAGATAACCCATATCACCTCAGGTGACCATGTGGTACTTGTCGGAGCCGGTTACATGGGCCTCCTTACCCTTCAAGGTTTGCAGGCCGAGTCGTGGGAGAAACTCACCGTATTTGAAACAAATGTGGCCAGAAGGAAGATAGCTCAACAATATGCCCCGCCCGGTTCTGTTTTCGATCCCTATTCAGTCGAAGGCGGGGCGAAGATCGAAGAGATACGTGCCGGGGGCGGTGCGGAAGTAATTATCGAGTTTTCGGCCGCAACCTCCGGGTTTGAACTGGCCAACAGGATGATAAAAAATAAGGCAGGCAAACTTGTCATTGGATCATGGCACCGCCATGAAATTACCTTCAACGCGACTCCCTGACATCTTAACGGACTATCCGTGCTCAACCTGGCACCAAACGCCAATCCGCATTTCGAGGAGATGATTCCGCCTACCGTAGCGTTGATCAACCGGGGAATTTACAAACCCGCCGAGTTTATCACCCATGTTGTGGACTATCACGAGGCTGATGGCGAGTCCATTGAAAAGAGCGATAATTACATCAAAGGGGTTATTACTTTTTAATTAAAATTGGTAACCATCCTTTTATGACAATTCTAAATTAGAATTTAAACCCTACAGATCCCTACACCAACACTTCCTTTGGGGATCTCTGTTCCGCAAGCCATGCGCTGATGTAGCGCTCCCTGCGCTGCAACTTGTCGTTGTAGCGGACCTGTAGATCCTCCCGGAGCAGGAGATCTACAATAGTATCCGCCAAAAGCATGGCGGTGGTTTCATAGACGTGCACCGTATCCTTTATCACAAAGTCCGCCGAGTGGACATGCCCTTCGATGCCGGAAAAACCAAGCTGAGCGGTGGGAAGGATGGTGCTGATGTCGCCAATATCCCCGGAAGCGCCGGAGATAAGGTTCCGCACGACATGACTTTCATCGCAGTACCGGCCCACGTTTTCCGCCATAACCGCCACCAGACGGGGGTCCTGGGACAGGGGCAGGTAGCCCGGAGAAGTGGTCACCCTGCATCCAAGTTCCAAAGCCCGGGCACAGGAGGTAAAAAGCAGATCCAGCCGCGCCGAGATGTCCCGGAGGGATGCCTCGTCCTGGGTACGCAGATAGGTTTCCAGTACAGCCCGGGAACAGATCGTGTTCACCGTAACACCGCCTCCCTCTGAAAGAATAGGGTACAGTTTAACATGGGCTTCCGGCGGAAAAGTATCCTTAAACATCTGGACAGCGGTGAGGGCAAGGCTGGCCCCGTGGAGCGCATTGCGTCCAAGGTGGGGAACAGCGCCGGCATGGGCATCGCGGCCGGTAAACTCGATTCGTTTGTGAACAAAACCCGCCAGGGAAGATCCCAGGTCAAAGAGCAGGCCGGGGCGGGCGGGATCGGGGTTCATCACATGGCAGGACAATGCCGCGTCTACATCGTCAAAGAGGCCCTCGGCGATCATCTGCTGCTTGCCGGAAAAATAGGAGATGATTCCCTGATCCCGAAGCCGCCGTCGTTCTTCAAGTTCAACAAATTCTTCTGCGGGGGTGAATATAAAAGAAACCTTTCCGGAGATCTCTTCCAAAACCCGGGACCGGCTGAATGCCTGGATCAGATTCAGCAGTATCGTAGTCTGAATACTGTGCCCACAGGAGTGGAAGGGGACGGACCGGTTGTCCCTTTGCACCAAAAGCGCATCAATATCGGCAAGGACCGCCACATGATAACCGGGCCGGCTGCCGCCAAGACTGCACTTGACGCCATACCGGGCAATATGATTGGTGTAGGGAATCTGCCATTCATCAAGGCAAGCGCAGATCTTCTGTTCGGTCCGTTCTTCATGAAACCCTGTTTCGGGAATGGCGAAAAAAACTTCCCCCAGTTTTTCCGCTTCTTTCCTGAATTGCCGGATATGCTGACTTGTACGCTCTTTGATTTCCGGAATGTTATGTTCTGTGGCTTTCATATCAGGGGACCTGCCCCTAAGAGTGCTGCAAAGGCGGAAAAAAGCTTCGGTGTATTCCAGTTGCGACTCCCCACAATCCGGGTGATAATAAAACCTTCCCGATCAATAATATAGGTGGTGGGAAAGGCCGTTATCCCGTAGATGGCGGCGATCCTTCCCGAAGTATCCAGCGCCGCAGGGAATGAAAGCTTGTATTCATTCATGAACCAGGATACGAGGGATGCATCCTCCCGGCAGTCCACCGCCAGGATCTCCAGCCCCTGATCCTTAAAACGCTGGTACAGGGTTTCCATAGAGGGCATCTCCTGCCGGCAGGGTCCACACCAGGTTGCCCAGAAGTTAAGAAAGACCACCTTGCCCGCCATATCCTTCAGTGTCCGCCTGCCGCCGCCCTCAAGGGGCAGGGAAAAGTCAATCGCCAGAACCCGTTGGCGCAGGACCGGCAGACCCGCATCGACAAAGGCCTGGGCTACATCCTGAGGGACCGCCATGTTTGATTCATCAGATGCCGCTGCGGTCCGGGAAAACAGGCACAGCATCGAAAAAAGGCAAAGGAAAACTATATAGTATCGTTTCATTATCATTTCATTTTAACTCCTCTGTATAAATATAGTATATAGTGGGCCTCCCTGTTGAGATGCGACTGTAGTATTTTTTGATTTTTATACGTCCTGTAGCAGGAGCAACCATTGAGCGAACCCTCCGGCGCAGTCAATGAGGCCCACGGCCTGGATAAGGGCCAGAATACCGGCTATCCCGGAGAAGATGAAAAGGCCCCGGCCCGGTATCCGCCGCTTTCTTATGGACACCATGAGGAGGGGCAGAAGGGCGGCGAGGAAGAGTATTCCTGCCGGTAGATACCGGGGGAGAGGTCCTCCCTCCAAGGCCCAGCGGATAAAACGGGATTGTCCGTCCAGGATGAGGACCGTGAGGAGCTGAAAACGGCCAAGGATGATGAGGATTCCCATGCCAACAAGGAAGACGCCGCTTATCCGCTGTATCAGGGGCAGATGGCCCCGCAATTTGACGGCATGCTTCAAAAAGTGGTCAAAGAAGATCGCCGCCCCCAGGAAGGGCAGGCCCAGTCCCAGGGAATAGCTGACAAGGTAGAGGACGGCGAGGCCCGTCCGGCCGCTCTGCCCCGCAAGGAGGAGGATGCTCCCCAGGATGGGTCCCACACAGGGGGTCCAGCCGGCGCCGAAGGCCGCCCCGGTGAGGAAGGCCCCGGCGAGCCGTCCGGGGAGTGTTCCGGGCTGCTTATTTACGGCAGGATCCCTTTTTATATGGAAGCGAAGTTCACGGTTCAGGAACGGAAGGAAATCAAAGAGGATGTTCAAGCCCAGGAGGATAACGATAGCCCCTGCCACCCGGTTAATATACCTGCTGAACCCTCCCAAAAGGAAAAACATGGAGGACATGAGGAAACTGAGACACACAAAAACGGCGGTAAACCCCGCAATAAAGCTTGCGGTTCCGGAGATGAGCCGTCCGCGGGTTCTCTCCCGGCTGATGCCCCCCAAAAAACAGAGATAGGAGGGGATAAGGGGCAGTATACAGGGGGACAGAAAGGAGAACAGTCCCGCTGCAAAGGCTAAAAAAACCGATAAATTATCCGTCATACCTAATTTTTTCTTTCGATTTTTCTTCGATTTTCAGTTCGGAATATGAAATACAGTCTTGCTGGACTTGTCGCAGACCACAAGGATATCGGACTGGACCACCGTATCATCGGAACGGTCCTTCTCCGGGAAAAGCCGGACATCCAGGGAGGCGGCAAAAACTTTGCAGGGTTTATCATGGAGAAAATTGGCAAGCTGCCGATAAATTTTTCCGCTTATACTCTGGTGTTCTGCCGTGGGGGAAGCCATCATAAAGACCTCGCCGTTGATGATCTCGTTCCGTTCGGGACCTTCCCATTCAAGGTAGCCGGCATAGGTAAAACGGCTGTCTTTGGGTAAACGCAGGGGATCGGACATGTCTATACTATAGCCGCCAAGACCGGTACATATCAACCTATCGCATAGAAACAACGCCATACATAGCGTTAAAAAGAATAAAAGGGCCGGTACGGACCGGGGAGACCGTATTATGACGGCTGGGAATGGGGGCATCCAAAGATGAGACCGCTTTATATGAAACGGTGATTTTCCTGCAAGTCGCGGAGACCAGGGCTTTAGCGGGAAAAGCCGATGCACTACACTTTAGGAGATGCACTACGCTTTAGGAGGAGTAAGGATTATTATGAACGTGTATAAAATGAGAAAACAGGCCATTGCTTATAAAGACGGTTTTCGGGGCTGGGAGACTCTTGAAGAGATGGTATCCTGGAATGCCGCTGAAACGGCAGTTATCATTGTTGATATGTGGGATAAGCACTGGTCAACCGGCGCTACAAAACGGGGAGCGGTCCTTGCGGACAAAATTAACGCCCTGGTGCAACGCGCCCGGAGGCAGGGCATATTGATAGTCCATGCGCCATCGGACACCATGGATTTTTACAAAGACGCAGAAGCCCGCAAGCGATTTCTTTCCCTTAGCGCCGGCGCGGAAGATCTGCCCGAGACGGTTGTTGTCGGTGAATACCCACAGCCCGTCGACTCTTCCGACCAGGGCAGCGACACTGTTGATGAATATAAGCCGTCCGGTGTTTGGACCCGCCAGACCGCCAGAATTGAGATAGACCAGGAGAACGACCTCATCTGCGGCGATGAGGGCGGCGCGCTGCGATCTTGCCTGGCGGCAAAAGGGATCACGAATCTTTTTTACATGGGCGTTCACACCAATATGTGTGTTCTGAACCGCTCTTTTGGCATTAAAAGTATGCTGAAACGTGGTTTTCACCCCTGTCTGGTGCGGGATCTTACGGATTGTATGTACAACCCGGCAATGCCGCCCTACGTGAGCCACGACGAAGGTACAGCGCTTATCGCAGGCTATATCGAAAAATTTTACTGCCCAACGGTGGAATCGAAGGATATTGGCTAAACCATGACCGCACAGGAACATTTTTACGCGATACTGAAAGGTGAAAGCGACAGGCCCGGTTTGGGCGCTAAAATAGAGCGGGTGACAGTCACCGGTCAGATCACGCAAAGGTGAAGACACCGGTTTTAGAAACGGCGATTGTACCGTGAAATACGGGCGTATGCCTATATATTCTTCGATTTTTCTCTGTACAACGCGCATTGACACTATTTAAAGATGTGTTCATACTGGTTTCATTCCCTGTAAGCTGTATGGGGAAAATATTCGTAAGGGGTTTTGTTGTGAAAAAGTTTTTTTCTCTCCTGGTTCTTGTCGCCATGTTGGCGGCAATTTTCGCGATGAC
>JAITJI010000088.1 GCA_031279015.1 Spirochaetaceae bacterium
GCCCAGGTCCATCCAGAAGCGCATCACATCCTTTATGGCCTCCCGGGTGGCGATACAGTCCGGATGATCCACGGCCATCTGCCAGGGCTTGTCAGGCTTCAAAAAGCCGTAGTTTAAGGCGGGCTGACACTTGAAGAAGTTGAGCAGATAGGTACCATTCCGTGGCGATTCCCCGCCGATAAAGCCGTAACCATCGGCCCCTTCAAAACAGTGGCTGGTCCAGATGTACCGGCCGGAGTACTCATTGGGTTCGGCCATCTGGCTCTCCTTGAACCAGAAATGCTCCTCCGAGGTATGACCGGGAACAAGGTCCAGGATCACGTGAATCCCCTTTGCATGGGCTTCGGCAAAAAGCCGCGTAAGATCATCATTGGAGCCATAACGGGACGCCGTCTTCTTGTAATCCCGAACATCGTAACCCGCATCCTTAAAGGGAGAATCAAAACAGGGGTTGAGCCACAGGGCATTACAACCCAAATTCTTAATATAATCCAGTTTCCGGATTATCCCCTCAAAATCACCGATGCCATCCCCATTGGAATCGTAATATGATTGGGGATAGATCTCATAAAAAACCGCATCTTCCAGCCATTTTGGCATACCATCGTCCTCCTTGCCTTTTTTAATATCGAGTGAGAACCGCAACGCGGCGGCTTCTCCGGCTCTATTCTATACTGACGGTGAACCCCGCTCCAAAACGCCACCCAGGACATAGGATGCGCGATTGGCCGGTTCTTCGGGCACCGCCCGGTTCAGGGTATAATCATAATCGTAATAACAGCCGTAGAGATCCGGGGAAGCCTCAAACGCCAGGGGCCCCCAAAGGATATACTGAAAACCGGCTTCCGGAACGGGCAATATCGGACCGGGATCGGATCTCATCCCGTTGTCTTCAAAAAAATGCAGCAGTGATCCCCGGATCAACCAAAAACGCCTGCCGGAACCGGTCCCTCCTTCTCCGGCAAAGCCCCTTGGGGGAATAAAAAACAGCATACAGAAAAGGATTACCCCCGGAAAGAAAGGAAACAGAGACCGATTCATATCCATAAATATATACCGGAACCGGCGGTTTAACAAGCATTGTTTTTTATCGGAACGCCCCTGGCGGAAAACACCGTTCCCGGAACGCCTACGGAACCCCCAGGCCTGTTGTTCTGGTGATTTCTTGAGGTTTTACATGCAAAGCGCAACAAACACCTAGGTGTCCGCCGCCGCCAATTGATCTATTTTGGCGACCAGGTCATTGACGTAGGCGTTCATATCGGCAACTTCCGATTGTTTTACCCGGAAGCCTATCGCTCCGGGGTGCCCGCCGCCGTTGCTGATCCCGAGGCTGGTCAAAACCACGCGGAGGTCCAGGGTTTTGTATTTAGAACTCCGCCGCAGCCTGAACTGGATAAAATCGGAACGGAATTCCGGGTCATAATAGGCTATCAGGCCAAGTTTTCCGCTTTCCTCTGCCAGCGTATCCGCCACAGCCTTAGAAACATTGACGATCAGTTCCGCCCCATACTGACTGAACAAACCCGCCGATTCATCCTTTTCCAGAGCAACATAAAAAACAACCCCCGCTTTTTGGCGTTTCTTTATTATGCCGTCAAAACATTTCTTCTCCTGCACGGAAAAACGTTCGATTGCATCGAAGATCGCCTGCATGGAAGAAATATTACGGCTGTTTTTTATAGTTTTTTCAATCAACAGCTTGTCGAACATAGCGCTAAAAATTTTATAGTAAAACCGTTCCTTGTTGCTTTTGAGGTATTTACCCATGTGGGAATCCCCCACAATACCCGTCAGGATGGCCAGGGCAATGTTCCGGGAGAAAAAATCCACATCCCCGGAGTCCTTCGCCTGCCGGGCAAGCTTAAACGTCAGATAGCCGATAAGTTCGCAGGTACTGGAAGCCTCAGAGACCAGACAATACCCCGGATCCCCGGTGTACTCCGCATCGGACTGGAGGTGATGGTCTATCTCAATCTTCCGTATGCCGGGGTTCTTCAGAAACCCGGCTATGGCGTTGTTCATGGCGATCATCTCCGGCTTGGGGGTATCCAGGATGACAACCCCGGATATGTCGTCAGGGATCTCGTCATTGCCATAGAGCACCGTGATACCGTTGTACTTGCAGATGGCCAGAAGGTAGTTAAACTGTTCCATTACCGGACTGGGCAGAAAAATGACGGCGTCCTTCTGCAGCTTCCGGATGATCAGGGCAAGGGCGGCAAGGGCGGCAATACAATCCGTATCGGGGTCCTTATGGCCCACCAGGACAAAGGCGTCCCTTTGGGATAGTTCGGCGATAATGTTTGCCGTTATCCGTTTTTTTTCCGCAATGGTTTTAATTTCAGTTTTTAACATCTTCCCTTACTCCTATAGAATGAACGGCGATTACAAGGAAACCTGCGGCTCCTACATTCCAGCCATCCTGCTCTTCCCAAGCCGCCACAAGCGCCTGTCCTGCCATGCCTATCCGGGTGTACACAAACCCTTCCGGTATAGGGGGCAGGGAAAAAAGGTCCAGTTGGGGCGCCGAATCATCCCCGGCGGCCAGGACGCCCCGTCCATCAGGAAGGATCGCCAGGGCAGAAATTTCCGCCGCATCCGCTCCGCTTCCCCGGTAGTAACCAGCAAGTTCGGCAAAAGGCTCTTCAGTAGTCCGGACAGTTGTGGAAAAATACCGGACAATGGGAAAATCCGGGGAAACCACCTCTGCCACCAGCGTCCCGGCCACACCGTATCGTCGGCCCGCCTCTTCCAGAACAAACCGTAACAAAACAGGCACCATATCTTCAGTATAGGGTACTACGGCGTTTCTGAAAACCCCGGCGGAACAGGATTTTCCCGCCGTGGACAGATCCGCCGTGCGCAGATAGCGGATCTCCCGCTGGGACCCCTCCTTTTTAACCCCCCGGTAGTACCAAAATCCGTCCCGGCCCTGGCGCAGGCTTTCGATATCCCAGCCGTCCCCGGTGGAAAGGGCGGCAAAAGCGGGGATAAGCAGTTCGACCGGCCGGGGACTCTCCTTTTCAAATCCCCAAACCCGTACCGGAGGCAGTTCTGCACCGGAATCCATAAAAAAATCATCCCGGTAGAGGAGGACTGTAGGGGTTCCCCGGAATTCAAATAGGGCAACCGTCGTATAGTCCCCCCAGTAAGAAGAATCCGCAGCCCGGTACATGGCCAAAGAACCTGCCGTACCGCCATCCTGTCCGGAGAGGAGGCTCAAAAACCCATCCCGGTTTACCGCAAGGGTAAGAGCGTTGTCCCGGATCAGTATACCGGCGGCATACCGGGAAAGGGGCCAGGGACTAAAGGGAGTCAGAAGGGCTTCCCCGGGGTTGTCTATCCATACCGGACCATCGGGACCAAATTCAAACCACAGGGGAGTCTCCCCGGGTTCCAGGATGGCCTGGGGCTTAACCGTCACAGCCGCAGGGGCGGGTCCTTCCCCTTCCCGGGGCGGTTCTACAGCAGGGGGCCTTGAGCAGGCAAGGAAGAGGATGACCGGAATCCACAGCAGGGTCCTGGGCAGGGTAGCTTTCAATAAAAAGCATATCATGGTAATACATCTATCGGAAAATGGACGGCCATGCCTTAGGAGCCGCCGCCGGGGAGTTTTACCGGCGGATCACCGACGGGGAAACCAGGTCCAGCCTTGGCGGGTACAGCGGAGTACAGCTCCGGCGGCGATATAGGTATCCACCGTATCGGTAACTCTGAGATCCACCAGTTCGCCGGCCTCCCAAAAGGCGGGTTCGGCAAAGGGAGAAGCGGCAATCCAGGGGCCCGGACAGGGGATGGTTACCCGCAGGGAATCCTGGTCCCGGGGGATGATCCGCCGCCGGTCAAATCCGGACCGGGCCGTAGCGGCAGCGATAAGGGTCCAGTCCGCAAGCCAGGGATCCCGGCGAATATCCCCGGAGATCGCGTCACCCGTCAGAAGCTCCCTGAATCGGGGCCAGTCAAAGGTTGCCGGCTGCCGTTCCGCCGACTGCGCGGCGGCAAGTTCCCGGAAGAAAAAGGCGTCGATCCCGCCGCTCCAGCTCAGGGAGATGCGGTCCCCGGCGGCATCGAAGGGGAACAGGGCCCCTGCGGGACGCAGATAACCCGGGGGAATGTCCAATTGGGGCCAGCAGGGCCAGGCTAGAAGGGGACTGGTCAGGCCGGCGGGGATCTCCAGGTCCCCAAAGCCGGCGGTATCCCCATCCCGGAAAACCCACCCATCCGCCGGATCGATCCATTCAAGACGCCACCGGGGTTCCCCGAGCAGTTCCATCCAGGCTGCGGGGAGAGCGGGAAGATCGGCCCGGTACCGGACCGGAAGCACGGGATTCCTACAGGCGGAAAGAATCATTCCCCCAAGGAAAACGCAGATAAAGGTTGAAAAATATTTCATATTATATATACGGTAACGGATCGGTAGATTGCTTTAATTGAATATATATAGCATACTAAAAAAATGGCTGCTAATACGGATTTTCAAACAAAACTATCCGAATTGTTACAGATCCGGCAGGATTGGCTTGAGAAAAACGAATTGCCAAAATTGAAGGAAGAATTCAGGACTTTTCACAACGCTTACTATTCCCTTTATAAGTTGTTGCTCAGCCGGGGGTTGGTTCCGGAGGATCCCTACAAGGATGAAGTGAAGATTGGGGAGATTGAGGTTCCCGAAACGGGAAACTTCTCTGAGGCGGAACGGACGGAACAGCTCAGTATCCGGTTGGCAAACTACGACAATCAGCTTGACTTCCTGGTTAATTTTTACCAGTTCAGCCTGGAGTACCTGGAACTGGACAAGATCAAACGAATTTTGGGACTGGTAAAATACATCGATTGGGCAAGCCTCTCCCTCGATTCCCCCCAGGCCAATACCAGGGCCATGCTGGAACTGATCAACCATGCAAAAGTAGGGGCGGACCCGCTTTCCGCAAGTATTATCAATGAAGCCCTGGGGAATTTGTACCGGACCACCGGGACCATCCTGGGGTACCTCAAAGAGGTAACCGAATACAAGAAGGAATCCTTTAAGCTGTTGCTGCGGACCAAGGTGACCGCGGGGATGTCTCCCGCTGAGGTTGCCCAGATCTCCCAGATAAAGAAAAAATTCGTCCAGGTCATGCCCGGCAAACCCTTTTACCCGGATCTTGCGGAGGAGATGATCAGGGAAGATTACTCCAAAGACGGGCCGGTTCTCCAGGAAAAGATACTGAAACAGTTTGCAATTCCGGATACCAAACCAAAGACGGTGAAATCGGCTGTTTCCTTTAAGTCCATATTGATAGAGGGGCTCTTTGCCATCGGTTCCATATCGTCGGTCATCGGAGAAATTAATCCAAAAATAGATGAAAACGAACAAATAATGGAAAATCAGCGAAGGGGCTTTTGGGATAAGGTCAAACGGCTTCTGAATCAGATGCTGAACAAAGAACCGGACTCTGTCATATATGAGGTCGAATATATGGATACCGTCCGGGGGGTTCCCGTGCAGGAAAAGATAAACGTGCGGCAGCTCAGGGCGGATATGGACCGCAAGGTCAGGATATTGCAGGGGCTCAACACCCGGAATAATACCTCCCTTGCCCGGCTGGAAGCCATAGACGAATCCCAGCTTATCACTCACCTGGAGAGATATATCCGGGATACACAGTCCCTGCATAAGACTCTTTCCGCCCTGGATGATTATTTTAAGGTTGCCATAGGCAAGGAAGACCGGGATAAGATCAGGGGAATAAAGCCGGAACTGGCAACCATGAAAAATGCCATTGTCAAGGCAAACCAGAAACGATTTGAGTATAGTGCACAAAAAGAAGAGGAAGAGCAACTCAGACGGCTTGGAATCAGCACAGCGGAATGAGGAGGGGGATATGCCGGAGTCCGGTAAAAAAATCAGTGCCGTCGCTTTTAAAATAAACCGGCAATGCGGTGTTTGGTTTTTCTGTTTAGCGCTGACAGCCCTGTGGGGCTGCGCAACGATGACTCCGCCGGAGAAGGAATCCGGAGTATCCTCCGTCCCTGTACCGGAGGACATGCCCCGGGGGGAGGAAGGGGCCGAAAGCCCGGATCGGGAGGAGCCCAACTTCGCTGAAGTCCGGCCGGATATCACAAACCGGGATGAGCTTACGGTAGTTTTTTTCAGTGACCCTGCGGAACTGGATTTTAGAAAATCCTATATAGCCAGTGAAGCCCAGCTTTTTACCGCCCTCTACGAAGGCCTCTTCTCCTACCATCCCTTTACTATGGAACCGGTTCCCGCCATGGCTAAATCATGGAAGGTTTCGGAGGACAAGAAACAGTGGACCTTCACGCTCCGGGATAATGCCCGGTATTGGAATGGGGATCCTGTTACGGCGGAGGATTTCCGCTCCGCATGGCTTTCTCTGCTTGATCCTTCCCGGGAATCTCCCTATTCGTCCCTCTTTGATATTATCCGGGGGGCAAAGGAGTACAGACTGGGGCTCATTACAGACCATGCCGGGGTGGGCATAGAGGCCCCGGACCTCAAAACTCTGGTGGTGCAGCTCAACGCTCCGGCATCCTTTTTCCCCAGTATGCTCTGCCACCATTCCTTTAGTCCCATTCATCCCTCCATGGTGAACGTTTCGGCTTGGTCCCTCGCCCCACCGGTATCCAACGGACCCTTTTATGTGGCTGAAAATCAGGGGCAAACCCTGGTGCTGGTCAAAAATCCAAACTACTGGGATGGCGAACAGGTAGTATTAAAAAAGATCAGCTTCCGGTACACCCAGGATCGGGACGAAGCTACCGCCCTGTGGAATTCCGGGGAGGCCCGGTGGATCTCCGGGGAGATAAATTTTGACACCCTGACGGATCGCAGCGGCATCATGGTAAACGCCCTCTTTGCGACCCACTACTATTTTATCCGCTCCGCCAGTTCGCCCTGGGACGATTACCGGATTCGGAAGGCCCTGAGCCTGGCGCTGCCCTGGGAGCAGCTTCGGGAAGGTTTTTATTTACCCGCCAAAACCCTGATCTACCCAATACCAGGATACCCGGAAGTCGAAGGCCTGGAGACTACGGACCCCGGGGAGGCAAAACGGCTCCTCTCGGAGGCGGGGTATCCCGGCGGGGAGGGGCTGCCGGAACTGCGAATCCGCCTGACCCCGTCTCTGGACGCGGCCAGGATCGGGGGGCTTATGGCCGCCACCTGGATGCAGGAACTGGGCCTCAAGGTTAAAATCGATGTGGTCCCCTACGCCCAGTATTTTCAATCCCTCAAGCAGAATGACTACGAGGTGGGTTTCTCAACCTGGATAGGGGATTTCGCAGATCCCTATACCTTTTTACAGATGTGGCGTCAGGATTCCAACCTGAACGACGCCCGGTTTAACGATGCCGATTACGAAGCCCTTATGGAACGATCCATGACCGAAGACGGGGAAAAACGCTGGAAAACCCTGGCGGAAGCGGAAAAGATGCTCCTGGACAGGGGTACGGTGCTGCCCATCTCCTACAGTTCCGCACTGAATATCGTGGATACCGCCGAGCTGGACGGCTGGTTCCCCAATGCCCTGGATATCCATCCTTTTAAGTACCTTGCCTTTAAGGCATATAGACCGCTTCCGGGGATAGTTTTGGGCACTCCGCCGCGCCCCTGACGGAGGCGCCCAGGTTTCGGCTCAGGAACGCTTCAATCAAAAAGGCAGGGGGGAGCCTTTTACCGCCTCCCATTCCTCCCCGCTCAGGTTATGGAGGGCTTGAACCCTTCAAATTCCTCTACCCGTTTCCCGATAATGGCAATGCCCTCCTGCCAGAACTCCTCATCGGCAATATTAAAGCCCGCTGAACGGGCCACCTCTTCCGCGGAGGCCTGACCGGTAAGCCGGAGCAGGTCCCGGTAGTCCGCTGCAAAACCGGGACCTTCCCTTTGATAGCGGGCATACAACCCAAGGGAAAAGAGGAGGCCAAAGGCGTAGGGGTAGTTGTAAAAGACCAGATCGGGGCTGTAGTAGTGGCTTTTGACCGCCCACATATAGGGGTGGAGGAACCGGGGATCCAAACCGTCACCATAGGTTTTCTGCTGGGCCTCGATCATGATGGCGTTGAGTTCCACCGGGGAAAGCTCCGCCCGTTCCCGGCGCGCAAAGAGTTCTCTCTCAAAGTAGTACCGGGAGAGAATATCCACGATCACCTGACAACTGTCCTTGAGGCTCCCCTCGATGAGATCCAACCTTTCCGCCGCCCCGTCCGCGCCTTCGGCCTCCGCCAGGGCGCCTTCCAGGACGATGGTTTCGGCGAAGATACTGGCGGTTTCTGCCAGGGTCATGGGATACCTCAAACGGCTCCGGGAAAGGTCCTTGAGGAGTTCATGGTGCCAGGCATGCCCTAGTTCGTGGGCCACGGTGGAAACGGAGTCAAAGGACCCTTCAAAGTTGCAGAGGATCCGGGATTCTCCCGCCAGGGGGAACCCGATGCAGTAGGCTCCACCGACCTTGCCCTCCCGTCCTTCGGCGTCAATCCGGGACTCGTCAAAGACACGGCGGGCAAAGGCCCCCATCTCCGGGTCAAAAACGCTGAACCTTTTGACAATAAAGTCCGCCCCCTTCTCCCAGCCGTAGGTCCCGGCCTTTGCCCCTATGGGGGCAAAAAGGTCGTAGAAGGCGCAGGCGGAAAGCCCAATGTGGGCGGCCTTTGCCTTGAGATAACGGCGGAAGAGGGGCAGAGAATCCTCCATGGCGGCGATCAGGGCCCTCAGGGTCCCCTCCTCCAACCTGGACTGGAAGCAGGATTTCTTAAGGGCCGTTACGGCGGCAGAAGCGGATGTTGGGCCGGTTCCCCGCCATCCCCGGCGGTTATCCAGGGTGATGGTAGTTCCCTTGACTCCGTTCAGAGCCGCCGCCAGGGGCAGTTCCACGCTCTTCCATGCCTCCAGTTCCGCCCGGTAGGCCCGCTCCCGGACGGCCCGGTCCGGGCTAAAGGCCAGATCCCGCAGGGCGATAACCGTCTTCACTTCCCCCGTGGCGGGGTCCCAGGGGACCTGCACCGTAGAAGAGATCACCCCGTGGAGCCGGGTCCAGGCGTCTCCCCCGGACCGGGCCAGATCATTCGCTAGATCCTCCAGTTCCGGCTCCATCTGAAAGGCCGCCCTTTTCAGGGATTCCCCGATGAAAAAGGCATAGGGTCTCAGGTCTGCATCGGTCTCCACAAGGCCCCGGAGGAGCTCCCCCCGTTCCGTCAAACGGTTTAGAAAGATCGCCGATGCCTTTCCCAGGGGCAGCCCTATCGCTTCTATAGCATTTATCTCCGCCAGGGCCCGTCCATCCCGGGTATCGGCAGTGTACACCGCCTCCGCATAGGCGGCCAGGTTTTCCGCCGTATCCCCTGCAATTTCCCAGGCCCGAATCAGAGACAGGGTCCGGGATGCCGCTCCGGCAGGTTCGGCGGGGATGGGTTCATTCAGGAGTTCTGTAAACGCTCCGATCCGTTCTCCCAGGAGCCTTTTGTCCTCCCGGTACTCCGGGGAATCAAAGGAGGGATAGATAGAGGAGAGACTCCACTGGGGCAATTTAGTACCACCGGGCATTTTCATCCTCCCACCGGCAGATTTCTTCGTCCTTAAAGAAGAGGGGGATCTCCCGAACGGCGCTTTCCGGGGAATCCGAGGCGTGTACAATGTTGAGCCGGGTTGAACAGGCAAAGTCCCCCCGGATAGTACCGGGCAGAGACTCCCCAATATCCGTGGGACCCGTCATACGCCTTACCAGGGCAATAACCTCCGGACCCTCAAGGACCATGGCGATTACCGGGCCGGAAAGGGTGTACTCCACCAGTTTTTCATAAAAATCCCGGCCCCGATGTTCCGCGTAATGGGCTTCCACCAGGGCCTTGTCCATCCTGAATAGCTTAAGGGCCAGGATTCGGAAACCCTTCCGTTCAAAACGATCCAGAATCGTACCGGCAATCCGTCGCTGCAGGACACCGGGTTTTAAAAATACCAAGGTTCTTTCCATAATTCTCCCAGATTTTTCCAAAAAGTAAACAATAATACCATAGAGAAGGGCTGTTTTCAATGTGGCAATCCCGGAATATGACATTGCAAGGACACCCTCTCCTCTATGAAAGGACATGAAAAATATATTACCAATATAGTAATAATCCTTCAATAAAGGCTTGCCTTTTTTGTCAATAATAAGTACCTTTTTAATTGAAGCTGATGATATGGTTATTTAAAAAGAGCCTTACATCGAGTTGATTATTTCTTTTAAATTTTGCTTATCTAAATCTTTGTAGCATCAACTGTATTTTCAGTCTGCCTCCCGGGTTTCCTCACCTCCTTTTCCCGGGAGGTTTTTTTTCTTAAAATGTATGGCGGTAACCCGCAGGATAGGCGATTCTTGACCGGAGCGGGGAACACCAGACTGGTCTGGCGGGGGAGGTCCTTAACAGAATGGGTAAACTGCCGGGAATCCTGTTGCTTTTCGCGGTATTACTGTTCTCATGCGAAAAAAAGGCTCAAATACCCGCGGCGATTCCCCGGGACCCAACCCTGGCGTTGAGCCAATCTGATGAGATCCTCCGGGAGATAAGCCTGCGGGCCCGGGAGGAGCTGCCAGTTTTTATCCGAAAGATGCAGAACCCCGGCCTGGGGGAAGGTGATTTTATGGTAAAACACCCCTTCCCCGCCGATGAGAGGAGCGGTTTCCGGTATGAGGAGCTATGGCTTGGGGAGATCCGTTTTGACCATGGGCGATATTCGGGGGTTCTGGTCAATCAACCCTACCATATAAGCGCTTACAAGGCCGGAGACCGGGTTTTTTTCGCTATTGATGATATTTCCGACTGGATGTATACTCAGGATGGTCAGATAATTGGGGGGGATTCCATCAGATATCTGATCGAAGGTATCCCCGAACTGGACCGGGACGCTGCCACCAGCGCCTGGTATGAACGCTTTGTTCCGTCTTCGGCCTACCCCTGAAAGGGCACGATACCGATATTGCAGGATCCGCCGATTTCAGGTATATTCCGGATACCAGGAGGGGTGTCTGCCATGACGGAATGGCTTTTTGTGGGGGATATTCCGATAGAGGTGGCCTACAAACCGGTAAAAAGCATCCGCCTTACCGTGTATCCCCCGGACGGAAAGGTCCGGGTTTCGGCGCCCCTCAGGACAGATCCGGAGTTCATCCGGAATTTTGCCGTCTCCCGGCAGAGTTGGATTGAAAAATGCCAGGCCAAATTCCGCCGTCATAGCCTCTTTCGGATCGAAAACGCCGGGGATCTCCGCCTTGTCTGGGGTGTGGCCCATAAATTTGAGGAAATAGAAGAGCGGGGAAAGCCCAAAATAGTTATCCGGGACCGGATCATGCGGCAATATGTCCGGCCGGGGAGTCCCCCGGAAAAGCGCCGGGAATTACTGGACGCCTGGTACCGCGGAATCCTCCGGCAGACCGCCCCGGCTATCATCGAAAAGTGGAGCGCCCGTCTTGGGGTGGAGATCCGCAAGTTCTACGTCCAAAAGATGAAGTCCCACTGGGGCAGCTGTAACCAGCGGCGAAAGACCATCCGGCTGAATTCGGAACTGGTTAAACGGAGCCCCGAATGTCTTGAGTATGTGGTCCTCCACGAACTCATCCATATCATCGAGCCCTCCCACAACCGTAACTTTTACAGGCTTTTGAATGTCAATATGCCCCACTGGAAGGATATCAGAAGGGGACTAAACGCCGGGGATCTATGACGGACGGTCCCTGACGTTTTCCCAAACCGATATAGTAGGTCTCAAAGGAGCCCGGACGGCAGGAACGGGGTTTAAAGCTCTTTCCGGTGTTAAAACTTTCCCTGAGCCGCCGCTGCAGGGCCGTCATGTCTCCCCCCTGAAAGATCTTTACCACAATATTTCCCCCGGCGCCCAGGACCTGTTCCCCGTAGTCCAGGACGGCTTCCGCCAGGGCATGGGAACGGAGGGTGTCTACGGACCGGTTTCCCGTGGTTGCCGGCGCCGCATCGCTTAACACCAGGTTGTAGGGCCCTCCGGAGAGGATCCGCTCCTGGATCCCGGGATCGGTCATATCCCCCCGGATAAAAGAGAGATTCTCCCCGTCAAAAAGCCCCCGGTCATACTGCCGGGAGAGGGGGGCCGGATCCACAGCGCTCAGGATCACCCGGCTTCCCAGTTTTCGCAGGATATAGAGGCTCCAACTCCCCGGGGCGGCCCCCAGGTCCAGAACCTTGAACCCTACCCCGCAGTCCCGGGGCAAAAGGCGGAATTTTTCATCCAGTTCCTGCAACTTATACACCGAACGGGCGGGATAGCCCTCTTTTTTGGCTTTGAGGGACCAGAAATCAGGTTTTTCATAAGACGGCATGGACTATCCTTCACAACGCTGAGAGTATTCCGGCAAATAGTACGGGACAGTACAAGGGCTTCCTCAGCAGGAGAACCTCGTGTAAAATACTCTTATGAATCCGGAGTATACCCTTCGGCTTGAAAAGATAGAAGCGGTCTTACGGGGCATCCTGCCCGGAGCTCCGTCCCGCCCCTGGACGGAAGGGGTTTTCAACAGCCTTGACCGATCCCCTCCGCCGGAGGCGATCCAATCCCTCCTGGAGCCGGGACGGGACCTCTGCTGCCGGGGGGGCAAACGGTGGCGTCCCCTGCTCATGATTCTGGTATGCGAATCCCTGGGGGGAAGAGACGGGGCGCTGCCCCTGACGCCCCTGGTGGAATTGCCCCATACCGCCAGCCTGATCCATGACGATATTGAGGATAACTCTGATGAACGCCGGGGAAAGCCGGCGGCACACCTGCTCTACGGCCTTGACCAGGCGATTAATGGGGGGTGTTTTCTCTATTTTCTGTCCCTGGCCTGTATAGACTCCTGGAAGGTCCCGGCGGATCTGAAAAACCGGGTCTTTGTCATCTGGGGGGAGTATATGCGGCGGCTCCACATGGGACAGGCCATGGATATCCGCTGGCACCGCGATTTTTTTTCCCTTCCAAACCTGGAGGAGTATACCCTCATGTGCCGGCTTAAAACCGGTGTATTGGCCCGGCTTGCGGCGGTTTTGGGGACCTGGGCGGCGGCGGGTGTGACCGGGGCGGCGGTGGAAGAGGCCGCCCGGCAGGCCGGGACGCTGGGGGATGCGGCGGAGAAACTGGGGGTGGGTTTTCAGATTCTGGACGATGTAAAGAATCTGAGCACGGGGAATCCCGGTAAAAAGCGGGGGGACGATATTGTGGAGGGGAAGAAGAGCCTCCCCATCCTCCTCTACCTCCACCGGCAGAAGGACGCAGGAGCCTTTGTGACCCGGTGTTTTTCCGCTGCCCGGGAGGCCGGTCCGGAGGCCGGGGAGGTAGAGGAACTGATCTGCGCCCTTGAAGCGGCGGGGGTCCTGGAGGAGGCGGAAAAGCGGGGACAGGAGCTGATCCGGGAAGCGGCAGATCTTTTCTCCGGCTTTGCCTTTCCGGACTTCCCCGGAAACGAAGGGGCCCGGGGTTTACTCGCCGGATTTAGGGCGTTTTTCACGTAAGAGGGGATATCTGTCATGGTTGAAGTTGAAATCTGGACTATCGCCCGGACCGAAGAAGGCAACGCCGTGATTCTCAGGCCCATAGGTTCCAATGTTTCGGTGCCTATTTTTATTGGGCAATTTGAGGCTCAATCCATCCTCATCGGATATGGGGACGTGGTTATTCCCCGGCCTCTTACCCATGATCTGCTTTTGGAAACCATACACCGGACCGGAATGGACCTGGTCCGGGTGGAAGTCCACGATCTGCGGGATACAACCTTCTATGCCAAGTTGATCCTGACCGGCAAGGAGTATTCTGAAGTCATGCCCCTGGAGTTGGATGCCCGCCCCTCCGACGCTTTTGCCCTGGCGGTTCGCCGCAGATGCCCCGTTTTTATGGCCAAAAAGGTTATCGATGAAGCCGGCGTACCGGTGGAGGCCATCATAGACAAGGCCACCGGCAAGGGCAGGCACCGGTGGGATTCAGAACGGAACGGGACTCCGGGGAAAAAACCCATTTCCGGAATCGATGCCAGGCGGGATGCCTTGCTTGCAGAATTGGAGGGGGCGGTAGTGGCGGAGGAGTATGAACGGGCAGCGGAAATTCGGGATATTCTTCTCCAAATGGACAGGGAATTCAAAAGCAATGATAAGTGATGCAGTATATACGACTTGCCATTGACATGCCATGTATGGTACGATCTGTTTGTTTGAAGGTATGTTTGGCGGTTCTTGACAAAGGCGTCTACCTTTGGTGAAATGTAGGTATTGGTGGAGGATGGCATGAAACAGCATGTGGTATCGGCCCTGGTGGAGAACCGGGCGGGGACCTTAAGCCGCGTTTCCGGCCTCTTCAGCCGCCGTGGGTTCAATATCGATAGTTTAACGGTGGGGGAAACCGAGGATTCTTCGATTTCCCGTATGACCATCGCTGTAACGGGGGATGATCCGGTGCTTGAACAGATCATTAAACAGCTTAGCAAACTTGTAGACGTGATTGCCGTACGGGAAATAGATCCCTCGTCCTGTATACGCCGTGAGATCATGCTCCTCAAGATAGGGGCGGATGAAAAAACCCGGCCGGCGGTTATCGAAATTGCCGGTATTTTCCGTTCCCGTATTATCGATGTATCCCCTTCAACCATTACCATTGAGGCTACCGGCGATGAAGAAAAGCTGGATGGCCTTCTCCTTCTCCTGCGTCCCTACGGCGTCCTGGAACTTGCCCGTACCGGCCTTGTGGCCCTGGAACGGGGTCCCCGGGTACTCAGCGTTAACGCTACGCCTTCTCTAGTCCTAAGCATTAGTAACTAACCGGGAATTGCACGGCTTCTTTCCTTGTGGAAGGCAACCGCAGGACAATTACCGGATATTCTCACCCTCGCAAGAGGTAAATAACACACCAAGAGGTGTGAAGGAGGCTATGTATGGCGATTATGTATTATGAAAAGGACTGCGATCTGGGGGCGCTAAAGGGTAAGACTGTCGCGGTGATTGGTTATGGTTCCCAGGGCCATGCTCATGCGCTAAACGCTAGAGAATCCGGCCTAAGGGTGATTGTGGGGCTGTACGAAGGTTCCCCTTCCCGGAAACGGGCCGAGGCAGCCGGGCTGGAGGTGAAAAATGCCGGGGAGGCGGCGGCGGCGGCGGACTTCATCATGATCCTCGTCAACGATGAAAAACAGGCGAAACTCTACCAGGAATCGATTGAACCGGCCCTGAAACCTGGTAAGACCCTGGCATTTGCCCATGGTTTCAACATCCACTTTGGGCAGATTCTGCCGCCGCCGGATGTCAACGTGGTGATGATCGCTCCGAAAGGACCGGGGCACACGGTACGGGAACAGTATCAGGCCGGCGCCGGGGTGCCTTGCCTTATTGCGATATACCAGGACGCTACCGGGGACGCTAAACGTCTGGGCCTGGCCTACGCGGCGGCCATTGGCGGCGCCCGGGCGGGGGTGCTGGAGACCACCTTCAAGGAGGAGACTGAGACGGATCTTTTTGGGGAACAGGCGGTCCTCTGTGGCGGTGTCTCCGCCCTGATGAAGGCGGGTTACGAGGTTCTCATTGAGGCGGGGTATCAGCCGGAGAGCGCCTATTTTGAGGTGATGCACGAGATGAAGCTCATCATCGACCTGGTGAACCGGGGGGGACTTACCCTTATGCGCTACTCCATCTCAGACACCGCCGAATACGGTGACTACGTTACGGGGCCGAAGATCATTACCGAAGAGACAAAGAACGCCATGCGTCAGGTTTTGAAGGAGATACAGAACGGTAAATTCGCCGGGGATTGGATCAGTGAAAACCAGGCGAACCGTCCTTTCTTCAATAGAATGAGGGCCATTGAGGCCAAACATCCCATTGAACAGGTGGGCAAAGGGCTCCGTTCCATGATGAACTGGTTGAATAAGCCCAATGAAAGATAGCTTTTTCATCGGGTACATTTGAGGAGGCTGAATATGACAGACAATACACATAATCGCCGGATTCTGATATTTGATACCACGCTGCGGGATGGGGAACAGGCGCCAGGGTGCAGTATGAATCCCCAGGAAAAACTGGATGTTGCCCGGCGGCTGGAAAAACTGGGGGTGGATGTAATGGAAGCGGGATTTCCTGCATCGAGCCCGGGAGACCTGGAATCGGTCAAAACCATTGCGGGGATCATCAAAGACTGCGCCGTGGCGGGGCTCTGCCGCTGTGTAGAGAAGGACATCGATGCCGGCAGGGAGGCCCTGGTCAATGCGGCCAGTCCCCGGATTCACGTATTTCTTGCCACTTCTCCCATTCACATGCAGTACAAGCTCAAGATGAATCCTGAGCAGGTGGTGGAGCGGGCTGTTTCAGCGGTGAAGTACGCGAGGAAGTTCTGTTCCGATGTGGAATTTTCCGCAGAGGATGCCTCCCGGAGCGATCCGGACTTTGTATGCCGGGTCTTTGGCGCGGCCATAGAGGCGGGGGCGTCCACGTTGAACATTCCCGATACGGTAGGTTATGCCATGCCCGATGAATTCGGCCGGTTGGTCCAGTACATCCGGGAGCATACTCCCGGCGGGGAGAAGGTGAAATTCTCGGTCCATGTCCATAACGATCTGGGCCTTGCGGTGGCCAACAGCCTTGCAGCGGTTCAGAATGGGGCGGACCAGATAGAGTGTACGATCAACGGCATCGGAGAGCGGGCGGGAAACGCATCCCTGGAGGAGATCGTCATGGCCCTGCGGGTCAGAAAGAATTACCTCCGGGTGGATACCCGGCTCGACACTACCCAGATCTACGGTACCAGCCGCCTGGTGACTCAGGTTACAGGGGTAAAGGTTCAGCCCAACAAGGCTATTGTGGGGGACAACGCGTTTGCCCATGAGGCGGGAATCCACCAGCATGGCGTTCTGGCAAACCCCTCCACCTACGAGATCATGACCCCTGAGTCGGTGGGAATATCCAAGAACCAGATGGTCCTGGGCAAACACTCGGGTCGTCATGCCTTTGAGGACCGGCTCAAGGCCCTGGGGTTTACTGTGGACGCCCAAACGCTGGAAGAGGTTTTTGCGGAATTCAAAAACCTGGCGGACAAGAAGAAGGTGGTGAGTGACCGGGATATTGAGGCTCTGGTGATGGGCGCTGCCGCATCGGTTCCCGAAACCTGGAAGCTCGATCAGTGGGCGGTGAACACCAGTTCCGCCCTGGGGGCCAGCGGCGCCATCCGGCTGCGGCACAAGGACGGCCAGATCCACAAGCTGGTTTCCATGGGGGATGGCCCCATCGACTCTATTTTTAAGGCCATCAACAAGATAATTGGCAAGGAACCGAATCTGGAACTCTACGAGATAGGGGCCGTCACCGGAGGTTCCTCTTCTCAGGGAGAAGCCATGGTGAAGATAGCCATGCATGATCGACGCTGGAATGGCCGGGGAGTCTCTACGGATGTGGTGGAATCTTCAATTAAGGCCTACATCGCGGCAATCAACGCGATGGAGTGGGATCTGGCACGGGATAGCGCCGTGCAATAGTTAGCAGTATGCAGTAATGGAAACCTCTTTCCAAAACCGGGTATACTCAGGCAGGAGTAGGAAGTGAGCAACGAAACGAACGCCGAAGCGCCGGAAGAGCCGCCTTGCTGCGGGGAGTATGTTGAAATTCTTGATACCACCTTGCGTGATGGGGCGCAAGGCAAGGGGATCAGCTTCTCTGTACAGGACAAACTCGCCGTGGTCCAGGCGCTGGACGATCTGGGGGTCGGCTGGATTGAAGCGGGGAATCCCGGGAGTAACCCCAAGGATGCGGATTTTTTCCGCCTTGCCGGGACCCTCAAGCTGCGGAATGTCCGGCTCTGTGCATTTGGGCCAACCAGGAAGCCGGGGGTACAGGCTTCCGCCGATATCCAAGTCAGGAGCCTCCTGGATGCGGATACGGAGGGAGTGACGATCTTTGGGAAGAGCTGGGACCTCCATGTAACGGAGGTGCTCCGGGTCTCCCCGGAGGAGAATCTTGCCATGATTGCGGAGACGGTGGCCTTTCTCAAGGAGAAAGGCCGGAAGGTTCTTTACGATGCGGAACATTTCTTTGACGGTTTTAAAGCAAACCCGGACTATGCCCTCTCCTCGGTGAAAACCGCCCTGGATGCAGGGGCGGAGATTATTGTCCTCTGCGATACCAACGGAGGGAGTTTTCCTGAAGACATAAGCGCCGGAGTTTTGGCGGTGATGCGGTTCCTGGGCGGCGGGACGCAGGGGGCGAGGGGCCCCGTTCCGGGGGGTAGCGGAGGCCCGCAGGGCCGGAGCGCAGGGGGGGCGGGGAATAA
>JAITJI010000002.1 GCA_031279015.1 Spirochaetaceae bacterium
CTACGCCCTCCGGTATTACCAGGAAGAGTAGACAGACGCAGAAAACCCGGCCGGGGCCATTCGGCCCCGTGTCCGGGTCTCCCGTTTCCGGCGTGAGTCCTTCACCTATAGCATAGCCGGGAAAATTTTTTAAGGGATCTTCAACAGGGATATCTTCCGGCGGTGATGGGGAAAACCGGATATTTAATGAAAAATTAACCAAAAATCATTTAAACAGAAACGCTTATATGGTATTCTTTGTACAGTTACCATATTTGTAACTATAGGGGTGTGTTATGAAAAAAGCTATCCGGTTTTTGTTTGTAGTTGTTTCACTGTTTTTTGTAGTCCTGCCTGTATTTGCGGAGCCGGTGTCCGAACGTTCAAAGGTTCAGCCGGTTGACGCCTATGAATTGGTGTTACTGCATACCAATGACCATCATGGAGCAATAGTACCCAATAACCACCGGGGCGGTCTTGCGGAACAAGCCGCCTACATTAAGGCGGTAAAAGCGGTCAATCCCCAGGTGCTCCTCCTGGATGCCGGGGACATCAATACCGGCAGCGCCCTTTCAAACATGTTTGCCGCAGAGCCGGACATCCTGGCTTATAACATCATGGGCTATGATGCGGCGATCTTCGGAAACCATGAATTTGATGCGGGTAATGAAAAACTCCTAAAGCAAATAGGACAGGCCAAATTCCCCTTTATCTGTTCAAATATAAAAACTGCGGATGGGAAATACCTGGGGAATAATCCTTATCTGGTGAAGAAATACGACGGATTTACCGTGGGTCTCTTCGGCATTACCACCCTCCGGACCCTGATCATCGCCAGTCCCGGGAAGGACCTCACCTTTATCAACGAAATTACCGCCGCCCGGGAAATGGTGGAAATCCTGCGCAGCCGGGAAAAGGTTGATATCGTTATCGGCATTACCCATATCGGGGATGTCAAGGAAGCGCCGGATCATATCACTTCCATGGAACTGGCCGAAGCGGTTCCCGGCATCGACATTATTGTGGACGGCCATTCCCATTCCTTTATGGAGGCCCCTAAAAAAGCGGGCGGCGCCTACATCGTCTCTGCTAACGAATGGGGAAAATATGTGGGCCACGGTAAATTAAAGATCAGGAACGGAGAGCTTGCGGAATTTAACTGGAAGCCAATCCCCATAGGCCCGGACCCGGAGGTAGCCGGGATGTTGTCTCCCTACATTACCAAGGCCAATGAGAGCCTGAAAGAAGTGGTGGGGGAGGCCGCGGAGACCTTCGTTTTTGGAAACCGGCTTACCCGGTATCAGGAAACCGCCCTGGGGAATCTGATAACCGATGCGAATGTCTGGTATTTCAGGACCGTGTATAATCAGCAGATCGACTTTGCTTTCCATAACGGCGGAAATATGCGGGCGGAACTTCCCAAAGGGCCCATTACTCAGGAACAGATCCTTACCGTTCTTCCCTTTGAAAACTATCTTTTTATCGCATCCCTCAAAGGGAAGGATATCATTGAACTCTTTAACTTTATTGCCACCATACCCCAGGGGGCCGGAGGTTTTGCCCAGGTGTCTAAGGAGGTGCGCTACACCATCGACTATACCGGAGGGACCGGAAAATTGCAGGATTTGACCATAGGCGGCGCTCCGGTGGATCCTGACCGAACCTACCGTTTCTGTACCAACGACTACCTTTTGGGCGGTGGTGACGGGTATACGGTCCTGACCGGATCCCGGGATCCCTTCAACACATCCCTGCTGCTCTCGTATGTGGTGGTGGAGTATATCCGTTCCCAAAATGGAATAATCCGTCCCCTTACGGACGGCCGCCTTACGGTTATTGGCGGAACAGTCCCGTAATAAGCTTCCCGCTCCCGGGTGTGAGCCCTTCGCTCCCGGGCCGGAGGTTTTGCCCGGGTGTCTAAATTAGATTTTCAGGCAACGCGGCGCTTTACATTGGCCGGGAATTGGGAAATAATTATATTACGGATATGAAGATTGAACTGCCCTATTTGGATTATATGTTTCCCCTGGAGTTCCCTGATGAAAATCTTCTGGCCCTGGCGGAGCCGAATGAATTTGCCCCTGCCGGGGGGCCGGAGGAGATCCTGGGGGCGGCCCTGTCCCATCCCTTTGGCAGGGAGGATGTCGGCCCTGCCGCGGGGCCGGATCTTGGGGAATTCCTCAGGGGCGCTAAAGATACCCTGGTCATCATCAACGACGCCACCCGGCCCACCCCCACGGAGGCCATCATCAGGGCCCTGCTCCCCCTTGCGGAAGAGGCGGGCTGCGGCGGGACGCTGCGGTTCCTGGTAGCCACCGGGGCTCACCGGCCCCCCACGGAAGCCGAATACCGGCAGATTCTGGGGAGTCTCTACGAAGATCTGCGGCCCCGTTGTACCCACCACGATTCCCGGAATGAAGCGGATCTTGTCGATCTGGGAACCACCCGGAACGGTACGCCCATAAGCCTTAACCGGAGTATCTTCGATGCCGGCCGGATCATCGTTACCGGCAGCGTGGAGCCCCACTACTTTGCGGGTTTTACCGGGGGACGCAAGGCCTTTCTGCCGGGTGTAGCCGGGTACAAGACCATTGAGGCCAACCATAAACAGGCCCTGTCGCCGGCCGCCCGGTCCCTGGCCCTGGACGGCAATCCGGTCCATGAGGACATGATGGATGCCCTGTCCCTGATAAAGACGCCGGTTTTCTCCGTGATGACCGTTCTGGACAAAGAACAACGGGTGGCCGCCGCAACGGCGGGGGATATCCTCGGTTCATTTTACCGGGCAGCGGAGATCGCCCGGCGGATCTTCTGCGTCCCCGTACCGGCAAAGGCGGACATTGTAGTTTCTGTGGCCAAATTCCCCATGGATATAGATCTCTACCAGTCCCAAAAAGCCATAGACAACGGGGCCCTTGCCCTAAAAGACGGGGGCGTCCTGATTCTGGTATCGTCCTGCCGGGATGGCATCGGGGACGAGGCCTACGCCAAGCTTCTGGCCCGGGCCGCCAGTCCCGTGGACGCCCTGGAACGGATCCGGGCGGAATACCGGCTGGGCTACCACAAGGCCGCCAAGATGGCGGCGGTTTCCCGGAGGGCCACGGTAAAGGCCGTCACGGAACTGCCCCCGGAACGGCTGAGGCGCATGTTTATCCAGGCCGCCGGTTCTCCCCAGGAAGCCCTGGACGAGGCGCTGAGGCAGGCCCCTGCCCGGGGCTTTTCTGCGCCCCGGATTCTCATCCTTCCCGACGGGTGTGTTACCGTTCCGGAGCCACCCTAAGGACCGCATGGGGTAATTGGCCGGATTGTGTATTCTTATGTATATTCCCGGGAGAAATTTTCAGCCCTTCCCATTGAGAGAGGGGGATCATTTCATTTATGATTAAGTTGAATACCTTGAGGAGAATCAATGAATAGGATCATCTCGAAGAAACAACTTTCCGCCGATGTCTATGAAATGGTTGTAGAGGCCCCCCTTATTGCCCGGTCACGGAAGGCGGGGCAGTTTATCATTGTTCAGATCGATACCGACTGGGGGGAGCGGATCCCCCTGACCATTGCCGATGCGGACGGGGAAGCAGGGACCCTTACCATGGTCTTTCAAACCGTAGGGGCCACCACCCATAAGCTTGCGGTCAAGGAACCCGGGGATGTGCTGGAAAATATCCTGGGACCCCTGGGAAATCCTACGCATATCGAAAGATTCGGTACGGTGGTATGCGTGGGCGGGGGTATCGGCGTGGCCCCCCTCTACCCCATTGTGCAGGGGATGAAGGCCGCGGGGAACCGGGTCGTCGTCATCATCGGCGCCAGAACCCGGGAACTGGTGATCTTTGAGCACCGGATGCGGCGGTATGCCGATGAACTGGTGGTGGTTACCGACGACGGTTCATACGGAAGAAAGGCCCTGGTTACGGAACCCCTCAGGGATTACTGTTCCGCCCCGGTAAAGCCGGATATGACCGTGGCCATTGGGCCGCCGGTCATGATGAAATTCTGTGAAAAAACCGCCGCCGAATTCGAAGTTCCCATCATGGTGTCCCTCAATACGATCATGATCGACGGTACGGGGATGTGCGGCGGCTGCCGGGTTACCGTAGGAGGGGAAACTAAATTTGTCTGTGTGGATGGTCCGGAATTTGACGGCCATAAAGTAGACTTTGAAAACATGATGCTTCGGATGCGGGCCTTTAAGCAGCGGGAAGATGAGGAGCGCCATAAGTGCCGTTTGGAACTTGGTATACCCTCCCTTGCCGCCCCCGGAGTCCGGTAAGAGGAAGTATGATGAGCGGAACAGAAAACACCAAAGCATTACTTGAAGAGGAAGCCCGGAGTCTCCTTGAACCCTTGCTGGAACGGAAAGGCCGGGGGGAAAAACTCAGTCCCCGGGATCGGCTTGCCATCCCGGCCCAGGAGATGCCCGTCCAGGACCCCCTTGAGCGGGGGAAAAATGTCAGTGAAGTAGCCCTGGGTTATGGTGAGCCCCAGGCCCGGCTTGAGGCGGAACGCTGCCTGGGCTGTAAAAACGCCCCCTGTATCAAGGGCTGCCCGGTACAGGTCCCCATCCCCCGGTTTATCGCGGAGATCCAGGAGGGCAATTTCAAGGCCGCGGTGGACGTGGTAAAGGAAACCAACCTGCTTCCGGCGGTCTGCGGCAGGGTCTGTCCCCAGGAAAAGCAGTGCCAGTTGGAGTGTACCGTGGGGAAGAGCCTGAAAAACACGGCAAAGGCGGTGGCCATAGGGCGGCTGGAACGTTTTGTGGCGGACTGGGAGCGGGAGCAGGGCCGGGTGACTATTCCCCCGGTGAAGCCAAAAACGGGAAAAAAGGTGGCGGTCATCGGTTCAGGCCCTGCGGGGCTCACCGTAGCCGCCGATGTGGCCCGGGAGGGTCATGAGGTGGTGATGTTTGAGGCCTTCCACAAGCCCGGCGGGGTCATGGTCTACGGCATTCCCGAGTTCCGGCTGCCCAAGGCCATTGTCCGGGCGGAGGTTGATACCCTTGTCGGTATGGGAGTGCGGTTGGAGACGAATTTTCTTGCGGGCCGTACCCGGACTATTGGCGAGATCCTTGATGATGATAAATTTGATGCGGTTTTTATCGGCGTCGGGGCGGGACTCCCCAAATTTCTCGGCTGTCCCGGGGAAAACCTGGTGGGGGTCTTCAGCGCCAACGAGTACCTGACCCGGGCGAATCTGATGAAAGCCTACGATCCTGACCGGGCGGACACCCCGATGTACCGGTCCAGAATTGCCGCGGTAATCGGCGGGGGCAATGTTGCCATGGACGCCGCCCGGATGGCCCTGCGGCTTGGGGCGGAGGCGGTCCACGTCATCTACCGCCGTACCCGGGATGAGATGCCTGCCCGGGCGGAAGAGGTGGAACACGCCATGGAGGAGGGGATCATCTTCAACTTCCTGCGGAACCCCAACCAAATTCTGGGGGACGATCAGGGCCGGGTAACGGGGATGGAGTTGCAGCAGTTTGAATTGGGTGAACCCGACGCTTCCGGCCGCCGGAGTCCCGTGGCTATCCCCGGTTCGGCCTATACCTTCAACTGTGACACGGTGATCGTCGCCCTGGGGAATGAATCGAATCCCCTCCTCTCGCGGACCACCGAAAATTTGAAGGCCGACCGCCGGGGGAGAATCCTCGTGAACGCCGATCAGAAAACTTCCCTGGACAGGGTCTACGCCGGCGGGGACATCGTCCTTGGGGCTGCTACGGTGATCCTCGCCATGGGAGAAGGCCGGCGGGCGGCGGCATCTATCAACGATCTTTTAGCCTGATGGACCATTGTTTTTATTTTTCTCCTTGCGGATTCCCGTTTTTTCAACTATTCTGCTAATTGATGAAAAAGTTGACTGGTATCGGCGTATCCCCGGGCATTGTCATTGGGGAGGCCTTTGTCCATGCGGAGGATGATGTTCCGGAGATCCCTCGTTACGCCATCCGTAAACATCAGGTTGAGGCCCAGTGGAAAAGGCTGCTCACCGCCTTTGGCAAGGCTGTGGAGGAGGTATCGTCCCTTCAGGAGCAGGCCGAGCGGGAGGTGAGCAGGGAACAGGCGGATATTTTTGGAGCCCATCTTCTGATGCTGGAGGATCCGGATTTTCAGAGTCAGATACGGGAACGTCTGGAATCTGAACTGGAGAATATTGAATGGGTGGTTTGGGATATTTCCCGGGAAATGACTCAAAAGTTGCTGGGTTCGCCGGATGCCTACCTGCGGGACCGGGCGGTGGACATTGCCGATGTTTCCCACCGGCTGCTTCAGCATCTCCTGTCGGTACGAAGATTCTCCCTCTCCGAATTGACTGAAGATGTGATCCTGGTGGTGCATGATCTGCTGCCCTCGGATGTGCTTACCATGAACCGGGAAAGGGTGAAGGGAATCGTAATGGATATGGGGGGACGGACTTCCCATACGGCGATTCTTGCCCGGGCCTTTGGCATCCCTGCGGTCCTGGGACTCTCCTCCGCCACGAAGGAGATAACTAACGGGGACGGGCTGGTGGTGAACGGCGCCTTCGGGGAAGTGGTGGTGAATCCGGGGGAGAAGGTTCTGGGCCGGTACAAGCAGGCGGCGGGACAATTCCGTAAGATGGAGAACGAACTCTTTGCCCTCCGGGACCTTCCCGCCGAAACGCCGGATGGTCACCGGGTAACTCTGAACGCCAACATAGAGCTCCCTGAAGAGGCGGAACAGGTCCTCCGTTACGGCGCCGAGGGAATTGGGCTCTACCGGTCGGAGTTTCTCTTCTTTACCCCCGGCCAGGGGGCGGATGAAGAGAGGCAGTACCGGGCCTACGCCCGGGTGCTCAAGATGATGGGCGATAAGCCGGTTACCATACGGACCGTCGATGTTGGGGGGGATAAGATCGTTCCCGCCTTTGGGACCGGGGATGAGAAGAATCCCCTTCTGGGCTGGCGGGCCATCCGTTTTTCCCTTTCCCTGCCGGAACTCTTCAAAACCCAGCTCCGGGCCATACTCCGGGCCAGTACGGAGGGGAATGTGCGGATCATGTTCCCTATGATCTCCGGGATTGAAGAACTGGAGCAGGCCCTGGGCATCTGGCACGAGGCCAGGGACGAATGCCGTCGCCATAAAGTGGTCTTTGCGGACCACATTGAAGTTGGTACCATGATAGAGATTCCCTCCGCCGCTATGACCGCCGACATTCTTTCGGGGCGTTCGGATTTTTTTTCCATCGGTACCAACGATCTGCTCCAGTATACCCTGGCGGTGGACCGGGGCAACGAAAAGGTTAATTACCTTGCCCAGCCCTTTCATCCGGCAATGCTCCGGCTGCTGAGGATCATTATCGACGCCGCCCATGCCAGGGGAATCCGGGCGGCCATGTGCGGAGAACTGGCGGGGGACCCCCTGGCCACCGTATTGCTGCTGGGGCTGGGACTTGACGAATTCAGCATGGCCGCCTCCGCCATTCCGCTGGTAAAACGGATCATCCGCCGGGCGGATTTTGATGGTTCCCGGGCGCTGGCGGAAAAGGCTCTGGGGTGCGGAACCTACGGGGAGGTAAATGCCCTGCTCAAAACCTGGATGACGGAACATTTCCCCCCGGAATGAGGGGAGCGCCGCCGTTTTCCGAATATTCTCTACAGCAACACCAAGGAACAATGTATGGAATTTTATGCCGATAGAAAATACCGGAATCTGCCGGTGGTAGTCCTGGCGGGGCGGCCCACTGTGGGAAAGTCCACCCTCTTCAACCGGCTTCTGCGTAAGCGCCGGGCTATTACGGATCCCGCCCCGGGGGTGACCCGGGATGCGGTGGGGGCTGATACCTTTATCGCCGGAAAACCGGTGCGGCTTATCGATACCGGCGGTTTTAAACTTGACCGGGATGAATTGCCCGATCCGCTGGATGATCTTGTGGTGGAGCGGACTCTGGAGACCCTGAAAAACGCAGACCTCATCATTCTGATCCTTGCGGCGGGGGAACTGACCGCGGAGGATGAGGAGTTTATCGAATTACTGCGGCCCCTCCGGGAGCGCCTCCTGGTAGCGGTAAACAAAACCGAGGGAGGACGCCGGGAGGAGGATGCATGGAATCTCCTCTCCTTTGGATTTGACCGGGTCTACTGCATCTCTGCGGAACATGGGGATCATATCGGCGATCTGGAGGAGGCCATCGCCGGGCGGCTTGATTTTTCCCGGGTGACAAGCGGGGATGCCGAAAAGCGTCCTGTCCGTATTGCCATCCTGGGGAAGCCCAACACCGGGAAGTCCACCTTGTCAAACCGTCTTACCGCAAAGACCGCTTCCATCGTCAGCGATGTCCCCGGAACCACCCGGGATGTGGTGGAGGGGAGTTTTGTCTTTAAGGATCGGCTTTTTCAGGTACTGGACACCGCAGGGATCCGCCGCAAGACCAGGGTGACCGAAAACATTGAATACTATTCGGTGAACCGGGCCATCAAATCCATTGAAGATGCGGACATCGTATTTTTGGTAATCGACGCCCAGGAGGGCTTTTCGGAACAGGACAAGAAGATCTCCGCCCTTGTCCATGACCGGGGCCGGGGGATCGTTTTTGTCCTCAACAAGTGGGACCTTATGCCGGAGCTAAAGAATACCTTTGCCGCGGTTTCTGACCGTATTCGCTTTTTTTTCGGCAAGATGGAATTTGTACCCATTCTGCCGGTGAGCGCCGCCGCGGGAACCGGGGTGGAAAAACTCCTGCAAACGGCCCTCCGTATCTACCGGCAACTCAACCGGCATACCGATACCGCCGTTCTGAACAAGGCCCTGGAAAAGTGGCTTGAAGAGTATCCCCCTCCCACCGGTCCCCAAACCCGGTTTAAGATCAAATATGCCGTTCAGACCGGGGATAATCCGGTTCACTTTGTTTTTTTTGCATCCCGGCCCCGGGCGGTAAGTGAGGCCTATACCGCGTACCTCCGTAACCGGATCCGGAAGGATCTGGGTTACTCCCTTATTCCCATCGGCGTGGAGATCCGCCCTTCCGCAGGATCAGGACCGGGACGGAGCTGAGGGATGTCCGCAGCCGGATACCTTTTTCCCGGGGCCGGGGCAGAGCAGCGCCGTCTCCTGGCCCGGTTTCCTGCGCTGGTGGACAGGGTGTTTCCCCTGCCCGGGCGTTTCCTCGCCGCCCTTCCCCGGGATGTGGCGGAGTTGTCCCGGCTGCTCACCTCCGGCCGCGGAGACCGGCATGACGGATACCTTGGGCGGCCGGAGCTGCTCTCCGCCTACCTCCGGTATTTCCTCCCCTGGAACCTGTACCGGCTGTACCGGCTGCTCCCCGCACTGCCCCTTAACCTTGCCGATGGGGATCTGGTGGTTGATCTCGGTTCCGGGCCTCTCACCCTGGTCCTGGCCCTCTGGCTTTTCCGGCCCGGTCTGCGGGACCGTTCCCTGGAGTTCCGCTGCATTGATCGTACCGGCGCCGTTTTGGATGCGGGGAAAAGACTCTTTGCCGCCCTTGCGGGGTCCGATTCGCCCTGGCGTATAAAGACCATCCGGGCGTCTCTGGGCGCGCCGGTCAAAGGCCCCCGGGCCGCCCTGGTAAGCGCCGTCAACGTGTTCAATGAAACCTGGAGATCGATTCCTGAAGCCAACGCCGGAGCCTTAAGGCTGGGTGCGGAGAAAAACGCCCGGCTTTTAAGCTCCCTGGCAGCGGAATCCGGGTCCATCCTGGTGGTGGAACCGGGGGTTCCCCGGTCCGGGGAATTTATCGCCGCCCTGCGGGCCGCCCTGATCGAATGCGGGTATCCCCCCCGGTTGCCCTGTCCCCATGCCGGACCCTGTCCCTTGCCGGGCGGACGGTCCCCGGCAACGCGGCCTTCCGGGGCAAAGGGGAAGTGGTGTCACTTTGGCTTTGATACCGGGGACGCCCCTCCGGAACTGCTCAAACTCTCCGCCGCCGCGGGGATCCCCAAGGATCGGGCGGTGCTGAGCTTTCTTTTTGCAGGCCCCGGTGGAATCCCCCTGCCGGAGGGCGGGGAGACCCCTTCTCTGGCGGTGCGGATCATCTCCGATGCCTTTCCCCTTACCGGTGACGGGAGATCGGGGAGGGGAAGGCCCGGGGACCGTAGCGGCCGTTACGGCTGTTCGGTCCGGGGTCTGGTCCTTGCAGCGGGGGATAGGGCGGCCCTTGCGGCGCTGTCCCCCGGGACGCTGCTCCGTATCGCGCCTCCGGCCCGGGAAAAACGGGATCCAAAATCCGGGGCGCTGATGGCGGAATTGCCACCGGATCGCGGTCCGTACTAATCCTTTACGCCGCACTTCTCCATCTGTTTCAGCAGGGCCGCCATGTCCCGGGGGAGGGGGGCCTTCAGCTCATCATAGTCCGGCAGAATCAGGGAGGCTGCGTGCAGGCCCAGCCGGTCGAGGAGGGGCCGCTCGGTCAGGGGATCCCCCCGCCAGCCCTTTTTGAAGGATGACAGAAACACTCCCTTTGGACTCGCCCTGCCGTAGAGGGGATCGCAAACTACGGGGTGTCCAATACTCGCAAGGTGCACCCGGATCTGGTGGGTTCTTCCGGTTTCCGGCAGGGCTTCTACCACGCTGTAGTTTCCGGCGGTGATGAGGCGCCGGAACCGGGTAAATGATCTTTTTCCGCGGTATTTATCAATGATGGTCCGGTGTTGCTTGTCTCCGTCAGGAACCAGGGGCAGATCGCAGGTCAGTTCGCCCTGCATCACATGGCCGTGGACCACGGCCATGTACCCTTTCCGGACTCGCCGGGACTCAAAGGCCTCCGAGAGGAACCTGTGGGTTTCCCGGTCTTTGGCGAACACCACAAGGCCGGAGGTGTCCCTATCGATCCGGTGTACCGAAAATACCCGGAGGCCGGTTTTTTTCTCCAGCAGTTTGTCCAGCCGCTCTTTGGATTCGTCCCACCGGTCAGCCCCTACGGTTATTCCCGCGGCTTTGTTCACGGCAATGATACGGTCATCCTCAAGGATAACGCTGAAGGGATCCTCACGCTTCATGAATTACCATCCTGCCCTTCTCCAGAGGGCCGCAGGAGAATCAAGGGGCGGCCTAATGCTTAAAATGCCTTATGCCGGTAAAAACCATGGCAAGCCCCAGCCGGTCACAGGTTTCGATGGACAGCTTGTCGTTGAGGGACCCCCCGGGCTGGACGATGGTTTTGATCCCCGCCGCCGCCGCCGCTTCAACCACATCCGGAAAGGGAAAAAAGGCGTCCGATGCCAGTACCCGGGGGGGGACGCCGTCTCCTGTACCGGCTTTGGCCGCGGCGGCGATGGTTTTTGCGCTGCGGCTCAGGGCAAGTTCCGCAGCCTGGATGCGGCTGGTTTCCCCGCCGCCGATACCCGCCGCCGCCTGATCCTTCACCAGCATGATGGCGTTGGACTTTACATAGCTCACCGCCCGCAGGCCAAAGAGCATATCGGGAATATCCTCCGGCCCGGGAAGGACCTCTGTGACGACTTCCCATTTTTCCAAAAGCCGCCGGTTCACCCTCTGGACCAAAAGGCCGCCGTCTACGGAGATACATTCCCCCTTTTCCCGGGGCGCCCGGGGCGCCCGGATGATGCGGAGGTTTTTTTTCCGCTTGAGAATCTCAAGGGCCGGGGGCTCAAAGTCCGGGGCAACCAGGATCTCCAGAAAAAGTCCCGACAGTTTTTGTGCTGTGCCGGCATCGACGGGGGCATTGCAGGCTACAACGCCGCCAAAGACGGAAACCGGATCGCAGGCATAGGTTTTGGCCCAGGCTTCCTCCAGGATACGGCCAAGGGCAATGCCGCAGGGGGTATTGTGCTTTACCGCCACACAGCTAACGGGAAACGCCTCCGTTTCCCCGGCGGGAAGGCCCCGGATGGCGGGGTCGCCGGCTCCCTGGCAGGGAAACCCGTCGGCAGGAAGCCCGAAAGCGCAGGCCGCCTTCCAGGCCAGATCCAGATCCCGGATATTGTTGTAGCTCAATTCCTTGCCATGAAGCTGTGTCATTGCTCCAAAGGCGCCGGGGGTATCCGCATTGTGGTAGAACACTGCCCGCTGATGACCGTTTTCACCGTACCGCAGGGACTGTGCCCTTTTCAGGGACTGGGGCCAATAGAGGGGGAACTCCGGCTCTGAATCGAACAAGTCCCCCAGAAGGTAACGGGCAATGGCGGCGTCATAGGCGGAGGTCAAATCGAAGACCTTTGCCGCCAGGCCCTTCCTTAAATCCTCAGACACCCTTCCCCCTTGCAGCCCGGCGATCACCTCGCCATAATCCGCCGGATCGGTGAGGACGATCACGTCCCGATAATTCTTCGCCGCCGAACGGAGCATGGAAGGCCCCCCGATGTCGATAAACTCAATGGTTTCCTCCGGGGAAAGCCCGGCCCGGACTTTTTCAAAAAAGGGGTAGAGGTTAACGCACACCAGATCGATGAGGCCTATACCGAGCCTTTCCAGGGTTTCCATGTGGGAAGCTTCTTCCCGCCGGGCGAGGAGCCCCCCATGAATGGCGGGATGCAGGGTTTTAACCCGGCCGTCCAGACACTCGGAAAAACCGGTTACCGTCGATACATCCGTGACGGCCAGCCCCCGGGAGGCAAGGTACTTTGCAGTTCCCCCGGTGGAGATGAGTTCCCAACCGGCTTCTGCAAGGGAGGATGCCAATTCGGCAACCCCCTCCTTGTAAAATACACTTATCAAGGCCCGTTTCTGCATGGTATCTGACTGTACCATTACCGCCAGGGGAAGATCAATCCGGCTCTTTTGTGTAATGAATCGGAACTGCCGTTACCGGAGCTTCATGCCCTCCGCGGTTTCAATACCACCAGATGCCGTTCCTCCTCCAGGAACGGTACGAACAGGGGATGAATCTCCACCTTCAGGTGATCCTCCAGATCCGTGAGCCCTGCCAGTTCCGCCTCAATCGTGTCCCTGCGACCCTTGTATGCGGCCAGGACCCCGCCGTGCCGGAGGAGCCGGAAAAGGCTTTTCACCGGAGCCGGTTCCAGGGGCCGGAATGCCCGGAAGGTGATCAGCCCGAATCGTTCCGGCGCCGCCTGTTCCATGTCCTCCTCTTCTACAACGGCATTGGAGAGGCCCAGCACCGCCAGGGTGTTCCACAGGAATCCTGCCCGCCGGCCGGAACGTTCCATGAGGACAAAGGGCCAATTAGAGAGAACTACCGCCAGGGGTATCCCCGGCAACCCCGCCCCGGAACCAAGGTCGGCGATAAGCGGCGGGGCAGGGGAGGCTGTCCCCAGAAGACGGCCCATGATCCCCAGGGCCGAAAGGGAATCCAGGATATGTCTTACCACCAGGTCTTGCCGGTTTTTGGCCCCCACCAGTCCGTAGGCGGGGTTAAAGAGCTCAATTTCTTCTATATATTTATTGAGTAAAGCTAAAACTTCGGCAGAGGAACCGCCAATCAACCGGTCTATAACCGGATCCCTTTCCCGCAGCAGCAACAATCCCCTCTCCAGCAATCCGTCCGCCGTCATTGCTACTCCCTATACTGGGCCTGGTAAAGTTGGTAGTAGTATCCTCCCAGGGCCAGGAGTTCCTCGTGGGCGCCGGATTCGACGATTTGGCCATTGAGGACAAAGAGGATCCGGGTACAGTCCCGAATCGTGGAGAGCCGGTGGGCGATGATAAAGGAGGTCCGCCCCCGCATCAGGGTACGGATCCCCTTCTGTACAAGCTGTTCGGTACCGGTATCAATACTGCTCGTCGCCTCGTCCAGGATGAGGATTCGGGGATCGCTTAACAGGGTCCGGGCAAAGGCCAGGAGCTGCCGTTCGCCCTGGGAGATGCCGGCTCCCCTTTCCGTGATGGGGGTATCGTAGCCCTTTGGCATCTTTTCAATAAAGCTGTTTACGCCGATAAGTTCCGCCGCTGCCCGAACTTCATCGTCGGCAGCATCGGGTTTGCCGTAGCGGATGTTTTCGGCGATGGTCCCGGTAAAAAGAAAACTGTCCTGGAGCATTATGCCCATTTGGCTGCGGAGGGAGCGGAGGTTTACCTTCATGATATCCTGCCCGTCTATAAACACGGCGCCCTGTTTTATGTTGTAAAACCGGGAGAGGAGATTCACAATAGTGGTTTTACCGGAACCCGTAGGACCCACGATAGCGATACTGTTGCTGGGATGGGCGTCAAAGGAAACATCCTTCAAAACCGGGGTAACGCCGTCGTAGCTGAAAGATACATGCTTGAATTCCACATGTCCCCGGACAAAGGGAAACTCCACCGCATTCGGGGCGTCTTCAACTTCCACCGGTTCGGCGATGGTATCAAAGATACGGTCAAGGTAGGCCATGGCGGTGATGAAGGTATTATAGATGTTGGCAAGGTTGATGATGGGCTGCCAGAAACGCCAGGCATAGTTACCCATGGCCAGGAGCATGCCGAAACTTGCCATGGGGTTCATCCAAAAGGCGCCCATGATGTACACAAAGGAAAATACAATCTGGCTGATGGTTTCTGTAGAAAACCATACGGTGTTTGAAATGTACTGGGCATGCATCCATTCCCGGTTACGATCCGCCGCCAGCTGATCCATGATGCCGATATTCCTTTTCTGCCTGTCAAAGGCCTGGGTAATACGGATGCCGTCGATGGATTCCTGGATATAGGCGTTCAGGTTTGCGTTTTTGTTGGACACCCGCTGCCACGCCCTGCGCTGGCGCTGTTTGATGATCAGGATAAACAGGGCCAATACGGGGAGGCCCAGTACCGTAACGGTGGCCAGATGGACATTCACCCGGTACATAAAAAAGATGATAAAAATGATATTCAATATTTCAATGATAAAATTCAGAATACCGTTGGACAGGGCATCGGAAACATTGTTTACATAGGGTACTACCCGCACAAAGATCTTCCCATGGGGACGGCTGTCATAAAAGGAGAAGGAAAGCTTCTGCAGATGGGCAAAAAGATCATACCGGATATCATGGATGATAGCCTGCCCCGCCCGGGCTACCAGCACATTGCGGATTGCGCCAAAGCCGATGCTGATTACAATGCTCAGGGTGAGCAGGCCGGCCATAGTCAGGAGCAGGCCGGTGTTCTTGTTGGGAACCGCCACATCCATGGCGTACTGAACAAAGAGGGGTCCCGAAAGGCCGATGATATTACCCAGAATACTGAGCAGCAACGCCGCATTCAGGTGGCTCTTTGCCCCGGTGATGTAGGAGATACAGCGTTTAATGTTAAAGAGGCTAACCTTCTCGTCCAGATACTCATCTACGTCGTAACGGTTGCGGCTGTCCTTCCTCTCCTGTTTTGATTCGTTTTTTTTAGCCATTGTTTTGCAGACTCCAAATGTAGTGATAAAACCCCTTCTCCTTCAGCAAGTCGCCGTGGGTGCCCCGCTCAATAATACGGCCCTTATCCATCACGAGGATCTGCGCCGCCCCGCGGAAAGAAGTGAGTCTCTGGGCAATGATGATCTTGGTACAGGGATAGTCGAGGTTTTGCAATTCCTCCTGGATGTACCGTTCGGTCTCACTGTCCACCGCAGATGTAGTATCGTCCAGGATAAGAATGGAAGGACGAATAGCCAGGGCCCGGGCCAGGGAGATGCGCTGCTTCTGCCCCCCTGAAAGACCCACCCCCCGCTCGCCTATGAGGGTATCGTAGCCCTGTTCCATCCCGCGGATAAAACTGTCGGCGTCTGCCTGGATCGCCCGTTTCCGGATCTCCTCTTCATCAATTTCCGGCCTGCCGTAGGCGATATTCCCCTTGACTGAATCGGAAAAGAGAAAGACATCCTGCATAGCCAGGCCGATATGGCGGCGCAGGGACGAGAGGGTGTACCGCTGAATGTTCACTCCGTCCAGCAACACCTCCCCGGAAGCGGGCTCATAAAAGTGCAGGATAAGGTTGATCAGGGAACTTTTGCCTGCCCCGGTACTGCCCAGAATGCCGATGGTTTCACCGGGCTGCACCGTAAAGCTGATATCCTTCAGGATGGGCAGTCCGTCAATAGAGAAGCTGACATTTTTGAATTCAATGCCCCCGGAGGGACGTTCGCTGAGCTCAACCGCATCATACCGATCCATGATACCGGGTTCGGCGTTGACCACCTCGATAATCATGGTTGCGGCGGCGTTGAATCGCTGCAGGTCCGCAAGAAGAATTGCCAGCATACGCAGCGGCATGGCCAATGCCCAGGTGAGGGAAGAGAAGGCCAGATACTGGCCCGGGGTCATATAGCCCTTTATCAGGAAAACCCCCCCCACCAGCAGGGTGATAACGATGAGCAGCTGGCTTGCGGCTTCCAGCAGGGGCTGGTATTTGGCGACAATAAAGGCGTTTTCGTAACTTGTGTCCCGGTAGCCGGCGTTGTGCTGTTCAAAGCGTTCTTTTTCGTATTCCTCCCGGGCAAAGGCCTTAACCACCCGGTTGCCGTCGATATTTTCGGTAACCGCGGTACTTAATTGGGTTAATTTTTGCCGCAACAGGACAAACCGGGGCCTGATGCGCCCCACAAAGCGGCGGCTGAGATAGAGGATAAAGGGGGTGATTGCCGCAAGGCACAGGGTCAGTACCCAATTAACAAACAGGAGAAAGATGATGGCGGAACTGAAGATCACCACCGCATCCACAAACTGATAGGAGATCCAGGCCACCGTATGCCGCAGCATATCAAGATCACTGGTCATACGGGTCATCAGGTTTCCGGTCCGGATACGGTTAAGGAAACGGTAATCCTGCCCCTGTACCACATCGTACATCCGGTGACGCACATCCGTCATGACCTCGGTGCTTTTGAGTTCCATCAGGATCACCATCCAGTACCGCAGCAGAAGCCGGACAAGCTGTACCCCCATCATGATGAGCAGCAGCCGGATCAGCGGTTCCGTGTTCTTGGGGATGATCACTTCGTCGATCAATCTTTGGGAAAGCATCGGATTGATAATGACCAGAAACGAAGATACCGCCGCAATAACCAGTCCTGTTAGAAAACCGCGGCGTCTTCTGCCTATATACTTCCACAACCATCGCAGTTGAAACATGTTTCAAACCTTCTTTAATTATACCCTTATTTTAGCGCCTTACCACAGGGGTGCCGCTCCAATCTATCTCTCTTAATTATAGGTCAATTATCAATCAGGTAAATAACAAATGTTTTTGGCAAAGGATTTCACGCTTACAGACCGCAGATTCAAATTCTACGCTACGGGGGAGTCGTCTTTTTCTCTCTCATCTTTTTGAAAGCATCGGCAAATGGATTGTACATGGTCCCGTCATCATCGGGCCGGCTCCGGGTATCCTGCCGCGGCCTGTCCCGGTCCCCGTATGCGGGCCGGCTGTTCCGGCCGGCCGGTGCCTGCTCAGGTACAGGCCGTTTCCCGCCGTTGCGTTCAGCCCGCTGTTCCGCCGAACCCGGCCCGGCCGGGACACCGGTCTTCCTGACCGCCACAATCCGCCTCTTTTCCGGCTGCTCCCCTCTCTGTTCCTTCCTGTCTGCTCCCTGCCCCCGGTTCTCCGTTCCCTGTCCGCTTTTCCGGGAAAGTCCAATCCGTCTGCGCTCCCGGTCCAGGCTGATGATCCGGAACTCCAGCACATCCCCCGCCTTTACCAGATCCAGGGGATCCTTCACAAAGTGATCGCTCATTTCGGAGACATGAACCAGGGCAGTTTCCTTGATCCCCAGGTCAACAAAGGCGCCAAAGTCCACCACATTTTTGATTTTCCCCGTGACCATCATCCCCTCATGGAGGTCCTCGAAGATTACCACCCCCTTCTGCATGACCGGTTTCGGGTAGCCATCCCGGGGGTCCCGATTTGGTTTTCGCAGTTCCTCCAGGATGTCGTTAATGGTGGTATTCCCCACGCCGTACCGTTCCCGGAGGGATTCCGCTTTGGCCGCCGGAAGGTTTCCCGTAACGGTAACGGTACCCATCTCTTGTTGAATGATCCGGGCAACCTCGTAGTTCTCCGGATGGACCCAGGTGTTGTCCAGGGGATCGGCGCTTTCGGGGATCTTGAGGAATCCCGCACACTGTTCGTAACTCTTTGGCCCCATCCCCGGAACAGCGGTAAGCTCCTCCCGGGAAACGATCTTTCCCTTTTCATCCCGGTACTTCACAATCTTCTTTGCCAGGGAACGGTTGATCCCCGATACGTACTTGAGGAGGGACACGCTGGCGGTATTGAGATTCACCCCCACGTTGTTCACCACCGAAGATACCACCTCATCCAGGCTTTCGGAGAGCTTCTTCTGGCTTACATCATGCTGGTAGAGCCCCACCCCGATTGATTTGGGGTCGATCTTCACAAGCTCCGCCAGAGGGTCCTGGAGGCGGCGGCCGATGGAAATTGCCCCCCGGATGGTCAGATCCAGTTCCGGAAATTCCTCCCGGGCAATATCGCTGGCGGAATAAACCGATGCGCCGTCTTCATCCACCACGGTGTAGAGGATATCCTGATTGTTTTCCGCAATCACCGCCGCCACAATCTCCTGGACCTCCCGGGACCCGGTACCGTTACCAATGGCGATGAGCTGTACATCGTAGTTTTTGATCCCCTCAAGGATAGACCGTTTGGCTTCCTCTACCCGGTTGTTGTAGATGACAAGACTGCCCAGATACTTGCCCGTATTGTCCAGAAAAGCGCATTTGGTCCCCGTCCGGATTCCCGGATCGATGCCGAGCACCCGGGTTCCCTTGATTGGCTGCTGCATGAGCAGATTTTTGAGGTTCTGGCTGAATACCGAAATGCTGTGATCGTCCGCCGCATCCCCCTGGTCCCCCCGGATCTCCCGGATAACCGCCGGGGAGAGGAGCCGCTTCAGACCGTCCTCAATGGCCGTCTTGTGGTAATCGTTGTGCAAGGCGTATCTATGCCGGAGCAGTTCAACGGCGGTGTTTTCGTCCACATCAATGGTCACATCCAGGACGCCCTCCCGTTCACCCCGGTTTATAGCCAGCACCCGGTGGGGTTTTATCTGGGAGAAGGGTTCGGTGAAATCCCAGTACATCTGGTAGGTGGAGGTCTTTTTTGCCTCCTCGTCTCCGATTCCCTTTACAATAATCCGTCCGTCTGTCCGGTAGAAGGATTTGACGGCGGCCCGGTTTTCCGGATTCTGGGAGATCCGCTCGGCAATAATGTCCATGGCCCCCTGCAGGGCGTCCTCCACGGAAGCGACCGAAAGCTCCGGATGTTCCGCGTCTTCCCGTACAAACTCCGCCGCCTTTGCCAAAAGGACCGCAGTTTCCAGTTCCGTCATGGCATCCGCAAGGGGTTCCAGCCCTTTTTCGACGGCGATCATCCCCCGGGTTTTCTTTTTCCGTTTGTAGGGAAGGTAGATATCCTCCAGCTCCGCCAGGGTTGCGGCCTTAACGATATTATCATAGAGGGCTTCGGTGAGCTTGCCCTGTTCAAAGATCCCCCGGATAATCTCAATCCGGCGGGTTTCAAGGTTTTTACCGCTTGAAAAAAGATGCTCCGTATCCCGGATCTGTACCTCGTCAAGGCTTCCGGTCTTTTCCTTCCGGTAACGGGCGATAAAGGGGACCGTACATCCCTCTGTCAGCAGTCCGATAACCGCCGAAACCTGTCCCACATTGATAACCAGGGCTTCGGCGACGCGTTTCATCAGCGTAACCTCGTTCACCGTAAGTCCATCAATAAATTCCTGAGTAATTTCCATAAGGAGGTATTATATAAAGGCGGATATTTTATTCCAAGGGGTTCCCCTATGGTTAGATTTAACGCGGCGCAATGCGGGTACTTGACGTTGGATAATAAACCCGGTATAGTAATTTTTACTTGCTTGCCCGGATGGTGGAATTGGTAGACACGCTGGTTTCAGGTACCAGTGCCTTCACAAGCATGGAAGTTCGAGTCTTCTTCCGGGCAGATGGAATAGTTTCCTGGACAACATGACTGAGGCGGTACCGGGGTAATTGGCCGTCCGGCAGTGAATCCGCTGAGGCAACGGTCAGTCCGGCTAATCTGTTTGACCCGCCGGTAAAATGTTGCAAATACTTCAATTCCGGCTATACCGGAAACTTTTACCCGGGCCTTTAATCGGATTGCCGGAAAGAGCCTCGGTCATTTTTATGATTCATCATCCAAAAGATCGTATCTTTGTATATGTACAACCTTTTTGATCTCTTCTATACTTTACAAAAATGTTCTATAGGAGGAGTTGTCATGAAGAAATTTTTTATCGTGCTGTTTGTGTTGACAGCCTTGGGCGGAACGGTCTTTGCCGCAGGGTCCAAAGATCCGGGGAAGATCACCCTCAAGGTGGGGGATAATCACCCGGACCGGAATTCCGGCACCGGGGCGGTGATTGAACGGATCAATGCCGAATTTATGGCCAGCCATCCCAATGTGGAGATCGTCACCGAAAGTTACCAGGATCAACCCTGGCAGGAGAAGGTTAAGATCTACGCCACCGCCAACCAGCTTCCCGATGCGATGAAGTACTGGTCCTTCCCCAACATGATGAACCCCCTTATCGAGGCAGGGCTGCTTGAAACGCTGAACAAAACCGATTTCGCCAACTTTGGCTACCTTCCCGGCGCGCTGGAGGGCAACGAGTTTAACGGCGTTCTCTACGGATTCCCCACTTCCGCGGATCTCTGGGTGCTCTTTGTAAACAAGAGTCTTTTTGAAAAGGCCGGCCTTGCCCTGCCCGTGAGCTGGGAAGACATCATAGAATCGGTCCCCAAGTTCAGGGCCATCGGCATTACCCCGGTGGCAACCGACGGGCTGGAAAGCTGGCCCCTCTGCGAACTCTATGACAACCTCCTCCAGCGGATCAACGGTGACTTTGGCCGGGTGGACGCGGCCCTTAAACGGAAGGCCAAGTACACGGACCCGGACTTTGTCCAGGCCGCCGCCTATATGCAGACCCTGATCAAGGCCGGAGTGTTCAATGCCAACCTGACCACCTCCGACTACGGCGATGCCCGGAATCAGTTTGGTCAGGAACGGGCCGCCATGTATATGATGGGTTCCTGGGAGATGGGCCTGGCGGTGGATCCGAACTTTTCGGAGAACTTCCGCAACAGCCTGGATGTGATCAAGATCCCCGTGATCCGGGGAGGCAAGGGCGTCGCAGACGATCTCCTCGCCTGGTACGGCGGTAATTTTATCTATACCAAGTCCAGGAATCAGGCCCTTGCCTACGAATACCTCAAGCTCATGGGAGAGAAATTGGGAAAATACGCCTGGGAAGACCAGGCCTTCTTCCCCGCCCAGAAGGTTAGTCCCCGGCCCCAGGATACCCTGGTCAGTAAGAAGCTGCTCCAGATCGCTGCGGAGGCCAGGACCACCAGCGGCACCCCGGGACTGGACCGCTCCGATGCGGTATTCAAGGAGGATCACCAGGAACTTATCCGCCAGCTCTGCGCCCTGGTGATCACCCCCGAAGAATTCTGCCGGAAACTCGACGCTTCGGCGGAACGGGCCTCAAAGCAGTAGATCTCCATGGGGAAGGGCAGGGATGAGCAGTTTATTCGGTAATAAAAAAACCATCGCTGCGCTTGTGCTGCCCGGACTCTGTATCATGCTCTTTGCCATCGCCATCCCCCTGGTGATCAGCCTGGTTCTGAGCTTTGTTAAATGGGCCGGGTTCGGCCGTATGGTGTTCATCGGTTTTGATAACTACCTTCGGCTTATGGGGGACGGCGCCTTTTGGCGTTCCCTCTACAACGTGTTTCTCCTGATCCTGGTTACCGTTTTTGCTCAGAATCTGTTCGCTTTTTTTGTGGCTTCCCTGCTGACCAAGCTTTCGGAGCGCCAGTCCCGGTTTCTGCGGACCGTATACTTTATCCCCGCCACCCTCAGCCTGGTGGTGGTTACCAAGCTCTGGGTCAATATTTTCCATCCCACCTACGGAATGCTGAACAAGCTGATCCGCCTTCTGGGCTTCCCGAATTTTGAAATCGCCTGGCTGGGGAATACCAAAACGGCAATATGGGCGGTTATCTGGATCATGATCTGGCAGGGTTTCGGCTGGGCCCTGCTCTTCTTCTACGGCGGCCTTATGACCGTACCCCGGGAGTTGGAAGAGGCTGCCCTGGTGGACGGAGCAAGCCGGTTCCAGGTCCACACCAAGGTGATCCTGCCCTATATGATTCCGGTCATCCAGTCCATCATCATCATCGATGTTATCTCTTCCCTAAAGCAGATGGAGATGGTATACCTTTCCACGGAAGGAGCGCCGGGGGGTACTACCCAATTTTTGGCGGTTTACCTCTACCAGCGGGCCTTTAAGTACGGCGAATACGGGTATGGCAACGCCATTTCAGTCCTTTTTGTGCTCATCGCTATGGTTATGACCCTGTTGATTCAGCGGTTGTTCAAAAAGTCCATAGAGCAATTTTAACCGGGGGATACGGATGAACGAAGCCAATAGAGCGTACCAGACCCGGCGCAAGGCTGGAAAGATCCTGCTTTGCATATTCCTTGCGGTCATGGCCCTTTCTCAGATATTCCCCCTTGTCTGGATATTTACCTATTCGATCAAGAAATCCGGGGATCTCTTTGGACCGGATCTGCTGTCCCTGCCCCGGGATCCCCAGTGGATCAACTATTATAAGGCCTTTACCAACGGGAGGATCCCCCTGTATCTGGCCAATACCCTGAAGATCGTGATCCCTTCGGTGGTCCTGGGGACTATTTTGCCTTTCTGTCTTGCCTATGCCTGTACCCGGATGGAGTGGAAACTGAAAAAAATGGTCTGGGGCATCGTTATCCTGGGAATGACCATCCCCATTCATACCACCCTGCTGCCCAACTTTATCTGGTATAAGGTCTTTCATCTCATAGACACCCATCTGGGGCTTATCATATCGTATATGGCCTTTACCATGTCCTTTAATTCCATTGTTTTTTCGGGGCTTTTGTTGAGTATCCCCAAATCCATGGAGGAATCGGCCTTTATTGACGGTGCGGGATACCACGTTATCCTCCCCAGGATCATTGCGCCCATGGCCGTTAACGGTTTTATCACCGTGGGGATCATGACCTTTTTGAGCCACTGGAATGATTTTTTGATGGCCAATACCTACCTTTCCACGGAAACCAAGCGGACCCTGCCCTTCTCGGTGATCCGTTTTGCGGGGCAGTACGCCTCGGACTATGCGGTTCAGTTTGCCGTGATGACCCTGGTGGCCCTGCCGCCCCTGATCTTCTATTTCGGTTTCAATAAATGGATGCTCGCAGGGGTCACCGCCGGTTCCGTTAAGGGGTAGGAGGGAAATTTTCCCTTGCAGTTTGAGGGTATTTCACGGTATTTCTATGATATCTTGACGGTAAGGCCGGAATCTACTTGACAGAAGTTAAATTTTTTGCTATTTTCATAAAACGTTGTAGAATGCACGTATGTGCCCTTGTAGCTCAGTTGGCAGAGCACATCCATGGTAAGGATGCGGTCAGCGGTTCGATTCCGCTTGAGGGCTATGACTGAAAGTGGAAAACCATGCCGCTAATGGGTATTGATCCTGCCCGTTGGGGCTGCGAGGGGGAGTTTAATGGCAAGCAAAAAGACGGTTGTAGAGTTGGTCGCACTGCAGTGCAGCGAATGCAAGCGGAAAAACTATACGACCAAGAAAAACCGGCGTAATATCCAGGAAAAGCTTGAATTTAACAAGTATTGTCCTTTTGACCGGAAGCATACGCTTCACAAGGAAACAAAAATCAAGTAGAACAAGTGGAAAGTGGAGTTTTGCCGTTATTCTGTTTAATATAGAGAAGATATGGCCGGACTCCAATGGCAATTAAACAAAGCTGTTTTTCAGGTTTATTTAACTGCCAAGGCCAGTAGCTCTAATGGTAGAGCGCCGGTCTCCAAAACCGGATGTTGT
>JAITJI010000022.1 GCA_031279015.1 Spirochaetaceae bacterium
GCTACCCCGCCGCCGCGGGCTTCCGGCTACGCTTTGCCTGCTCCGCCGGGGCCTTGGCCTGCTTCGCCGCCGCCGCGGGCTTCCGGCTCCGCTTTGCCTGCTCCGCCGGGGCCTTGGCCTGCTTCACCGCAGTCCCGGACTGTTCCGCACCCGTATTCCCGGATCGCCGGCCAGGTTTTACCTTGTCCGCCGCAGCTTTAGCCTTCTTCACCGGAACCTTAGCCTTCTCCGCCGGAGCCTTTACCCCGGCGGCTCCTTTCCGTGACGCTTCTTCCTCCAGAACCACATTGTTGAGTACCGCCTGGGCTCCGGCAAGCCGGGCCAGGGGAACCCGGAAGGGGGAACAGGACACATAGTCAAGCCCTATCCGGTAACAGAAATCAATGGTAGCAGGATCACCGCCGTGTTCGCCGCAGATGCCGAGCTTAAGACCGGAATTTATCCGCCTGCCCTTCACCGTGGCCAGTCCCATGAGGCTTCCGACTCCCCGTTCATCAATGGACTTAAAGGGATCCACATCCAAAAGATTCTTGTCGAGATAGGCAGGCAGGAAGGATGCCACATCGTCCCGGCTGAAGGCGAAGGTCATCTGGGTAAGATCGTTGGTGCCGAAACTGAAGAAATCCGCATATTCCGCAATCTTGTCCGCCAGAAGCGCCGCCCGGGGAACCTCGATCATGGTGCCAATTTTAATGGCAAGATCAACGCCGGCTTCTGCAAAAACCCGCTTGATAACCGCTTCGGCGGCGGGACGGATCAGGCCAAGTTCATGTTCGTCACAGACTATGGGGACCATGATCTCGGGATTCACCGGAATGCCGTTCTGAACACACTCCACCGCCGCCAGGGCAATGGCTTCCACCTGCATCTCATAGATCTCCGGATAGGTAACCGCCAGGCGGCAGCCCCGGTGACCGAGCATGGGATTGGCCTCCCGGAGCCGTGCAATTTTCGGCTCCAGGGTTGCAAGCTCAAGACCGAGGTAGTCCGCAAGCTCCTTTGTTTCCTCCGGAGTATGGGGAACGAATTCGTGGAGGGGAGGATCCAGAAGCCGCACGGTTACGGGCCTTCCGTCCATGGCTTTGAATATGCCGAAGAAATCGTTCTTCTGGAGGGGCAGGATGTTCCTGAGCGCCGCCTTCCGTTCCTCCACTGAAGATGCCACGATCATTGCCCGGAAATGGATGAGCTTTTCCTTTTCAAAGAACATGTGTTCCGTCCGGCAGAGCCCTACCCCGTCGGCGCCAAAATCAAAGGCCCGCCGGGCATCTTCAGGCTGGTCGGCGTTGGTCCTCACCTCAAAACCCTTTATCCTGCCCCGGACCGCCGCCTTCCGTATTTCATCACACCAGCCCAGGAAAGTTTTTACGTCCTCATCTTTGGAAATATCCGGTTTGACCAGGGGAAGCTGGCCTTCATAGACTTCACCGGTGGAGCCGTCGATGGTTAACCAATCTCCCTCATTAAAGATCCTGCCCCCAACGATCATGACGCTGCCCTGAATCGAAATGCCCTTGGCGCCGGCCACACAGGGAGCGCCCATGCCCCGGGCTACCACCGCCGCATGGCTCGTCAGCCCGCCGGTGGAAGTGAGTACCCCTTCGGCAACCACCATGCCCCCAATGTCTTCAGGGCTGGTATCCTGGCGTACCAGGAGCACCCGTTCATTCCGCTCATGCCACTCCTCCGCATCCTTGGCGGAAAACACAATCCTGCCGCAGGCAGCGCCCGGAGAGGCGTTGAGCCCCTTGGTTATGGGCTTTGCGGCGGCAAGGGCCTCAAGCTCAATCATGGGATGGAGGATCTGATCCAGCAACGCCGGACTGACCCGGAGCACCGCGGTTTTTTTATCAATGAATTTTTCTTCCACCATGTCCAGGGCGCACTTAATCGCCGCGACACCGGTCCGTTTCGCATTCCTGGTCTGGAGCAGATAGAGGGAACCCTGCTGGATGGTAAATTCCATATCCTGCATATCCCGAAAATGATCCTCCAGCTTATCCTTTATACCTACCAGCTGTTCATAGACTTCTCTGTTGGTCTGTTCCAGGGCGGATAGTTTTTCCGGCGTCCTGATCCCCGCAACCACGTCTTCACCCTGGGCGTTCATGAGGTACTCGCCGTAGAATTCCTTTTTCCCGGTGGAAGGATCCCGGCTGAAACAGACTCCGGTACCGGAATCGTCACCAAAGTTACCAAACACCATGGATTGCACATTGACGGCGGTGCCCCGGACATTTTTTATCTCGTTGATCTGCCGGTACTTGAGGGCCCGTTCGTTCATCCAGGAACCAAAAACCGCATCTATGGCGCCCCAGAGCTGATCCAGGGGCTGCTGGGGGAATTCCCTTCCCGTGGCGGAACCAACGATCTCCTTGTACCGTTCCACCAGTCTTTCCAGATCCCATTCGTCCAGTTCCGTATCAAGAACCACACCCTTCTCTTTTTTGGCGCCCGCGATGGCCTCTTCAAATAGTTTGTCATCCACACCCATAACCACGTCGCCGTACATCTGGATAAAACGGCGGTAAGCGTCCCAGGCAAACCGGGGATTCCCCGTCTTTGCCGCCAGGCCCCTGACTGCCTGGTCGTTGATCCCCAGGTTCAGGATCGTGTCCATCATACCCGGCATGGATACTGCCGCGCCGGAACGAACCGATACCAGAAGGGGGTCGTCAGGATCTCCTAAACGTTTTCCCATCACCGCTTCCAGTTTTTTCAGCGTGGCAAGCACCTCATCCTCAAGCCCTACAGGATAACGATTATTATTCTCATAAAAAGCAGCGCAGACCTCTGCGGAAATGGTAAAACCAGGGGGAACCGGTATACCCAGATTGGTCATTTCCGCCAAATTAGCACCCTTGCCGCCAAGGATATTTTTCATCTTTGCATCCCCTTCAGCCTTGCCGTTACCGAAGAAATATACATTTTTCTGTTTTGCCATTAATAGCCTCCATACTAATTATAGTTGTTTTTTTGAAAAAAAGGAAGACCCATACGGTCCGCACAGAACATTCCCGTTATGGGAAGGGAGATTCCCGGCGTACAGGTTTCGGTTAGGCGGATCTTCACATGAAGGGTAACACCTCTTATTATATAACTATGAATTATTCAAAACTTCCGGTTTATACCCATAAGGATCGTATCCTTGCCGCCCTGGAAACGAATCAGGTGGTGGTGGTGGAGAGCCCTACGGGTTCAGGAAAAACGACCCAGATGCCGGTGATCCTCCATGAAGCGGGGTATTCAAAAAACGGCATAATTGGTATTACACAGCCGCGGCGGATAGCTGCGGTTTCAGTAAGCGAATTTATCGCCCGCCAGATGGGAACCGCCATCCCCGGTCTTGTGGGCTACAAGATGCGCTTTGAGGATAAGACCGATCAGAACACCCGGATCAAGATCATGACCGACGGGATCCTTCTCCAGGAGATGAAGCTCGATCCCTGGCTTTCCCGGTACGGCCTCCTTGTGGTGGACGAAGCCCATGAACGGAGCCTGAACATCGATTTTATCCTGGGCCTTCTGAAGCGGATCCTGGAATCCCGCCGGGATTTTAAGGTTATCATATCTTCGGCAACTATCAACGCCCAGGCATTTTCCGAATACTTTGGGGAGTGTCCGGTGGTGATGATCGATGCCGTTACCTATCCGGTAACCCTGATCTACGATCCTCCGGCGGTAACCCAGGGACAGCCCGGATCGGGGCGGGGGGGGCAGATAGCCGAGGACGCCCTCATCGCAAAGATAGAGGAAATTGTCGAACGGTTCATCGGGGAAAAACGGAAGGGGGATATTCTCATCTTCCTTTCCGGGGAAAGGATGATCAAGGATTGCATGAACCGTCTTGCCCTGAGTGAGGCGGGGAGGTACCTGTATATGGTTCCCCTCTACGGAAGGCTGGGCAAGGAGGAACAGGAACGGGTCTTTGATGATGCCCCCCGGGGGAAAACCAAGGTGGTGATCTCCACCAACATCGCCGAAACCTCGGTAACCATCGACGGGATCACGGCGGTGATCGATTCGGGACTATCCAAACTCAACTACTACAACCCCCGGACCTTTACCTCAAGCCTCGTGGAGGGACCCATCTCCAGGGCGTCGGGTAATCAGCGGAAGGGCCGTGCCGGCCGTACCCGGGAGGGCGCCTGTTACCGGCTCTACACCCGCAGGGATTTTGAAAACCGGGCTTTGTTCACCACCGAGGAGATCTTCCGTACCGATCTTTCCGAAGTGGTGCTCCGTATGGCCGATCTGGGGATTCCGGTCTTTGAGGAATTCGATTTTATCTCCCCCCCGGGACGGGAGGGGATCCTCGCCGCGGTAGAAACCCTGAAACTCCTTGACGCCCTGGAAGAAGACCGGAGTCTCTCGAAGATCGGAAAAATGATGACCGAATTCCCCCTGCCTCCCCGGCAGTCCCGGATCATCGTAGAGGCGATACTGCGCTACCCGGAGGTAACGGAAGAAACCATCATTGCCGCGGCCTTCCTCTCCACCCAGAGCCCCTATGTACTGCCCCCGGGGGAAGAAACCGACGCCCGCCGGGCCCATCACAGCTTTAGAGATCCGGAGGGAGATTTTGTGTCATACCTCAAACTCTACCGGGCCTACCAGGGGGCCTCCCACCGGGGAAAATTCTGCGAAAATAAATATCTCGATGAAAAGGCCATGGCGGAGATAGGCAATGTGGTGTCCCAGCTTGGGGAGATCGTTTCCGACATGGGCATTCCCATTCTCTCCGGGGGATCAACGGAAGACTATCTCTGCGCGGTGGCCACGGGACTGATCCAGTTTGTCTGCGTCCGGGAAGGGCGGGAATTGTACCGGAGCCTCACCGCGGACCGGATTCTCATCCACCCCGGATCGGTGATGTTCCGCCGGACCGCCGGCGCCCAGGCTCCCCGGTATATCGTGGCCGGAGAAATTGTACAAACTACCAGGATGTATGCTATGTCGGTCTCCCCCCTGTCGGAGAAGGCCCTGGAAAAGATAAACCCGGACCTCTTTGAAGCCCTTGGGGGAAGATCCGTTGCCGGCTCCAGGGAAGAAAAACTAAAACAGGTCCGGGATTTTACCAACAGAATCCGTATTGGGGACGTCCTCTTCAACATAGAAACGATCAAGGGGAAAAAGGTAGTAATGCTGCCCTGGGAACAGCTTTCAAAAGCAAAGGACGCCATTGTCAACGAGGCCTTTTATAAAAAACTGCGGGGCACCATCATTGTCAACAGTAAATATACTCTGCTTCGGGAAGAAAAACTGCCCCTGATCCTTTCCCTGGTTCCCATCCTCGCCATTGACGGCGCGGAAAGCAGAACCTGGCCCCGGAAGAGGAACTTTAATTCCCGGGAAGATCTCAGGACCCTCCTTGCAGAACTTCCCAAACTGGTTACCCCGGCGGTGTGGAAACCGGGCAAAAAGGAACTGGGGTTTATCTCCCTCTTTACCGATGGAGAGGGAAACTACCGGCTGCGCTGTTCCCGGGGCCTGCACACAAGCCTGAACGAAAGCATGGCGAGTCTGGAGAATCTTATTGATGAAATGGGCGAGGATATCGACATGGAGATAAAGCAGGTGGTGAACCAAACCTACCGGCGGCTGTCCGACTATCTGAGCTGAGGCGGCCCCCTTGAAGGCCCATTCCGGGGTCCTCTTGCCGCCTTGTTGTACAGGAATAAAATACATGGCATTTTATTCCTGCCCGGGTTCTACGGGGTTCCGGACGACTGCCAGCCCGCGACATCGCCCCGGGTCATGTTGGGGATAAAACCAAAAAGCCGGATCCGGCCTTCCATACAGCGCCGGCATTCGGCGGCCTCGTCGCCGGTACATATCTTGTTGTCGTAGAGGGCGTAGAGCTTCCGGACTTCCCGGGGGGAGAGGTTGGGCATCACCACGTTTGCCCCTGCCAAAAGGCCCCGTTCCCGGCCGGCGGGAGAGATGGTCCCCAGGGCGGTGGTGGCGGGGATCAGGACCCGGGGCAGGATGAGCCGGGTCAGGGCCAGCATCCGCAGGGTGAGTTCCAGGCCCCCCGGGGGAAAGTCCCTGAAAGGAGTGTCCTGCTGGGGAATGAAGGGACCGATGCCCACCATGTGGGGCTCCAGTTCCCGGATGAACCGGAGATCCTCAAGGAGATTCTCCGGGGTCTGGAAGGGGGTTCCCACCATGAAACCTGCCCCTACCTGGTACCCGATGTCTTTCAGATCCCGGAGACACTGTTTGCGTTCCCCCAGACTCATCTCCCGGGGGTGGAGCTTACGGTAATGCTCCCCGCAGGCGGTTTCATGGCGCAGGAGGTAGCGGTTTGCCCCCGCCCGGAAAAACCGTTCATAACTTTTCCGGCTCCGTTCGCCGATGGAAAGGGTGATGGCATGGTCCGGAAATTCAAGCCGGACGGCCTCTACCATTTCCGTTATCCGCTCATCGGTAAACCAGGGGTCCTCGCCGCCCTGAAGCACAAAGGTTCTGAAGCCAAGCCGGTCTCCCATACGGCAGCATTCCAGGATCTCCTGAAGGGAGAGGCGGTACCGCTCCGCCCTGGTATTAGAACGCCGAATCCCGCAGTAATAGCAATCGTTTTTGCAGTAGTTGGTAAATTCGATGAGCCCCCGAAAATACACATCGACGCCATAATACCGCTCCCGCACCTTCCGGGCGGCGGCAAAGAGGGACTCCGCCTCCCGGGGGTCTTTGGTAGTGATATAGTGGAGCAACACAGCGTCACTGCCCGCATCGATGGGCGGGGCTTCAATGACCGGCGTCCTGATGTCCGTGATCATGGTAATAGTTACAGCATACAAAAAAAGTGGGAAGAAGGCAATTCCCCGCCTGTAACAATCTTCACCCGTATCGGAGTAAATATTCCCGGGCCCTTGCGGACCAGTGGATAAACGAGTATACTATCAGAGGGGTTTTAACGGTTTGAAGGTATGAACCCCGGTTGCAAAGACATTCCAGGAGGATCGATATGAAAGTGTCCCGTTTGACAATCGCCCTTGTCATCCTGTTTACAGTAATTTTCCCCGCCGCAGCGCAGACTATTTCGGAGGAAAAAAAGTCGGAATTCTACTATGTCAATATTCCAATAGAGAAGATCTACCCCTACCGGAAGGGGTATGTGATCTCCTACCGGAAGGGCTTATACGGAATGGCCCAGGTTTATCTGCCCCTGGAATGGTTCACCCATGCGGCAGGGAAGGGGGACATTGTGTACATAAAGGCCGGCCGGCAGTGGCCATCCCTGACGATATACTACAAAAACAAGGAATTCAGCCATGTGCGGCTGAATGTACGCAAGGAGATTACCCATGAAAGCTGGGGAAATATCGATCAGGGGATAAACATTGATGACCGGTTTGAAAATGTAGAAGATATCAAGCTGGAATATTAGGTTGTTCTTTCGTTATGGCGAATCCTATACCGGTGCCGTCAGAATTACGGGAGTTTATACGGGGGGGCTCCGTCTTTCTGGTGGCCGGTCACAGGGAACCGGATGCCGACTGTATCGGTTCCCAGCTTGCCCTCTGTTCCGTCCTGGACCGGTTGGGTAAAAGGGGGATTCCCTGCTCGGCAGGGCCCTTTAAGCGGCCGGAAATACGATCCTTTGAGAGTTATTTTACAGGCAATCCCGGCGATACGGACCGGGAGGGGGCGCGGGTTATTCTGGTCGATTGTTCTGATCTGACCCGGACCGGAGACCTGAAGCCCTTCCTCACGGGGCTTCCGCTGGCGATAATCGATCATCACGCCCTGGGGAATCACCATAATGGGGCGGTGCTGTATCTGGACATCAAAGCCCCTTCGGTGACGGTGATGATCCTGAATCTCATGGAAGCCCTGGATGTACGCCTTACCGGGGAAGAGGCGAAACTCCTCTTCCTGGGGCTCTGTACCGATACGGGATTCTTCCGGCATGTGGATGCCGGGGGGGGTGAAGCCTTCAGCTGCGCCGCCAGGCTGGTTCAGGCGGGGGCAAATCCCAGGGAAACCTACAAAATAATAAACGGCGGGAAGAGTCTGGAATCCAGACTGCTCCTTGGCCGGATTCTCTCCCGGGCGGAATCTTTCTATGGAGGAAAACTGATCCTCACCACAGAGCCCTATGAGGAAGTCCGTCGCTTCGGGCCGGAAAGCCGGGATTCGGATGTCCTCTATCAGCTCCTCCAGTCGGTTGACGGGGCGGAGGCCATCGGGGTTCTCCGCCAGGAAACTCCTGAAAGGTGTACCGCGGGCCTGCGCAGCAGGGACACTATTAACGTGGCGGAAGTCGCCCTGGTCTTTGGCGGCGGGGGCCATAAGAATGCCGCCGGTTTCAGTTACGATGGTCTTATTGAGAATCTTCACCCGATGGTTGTGGAAGCCTTCAAAAAACAGTTAGCCCCGTAGTTTGTAAAAACCAAAACACCCGGCGTCTTGGCGCCGGTATGTTCACCCTCAAAAAATTCCGGATAAAATTTTTTAAAAAAAAATCATGACATAACTCATATCCATACAAGTAATTCTGCAAGCTTCACCCGTTATTCCGATAAACCAATCAATAGGAGTAACTTATGCAGAAGGATCTGTCCCTGGAGACATATTATCAACAATACATCTGCGGAAAAATGAACAAAAAACAACTGGAGGGAATCATTTTTCAGTTTGTTTTAAAAAATTATAAATTGTTTCATCTTTACAACTGGAGTGAAGAAGAATGCATCGATTATTTATGCTGGTTGTACCCCCGGATCAGCCGGACAATTGATCGATACAAAATCTGCGGTTCCTCCTTTGATGGGTACATTAGAAGCCTTATCCACTGGTCATCGTTGGAGTATCGCATGAAAGAATCGCAGGAACGGCTTATGGAAGACGCCTACCGGGATACCACCGCTACGGAAATGGTGGTTTACAGCCAGGAGCCGGAGTACCCCGAACCGGAAGCAGAGATGAATCCGGCTGCAAACCCCCGGCATATTCTGATGTTGCTGTTGAAATCCTACTACCACGTGTCTGATGATTTTGTCGGCAGGATAGCCCCGGTTATCGGGATCGAGAAGGAAAAACTCATCATGATGATCGAAACGCTGCGGAAACGACGGTATGAACGGGATGAGCATATCCGTCATCTCAAGGAGCGGCTTCACAGTCAGTATTATCGCTGTATCAGTTTTGAACGGCGTCTGTTGGTCATTACCGAAGATTCCGCCCAGGAAGCCCTGATGCAGCGCTGCCTGGAGAAAAGCAGACTGCGGATCAAGGCCCTGCGGAAACGACTCAAGTCCATACGGCTCGATGCGACCAACCGGCAGGTAGCGGAAATACTGGGTATTCCCAAGGGAACCGTGGACTCGAGCCTCTTTGCCCTAAAATCAAGGCAAAAAAATCTTGCCCATGTGGCGGCGGGGGAACCGGGGGCAACAGACCGGATTCTTAATGGAAGAAATTATTGCTTTGGGATGAACTAGCGTTCTGTCCCAAACAAACGGGATTTTTGCATTACCGGCGGCACAAGAATCTACAGGGGCAAGGGGCTGCCGGATCACTGTCTTCCAGGGCGGACAAACCGGATTTTTCCGGGTATCATGGGCAGGTGCTCAGTTACCGCCATGCCTTTCATGCGGGTAATCCTGCGGATGTGCTTAAACACATGATCCTCATCTTCTGCCTGGATTACCTGGGGCAAAAGGAAAAACCTTATCTTTGTGTCGATACCCACGCCGGGGCAGGGCACTATTCCCTTACCAAGGGCTATGGAGCCTGGAACCGGGAATGGGCGGGGGGAATTGGACGACTCCTCAATCTGGCGGGTCAGAAATCCGGAACCGGGGACAGTCTGCCCCCCCTGGCAGCGCGGTACCTGGAACTCATCACGGCCCAAGGGCCGGAGGACTATCCGGGTTCTCCGGGCATCATCGGAAAACTACTCCGTGCCCGGGACCGGGCGGTTTGTTTTGAATTACATCCGGCGGATTTCGCCCTCCTTGAAAACCGCTTTGGGGGGGATCGCCGCTTTGATCTGCGCCGGGAGGATGGATTTTCCGGCCTCAGGTCCCTGCTGCCTCCGGTTTCCCGGCGGGGCTGCATCTTTATCGATCCCCCTTACGAGAAGGCGGAAGAGTACGATACCCTGCCTGCGGTCCTCACCGGCGCCCTGAGACGCTTTCCCGGGGGCCTGTACATCCTCTGGTATCCCCTGCTGGGGCCTTCCCGGCGGGGCGGAGGCTCCCCCGGGGAAGGGCGGGAAGGACGGAACCGGAAGGAAAGGCTGAGCCGGGAACTACCGGAAACGCTCATGGCCCTCTTTGGGGGAAACCGCTGCCGGGTGGATCTGGAGACCGGCGGAACCGGGGAGGGAAACCTCTACGGCAGCGGCCTGGTGATCTATAATCCCCCCTGGACGCTGAAGGCTGCTCTGGAGGCGGATCTGCCGATCCTGGCCCGGCTTCTGGGATTCCGGATTAGCGGAATTACCTGGGAAGCATGCAACCGGCAGGGATCTGCGGTGTCATAAAGGTAGATGAAAAGAGAACAGATCCTAAGGCTCAATCAAACCGCCAGGATCCGGCAGATCCGATCTATTCCGAACCCCCTTCCCTTTCAGACACCGGGAGAAGAGATAGCCAATTCGGCGCTGCACGGCCTGGGGACGCTCCTCAGCGTTGCCGGACTGGTGCTGCTGGTTCTCCGGGCGGGGAGCTATCTGCGGGGAAACGGCGGCGGAGCGGCGGTCACCGCCTATGTGATCTTCACTTCCACTATGATCTCCATGTTTCTCGCCTCCACCCTCTACCACGCCATTCAGCACGAAGGGGCCAAGCGGGTTTTCCGGGTCCTGGATCACGCGGCCATCTACCTCCTCATCGCCGGCACCTATACCCCCTTGTGCCTGCTGGGACTGCGGGGTCCTTGGGGCTGGACCTTCTTTGGCCTTGAATGGGCCCTGGCTGCAGCGGGGATCACCCTCTATGCGGTTAATGTGAAATTCCTTAAAAAAGCGGAACTGATCGTCTATATCCTCATGGGCTGGGCTATTCTGGCGGCTTGGATTCCCCTGTTCCGGACCCTCCCCTTGATAAGCCTTATCCTCCTGGCCGCCGGGGGCGCCGCCTACACCCTGGGCACCCTCTGGTACAGTAAGCCCCAGCGCCGGGGCGCCCATGTCATCTGGCATGTCTTTGTGCTCGCCGGGGCTGTCTGTCATTGGTGGTCCATCTGGTTTATGAGCTGAATGAACCTAAGGCAAAGAGGCCGAATGTTTTATGGTTGCCATTTTTTATTATCCTGTGTACAAAAATATATGATCCGAGGCCTTACCTTTGGTGCGGTTAAGGGTTAATAAGGAGAAGTTAAATGAACTCAAAATTGAAAATGGCCATTGTCGGTGCGGGCATCTGGGGGGAGAATCATGCTAAAATATACCAGGCTCATCCCTTCTGCGAGGTTGTAGCGGTCTGTGATGAAAAAAGGGAAAAGGCCCAGGCCCTGGCGGCCAAAATGAAGATTCCCCAATGGTACGACAGCTACCAGGAGATGTTTAAGGGAAGCGGCTGTGATGCGGTGGCCATCGTTACCCCCGACTTTGCCCATGCGGCCGCGGCCATCAAGGCGGCGGAATACGGGAAACACGTGCTGGTGGAGAAACCCCTGGCAACAACCCGGGAGGATGTGTTCGCCATGACGGAGGCCTTTGAAAAGAACAAGGTCCGGGCCATGGTGGACCTCCACAACCGCTGGAGTCCGGCCTTTAACGTGGCCCACCAGAGCGTGGAAAGGGGCGAACTGGGCGTCCCCTGCAGCGGCTACATGCGGTTAAACGATATAAAATGGGTAGCCACGGATATGCTCCCCTGGGCGGCAAAATCCTCAATCCTCTGGTTTCTGGGGAGTCACAGCCTTGATACCCTGCGTTGGTTCTTTGATGACGAGGTCAAACGGGTCTATTCGGTGAGCCGGGAGGGGATACTCAAAGGCTGTGGGGTGGACACGGTGGACGCCTACCTTACCACCCTGGAATTCAAAAAGGGGGGTATTGCCCAGATGGAAAACGGCTGGATCACCCCCAACGCCAACCCCTGCGTAAACGACATGAAATTCAGCATCCTGGGGGATAAGGGGATGATCAGCCTGGATATGAGCAACCACAATATGATCCAAAAGTATACCGATGAAAAAGTCGCCATTCCCGATATAGTAGTGCAGCATTCAATATTCGATTACCCCAAAGGATTCGCCTTTGAAAGCATCCGTTCTTTTGTAGACTGCCTTTTAAGCGGCGAACCTTTCCATGTATCGATTACGGATGCGGCCAATACCAGCCTGGCGATTCTGGCGATCATGGAATCCGCCAAAACCCGGCTTCCCGTGGAGGTACGGTACTAGGAATCTGCTGTACTTCGCCCATAAAACCCCAAATCACCTCAGGCGATTTTTGCCCTGCAAGGGCGAACAGCTTCCCTGGACAAAAGGGCGCCGGAAAGGTATAGTAGTATGGTATAACCTGTGAAAGGGATAAGAAAAAACGGACTCCCGCAATGTCCCCGGAGAGGAGGAGTTTCCGTTAAGTGAGGATGCTATGATACGAGGCGGAGATATCGTCAAGGGAACCTGTCTGCTCCAGAAAGGACAGCCCTATCTGGTGGTTGAACGGGAATTTCATAACCCCGGCAAGGGAACCGCCATAGCCCGGATTAAGATGAAGAGTATCAGGGACGGATCCGTTTTAACCCTGACTATCCCTACCCAGCAGGAGATAGAAGACGCCCAGGTGGACACCCATACCTGCCAGTACCAGTATGCGGATCAGGACTATTTCCATTTTATGGACAACGAATCCTATGAGCAGCATGAGGTTCCCATTGCCGAAATGGAGGAAAAAAAATACTACCTTCAGGAGGGACAGGCTTACGAACTGACCGTCTGGGAAGGCAAGGTTATCGATATCAGAATCCCCTACAAGGTGGCCTTTACGGTTGCCGAAAGTGAGAACTATGTAAAGGGGGATACGGTTTCCGGGGCAACCAAGCCCGTGGTTACCGAAACGGGCCTTACCGTCCGGGTCCCCCTCTTTATCAAACAGGGTGAACGGATCCTCATCAATACCGAAACAAACGAATACGTAGAACGGGTGAACAACTAAACAGGAGTGCCGGAAGGACGGGCGGCTGGGACGGAAGCCTATATCACCAAAGGCGTACACTTTAAATTCCGGGGCAGGGACTTTGACTTTGCCCTCTCTCAGGGTCTCTTCAGTTCTGCGGATATTGACACCGGTACGCGGATGCTCCTGCGGGTCTTTTCAGAGCGACTGGATGCCGGCAGGCTTGCCGGTTCGTCAATGCTCCGGCGAATCCTCGATGCGGGCTGCGGGATTGGGGTCATCGGAATCTGTGTTCTCCGGTCTCTTTTGGATGGGGGGATGCCGGCGGACGCTCCGGAAGGGCCCCTTTGTCTCCACGCCCGGGACCGGGATGAACTTGCCCGGCTTTTTACCGAATACAACGCCCGGAAAAACGGCATAGCCCCCGCCATGTTGGAGGTTCGTACCGGGACCTTGCTGGGGGACAGGCCGGACTCTCCCTGGGATCTCATCCTCTCCAACGTACCCGCCAAGGCGGGAAACCCGGTGCTGCTGGACTTTATCGCCCGTTCCGCGGTCCGGCTAAGCCCGGAGGGAAGGGTCCTTCTGGTGGTGGTAAACCCCCTGGCGGATATGTTCCGCGCCCGGATTGGGGAGCTTTGCCTCCCGGTGTTCCACGATGAAACCGGGAGGGGACATACGATCTTTATGTACGGAAGGGGGGCTTCCCCGTCCCGTGAAGGGGACCCCTGGGATTCGGAGACCCGGCTGCCGGATCTGCGCAGCCTCTACTTCCGTAGCGGCGGGGACTATGAGTTGGAGGGGATACCCTATCACATCAATGCGGTCCAGGGAGCGGCGGGTTTTGACGATCCCGGCGACGCGGTCCGTTGCGGAGTAAAACTGATCTTCCGCCTGGGAAGCGGAATCCGGGGGCAGCCGGAGCCCGGCGGGGGAATGGCCGGGGCGGCCGGCCAGGGAGCGGAGAGCATCCTCATCCATGAACCGGCGCAGGGGCACTTTCCCGTCTGGCTTTGGCGCCATGCCCTGAGGACGCCCGAATTACGGGATCTGACGGCGGCGCAGTGGGTCCTCTCCGGCAGGAACATCCTTGCCCTGGAGGCGACAACGGGGAATATGGGGAAACTCTTGCCGGCGCCGGACTGCGCCATGGTACCGGCTGTGGACATTCTCACCGGCAAGGGGACACTGCGGGGAGCCTTGCGGCGGGGAGAGGGGGGCTTCGCTCTCATTGCCGCCTTTCCGGGACCGGATCCACGGACCAACCGCCTTGACGCCCTTTGGGAAGGGTTTCAGGATCTGGCGAAACCCGGCGGCATAAGCATGGCGGTTCTGCCCTCTTCTGAAGCTGAACGGTTCGACCGGAAAAAGCCAAAGGGATTCACCCGCCTGGGGGATCTCAAACGCAGGGGATTCCGGGCCCTGGCCTACCTGCAAGGGGGCTCTCTTTCCTGAAAGGAACCCCGGTCTTTGTATACGAACCCTTTGGATTACAGTGAAGGGTAACCGCCGTGATGCAGGCTCAGCCGGTTGTCCAGGCTATTTTCCCGCCTCCTCCAGGGCATCTTCCACCGCTTCTATAAACTGATTGTACGCAATGGTGGCCCCGCTGACGGCTTCTATCGCTTTAATGTCTCCGGCGGCCTTAACATAATCGGCGGCGTATTTTCCCATGGCTTCCACCGCAAGCTGGGCTTTCTGGTAGTAAATCCGGTTGGAAATTTCACCGTTTATCTTTCCGTAATCTTCGTCCTTTACGGTGCCGTCCTTTTGCCAGGTGACAAAGCTGCAATCCGCAACCCTGCCTTCGGCAATGGTGAGCCGCACCTCTCCCCAGGCCCCGGTATCGTCCTCTCCGCTTCTGCCGGAATAGACCCCGTCCCGGTAGGAAGCCTTCCCGCATGACACCGGAAGCAATACCGGCAGCAGGAAGATAATACAAAAAAAATATCCCCTGCTTTTTTTGTTCATGCCTCTTCCTTGTTGTGCTGGTTATTCTGGCGATTCTGTTTTATTTTCAGAATCTTCCCATGTTCCAGTACCACGGTCCTCTCGGCATCTTCGGCAACCTCAGGGTCGTGGGTTACCACAATGATGGTGCTTCCCTCGGCATGAAGCTGCTTGAAAATATCGATGACGATGGTCTCATTCGCCTCATCCAGATTACCCGTAGGTTCATCCGCAAGGATCAGCTTGGGGTAGTTGATCAGCGCCCGGGCGATACACACCCGCTGTTGCTCTCCACCGGAAAGCTGACTGGGAAGGTGGGTGGCGCGGCCGGCAAGACCGACCCGATCCAAAGCGGCCATGGCTTCTTTTTCATCGGGCATACTGTGGTAATACTGGGCTACCATCACGTTCTCCAGGGCAGTGAGGTAGTTCACCAGATGAAACTGCTGAAAAATAAGACCTATCTTGTCCCGCCGGGTGGTGGTAAGGTTCCTGGCGCTCTCCCGGGACAGGTTGACTCCCTCCAAAAAAACCTGACCGGTGGAAGGCTTATCCATGCACCCGATGATGTTCATCATGGTGGTCTTTCCCGAACCAGATGGACCCATGATGGCCAGCCATTCCCCCTGTTTCACCGTAAGGTTGATGTTTTGCAGGGCCTTGAGACTCCCGTATACTTTGCTGATGTCCCTTAATTCCAATAGATCCACATTCCGCTCCTTCCCATTTCTAACGCTTCATTCCCTTCAGATTCCGAATCATTCTCCCCGCAAGACAATAGCCGGGTCTACATCGGTGGCGTTCCGTACCGGGATGATGCAGGCGATACCGGTAATGATGATCGACGCCAGCACGGTGACCGGCAAAAGCAGGGGCAAAAAGGTGACGGACCGGTTAAATACGCTAAATGCCACCCCCTGGGCAAAGATAAAACCAAAAACAGCCCCCAAGAGGCCCCCAAAGCCGCCCAGGAAGATCCCTTCTCCCAGGAATTCCGCCGCAAGGCTGCTGTTGGCTGCGCCCAGGGCCTTCCGCAGGCCAATTTCCCTGCGCCGTTCCGCCACCACCGCCATCATGGTGGTGGCTACACAGATCATGATAAGAAGGAGGACGATCACCGTTACCAGGTACACCAGGGCCTGGAGTTTGGTGAGGACCGCCCCCTCCGATTCGGTAACCCGCTTCACCAGCCGGGGGCTTATTCCCGGAACCTCCTCCCCTATCCTCCTGGCAAGAGACTCCAGGGTTTCGGCGGGGGCGGAGACACTGCATTCCACCACGTCAATTTTCCCCCCCTCCCCTATCATGGCCTCAAAATCCTCCGTCGACATGAAGATGAAGGCCTCCTCGGTACCCCCGGACTGCATAAGCCCCGACACGGTAAAGTTCCGGCTAAAGGGCTCCCCCGTCGGGCTGGTGCCGGTAACGGTAAAACGGCCCCCGGGGAGGAGCCGGATCGTGTCCGCCACCGCCTGGCCGATGAGGGCTTCCCCGGCGGCTTAGGGCCAGCGGCCCCAAAAAAACCAGTAAGGACTCGTCTTCCGGGCCTCCCCAAGGCTGGTCCCTGCGGCCATGAAGGGCTGTTCGTTGATCTTCACCATCCGGTAACTGTAGGGAGCGGCGCCTATGAGGGCTGCCCCAGGCAGGTAATCCAGGGCTTTCCGCACCGTTTCCGGGTCTATAGTCGCCTCATTCCCCCCGGGGACCAGCACAAAGTTGGTCCCGTAGGATCGGAATTCCTGACCCATCTGCCGGGGTATGTCATAATAGATGGTGATAAGCCCGGAGAGGATGGTGGCCCCAATGGCCACCGCCAGGAGGGCCACGATCATTCGGGAACGGCGCCGAAGCAGGGAACTCACCACCATCTTGACGTAAAAACGATGCCTGTTCATGCCGGCCTACCTGCCATGGAGTACCTCTGCGGGCCGGAGAGAGAGGAGGAGCCGGATGGAGGGGATGCTTCCCGCCATGGTCACCAGGAACACCAGCACCGCCACAATAGGGATTACCATGGGTTTGATGTCGATGGCGGCGCCAAACACCGACTGGCCGATTATTTGGGCAAAACCCAGTCCTGCAAAATAACCCGCCGTGCCGCCCAGGATGCCGGTGATGATAATCTCCGCCAGTACCAGGGCGGAAATGGGGGCATCATAGGCCCCCACGGCCTTGAGGAGTCCTATTTCGGAGGCCCGTTCCATCACACTGGCGGTAACCAGGTTGGATATCCCCAGGGCGGATCCGGCTAAACTCAGGATGGTAATAAGGAGCATGAGGAGCTGGGTCTTTTCCAGAATAGCCCCCTCGGATTCCGCCACCTGCCTGATGGGTTTAGAAACCGCATCGGTGATCACCTCATCGATCTGATAACAAATGGCGCTTACAGAGGCGGTACAGTACCAGGTTTCCCACTCCTTGATGGAAAGCCCTCTGGGATCCTGGGCTGCCCTGCGGGAGAGTTCGTTGTCCGGGGTGGTGAGGGCGCTCACCTCCACCCGGCTTACCAGACCCGGTTTGCCGGCCAGTTCCTGGGCCCTTGCAAGGGGAAGATAAAAGGCCTCGTCCTCATCACCCCCGGCGCTGAAGATCCCCTTTACGGTAAACTCCCGGCCCCCCGCTTCTGTTTGTGAAACATTGGTTTGAGGGCCATCGGCTTGCAAAACGGTAGTTTGAAAAACTATCGTGTCCCCCAGCTTAAGCCCGTATTTCTCCGCCACCGCCTCCCCAGCCATGACCCCCGCCGTGTCATCATCCGTAAGCCAGCGGCCCTGTACGTCCCACCAGCTCTTGAGGTTCCGCATCCCCGTGTCCAGGGCTTCACCGGTGGGGAGTTCCAGATGCTTGCCAAACCAGGTACCCACCAGCTTCACATCCCCCCCTCCGGCGGGGGCCGAAACGAGCCGGGCCCGGACGTTGAGGTAGGGGGTAAAATCCACAATATTAAAGGCCCAAAAAATAGTTTTGATGTTCCCCAGTTCCGCCTCGTTCAGGTATTTATCCGACACCCCGGAACCTTCGCTTACCCCGTAGAGGTCATCCAGAAGGGAAGCCCCCCGGGGAAGGACGTTGATATTGGCCCCATAGGTCTTGAGTTCCTGATTTACCTTATCCCCCACGTCAAGCATTACGTTCAACATGGCCGTGGCCAAGGATGCTCCCAGGGCGATGGTAAAAGCCACCATCAGCATCTTCCCCTTCTGCCTAAAAAGGGCCCCCCGTACCATTCTCCAAAACACCGCTTCTCCCCTAATGAAACCTGGTTTTTTCATTTTCCAGGTTGATCGTTTCTATCACCATGGACCCGCTCCGCAGACTATAGGCCAGGGGGACAGGATTACAGCCCCCCTTAAAGCCGATAGTGGAAATATTCATCACCACATCGCAGAGCCGGCAGATGACCTCATTCTTCCGCTCATAGTAACCCGTGGGTCCGCATATATCGCAGGCATCAAGACCCACTCCATAAGCTACCGCATTTTTCTTGATTACGATAAAACGCACCTCGGTATTGTCCGAGGCGGTATACATAAACCGGTGGAGATGCCCATCCTCCACCTGAGTGATGGGGATAATAATCTCCTCCCCCGCTATGGTCATAGGTTCCGCCGGAGAGAGGACCACCTCCCGTTTGGTATAATCCTTGATAACCGTGAGAGACAAAACCGAAACAACAAAACCTGCGGTCACGACAACACACCAGCGCCGGTTTGTTCTCAGGCCGGCCCGGATCTTCCGGTTTTCCGCGGGATTCTTCCCGACTGCCGGGGATCTTAAACCGGCAATGAACAACAGGAGGGGAAACAAAAAACCTATCCCCATCAGGGTATAGAGGAAAACAATATTGTTATTGACCGCCGCGACAATGAGCCTGAAAACCCAACGAATCATGGGAAGGATGCGCCGGGCCAGCAGAAACTGCACAATGACGACCAGTTGATTACAGATATTGATGATAAGAACAATGGTAAGGAGAATCTTCAGAACTCCCGGGGACACCCCCTTGGCGGCCTTATAGAGGGCCAGGGCGCTGAGGATAACCACCAGCAATCCCCCGGTAAACCCGATGAGCTTAAATAAAGAATCGGTACTAAATATACTTTCTCCGGGCAAGGCAAATTCCGTGGGGTAGAGGAATATGGTGGGCAGGGCATAGAACAACAGGGCTCCCAGGAACAGGGCCTTTAGATAACCGGGAAGGGCTTCTGCCAGGGAAGGATGTTTTTTCAGAAAGGAGATATTCCCTAAGGATCTCTGCAATACTCCCCACAGAAAAAGTATATAGAAAACGGCGCATACAACGGCGCAGGATAGAATCCAAAGGTTAAAAAACCCCCGGTTGATAAGGGCGGTAGTCCGGCGAAGGATGGCGAGGATAAGAGCGGCTCCCATACCGGCAGCGCAACCCCACAGGGCCTGGGTTTTCCGCCCATCACCCTCTTCCTTATCCAAGGCCGCCCACAGTAAAGCCACCACTATCCCGGTAGTCAATAGATTCTCTACCACCTGGATGAAATATCTCAGCATGTTTCCCCTGTCTTCTTTAAAGAGGAAGGAGGAGTGAAGAAGGGAATCACTCCGCTTCTTCACCCTTCAGCTTCACTCCTCACCTTCCTTTCGATTCACCTTCTTTATCTACCAGGCCGGTCCGGCGTAGTTCACCTTCCACTCAGCCACCAGGGGGGCGCTCCAGAATCTGCCGGGAACACCCGTGGACTCATCCACATGGAGTACAAAACCCTGGGCTTCGGGATTCTGGATGATGTACCGTACCGTGTATTCACCGGGCCCTCCGACGCCGGGCAGTTTAATGTTGGCGCCGTAGTGGGGACCGTCACTGGCGTTCATGGGCATGAAGGTTCCCTCAATCTTTTCTCCGGTGGATCTGATAATCTCATAGTCAACCGTCAGGTTGGGTACAAAGTCCCCCACCCCGTAACCAAGATCGTTTTCCGCGGCGGAAATATCCGCTTCTATGTGCATATCCGACTCTGACGCGGGGAGCCCCGTTCCTGCGGGCAGCATATCCACGGGCTGGAAGTAAACCCCCGCTACGTTGAGGGGCCCCAGCTCGAAGTCGTCCCCCAGGGGAAATTCTTCAAAGCCGGCCTCTTCACCGGGGTTTACCATACTGGCAGGCCTGCTTCCACTCTGCTGTCCCCCTGCAAAGGCGGTGGATGCGCATACCGCAATTAAAAGAAGTACCATCAGTGTTCTGATTTTCATCGTACTACTCCTTATAAAAAAGTTCTCATGGTCCAACGACCTGAGTTAATGCCGAACAAAAATATTCCTATGCTGTGGCGGGTTTTACCCGTTTTCCACGCCGGATTTGGATTACAAAGGTAACAACGGTAATCACCAGCAATACAATCTGGGGGATAAGGGTCTCCATGGTGGGGTATATCCCCAGAATATCGATGGAAGCAAACCCCGGCAGCGGACTGACCCCGATGACGTTCCCCTCTTGCAGTTCCTTGATGCCGTTGCCGACAAAGGTAATGGACATGACAAAGAGGAGGACGCTGGTTCCCAGGAAGAAGGGCTTTAAGGGAAGACGGATACTTAAAACCCGGATCAGAATATAGATAATAACCAGCGCAACGATGCCGACGGCCAGGCCAAACCATATCATGTTGATATAGGCCCGGGAATTGGCAAGAAGAGCCTGGTAAAAGAGGATCGTCTCCGCTCCTTCCCGGAACACCGCAAGGAATGCGGCAAAGGCCAGGGAAAACATACTGCCCCGGGCGAGAGAAGTCTGTACCTTACCTTCGATATAATTAGTCCAGGCTTCCGCCTCAGCCTTGGATACCATCCAGTTGCTGACATAGAACAGCACTACTACCGCCAGCAGCATGGTGGCCCCTTCAATGATCTCCTGATTCTGCCCCCCGGCAACGCTGGTGATCCGGTTCAGGACCCAGGCCATGATAACGCTTACCCCCAGGGCAATGAGGGAACCCCAGTATACCGGAAGGGTGCTCTTTTTATTGCCGCTTTTGAGAAGGTAGGCGATGATGGCCCCCACAATAATGATGGCTTCAAAACCTTCCCGAAGGATTATCAGCAGAGAAGCCAGAAACACCCCCAGAGCGCTTTCCACCCTGCTGTCCAGAAGAGCCGCGTCCTCCCTGAGATAGGCCGCCAGGGTATCAAGGCTCTCCTTAACCACCGCATCCGGCTCGCTCCGGTTGATGGCCTTCTTGATGGCGCTAAACTGGTATTCCACCGTGCTGGCCCGCTCACCTGAAATACGGGCCAGCACGATCTTCTCAAAACCCAACTTTTCATAATATTGAAAATAGGCGACATCCACCTGGTCCTTGGCGCCCTGCCCGTCCCCCGCAAGGTAATACTCATAGGCCTTGTCCAGAAAACCTGCCATCTCCCCCGCGATCCTGGTCCAGTTTACCGACACCGCAACGGGTTCATCCTTCCCGTCAAGCCGCCGTGCGGTTACCGAGAGCAGGTGGTTAAGCTCGTTAAAATCTTCCCGCATTTCCTTCTGAGTCTTGCCGGCCCCCAGGGACGTTCTGACATACTCAAACCACTCATCTATGTTTTCCGCCCGGGCATCGGAAATAAAGGAGCGGACATTGCGCTCAAAGTCCCCCCGGTAGTGTTCCGTATATGCCCTGTCCAGATACGTCCGGGCTCCCTCGATGTCACCGGCCACAAAGCGGTAGTAGGCCTCACTCGTCACAAGGCGCATCTCCCGTTCCTTCCCCTCCCAATAGCCAGCATCGGCAAAAAGCGGCAAAATAAACGCCGCTACAAGGAACAGCATCAAAATAGGCAAAACTAAGGTTTTCCGCAATTCCAGCCTCCTAGTTAGGATATTCTAACAGTAAGTAAGATACTATCTATTATTTTTTATGTCAATATGTTTATATGAAATAACAATATTATTTTTTACTAACACTAACCGCTAAGGACCGGAGCGGAAATACCATACCCGATTTCACGGCCTTCTATTCTTGCGCGGATCCTTATACGTCCCCGCCTGTTTTGGAGAGATAGGGCCGGCTTGAGGCGGCGCTGATCAAAAAGGTGGAAATATTATGGAAGAGGGCTGAGGTTCCGGAGCTGATGATGCCGCTCAGGGAAAGGGCCAGGAGGAGGCTATTGGTAACCAGAATCTTCCGGTAGTTACCGGAGATCCGGAAGATGAGCCCCCTGCCAATCCGGATGATCCGGGAGAGACTCCTGAGATCCGCTGAAAGCAGTACCACGTCCGCCACTTCCCGGGCAAGATCGCAGCCGTTGATCATGGCGATGCCTGCATCCGCCGCGGCCAGGGCGGGGGCGTCGTTTATCCCGTCTCCTACCATGATAACGGTGTGCCCCCCGGCCTTATACTGCCTGACAAGATCGCTTTTTGTCTGGGGTAAAACCTCGGCATGGTATTCCGTCAGGCCCAGTTCCCCCGCTATGTTCCGGGCGGCGGCATCGTTATCCCCGGTGATCATCACGATCCGGGAGAAGCCCAGGGCCCTTAATTCAGCGATGAGGCCGGCGGCATCCTTCCGGGGAGGATCGGTAAAGCAGATAATGCCCAGGAGCCTGCCTTCCCGGGCCAGGTATATGGCGGAGTAACCCGCCGTTTCCCCCTCAATAAGGGCTCTTTCCGCGGGGTTTAGCCGTGTCTTTTCATCCTCAAAGATAAAATGGTAACTCCCCAGGACTACCCGGGTTCTGGCGTAGCAGGCCGCTACCCCGTGGGCCACCACATATTCCAATTCGCTGTGTTCCTCCCGGTGCTTCAGGTTTTCCTTTTCCGCCTGCCTGACCACCGCAGCGGCGACACTGTGGGGAAAATGTTCCTCCAGACAGGCCGCCATACTCAACACCTGTTCCCGGCTCATACCGGCAAAGGGGATCACCTTAACGATAACCGGCCGCGCCTCGGTTAGAGTCCCGGTCTTGTCGAATATGACCGTATCCGCCAGGGCTATGGCTTCCAGAAATTTGCCCCCCTTCACAAAGAACCGCTCTCGGGCCGCCTCCTGCATGGCGGACAGCACGGCAATGGGCATAGATAATCTGATGGCGCAGGAATAGTCAACCATCAGAAAGGCAATGGCCCGGTTAATGTCACCGGTTAAGAAAAAGGTCAGAACCGCCCCGGCAAAACTGAAGGGGACTATGGAATCGGCGAGTTTTTCCGCCCGGGCCTGAATCCGCGCCTTGAGGGCCTCGGATTGATCTATGATGCTGATGATCTTCCCTATGCGGGTTTCATCGGGCCGGCTGGTAACGGTGATAATGAGCTCCCCCTCCTCCACCACCGTCCCGGCATACACGGCGTTTCCCAGGCGTTTCAACACCGGCAGGGGTTCCCCCGTAAGGGACGCCTGACACACCATCCCCTCTCCCTGACAGACCTCCCCGTCCAGGGGTATCATGGCGCCGCTCCGGACCACGATACGGTCCCCGGGAACGATCCGGGCAATGGGCGCAGCCGTTTCTCCGGCCTCCGTCATTTTCCAGACCGAATCGATGTTCAGGGAGAAGGAATCCGCCAGGGCGGCCCGGGATTTCTTGTGGGTATACTCCTCCAGCAGCTCCCCCAGAGAAAGCATAAACATGATGGACCCTGCGGTGTCGGTCTGCCCCCGGATCAGGGAAGCGGAAACTGCGGCGGCGTCCAGAACATCCACGGTGAGGGCCCCCCGGGCGAGGGCGCTGAAGCCCCTCTGTATAAAGCCCAGGGACCGGTAAAGGGTACAGGCCAAACGCAGGGGAGGGGGCAGGAGATACCGGGTAAAGAGTCGGCGGCCTATAATACCCAGAAGCTTATTCTGAAATTCCCCATCCAGGGTATGGGTCCCCGGCGCTTCAGGCAGGGCCGCCGGATCAAGATCCCCCACCCTGTCCAATATGGCCTGCCTCCGGAAAGGCTCCAGGATAAGGAGAATACTCCCCGTTTCGGAAGAAACCCGGACGGTCTCTACACCCTCCAGGGTGAGGAGAAACTGTTCCACCGCCGCAGCCCACCCGGGCTTAAAAGCATACCTTCCGCACCCCAGACGGATTCTCCGGGGAAGTTCGTGGATGATCCGGTAGTTCATTGCAACAGGGGCTTACGCGCCGGCCCCTTCTTTCCCGGCGCCGGCGCAGCAGTTCCCGGCAACCCCGTCTTTTGCCTCTGCACAGAGGTCCTCTGCCTGTTCCCTGATGGTATTCAGGGTGAATTTGGCGTCTTCCTGAAGTTTCATGCCACAGGCAACCGCCTTTACCACCGCCTTCCGGACCTTCCTGCTTTTATAGGCCCGGTAACCGATAAGAACGGCAGCAACCCCAAGCCCAAAGCCCACAACATATTTATTCTTCAAAAATCCCGTGATCTTTTCCATTTGCTTTCCTCCGGCAATAGCGTTCGTTTGGAATTTACCAGGGAACCGTGCTGACAATACAGAATAAAACACAGGGCGCTTTATTCCTGCACGGGTCCCAAAACCATATTCACTTGCAGCCCCAAAATCTGACATTTTGAAACTAGTTTAGTATATTCCCTTTTTATAAAAAGTGCAATAAACTGGGAACCATGGGGATATTTACTGTATGTATCCTTTGCCTTGGGTGCCTCTGCGCCGCCCCTCTTATCCTGGATATGGAGGGGGGAAGGCCGCCGCAGTTTTGGGCCCGTTATTTATGCTTCCGCCGGGACATAACCGGTACGCTGACGGAAAAACTGCGGCGGGTACTGCGGGATCATCCGGAACCGGCGGAGTTGTTCAAACTCCCAAAGCTGTACGCCCCGGTGTTCCGCAAGCCCCTGGAGTTGAGGCGCTTCCGCCTGCACCTGGCCTTTTCAACCGGCGATGCGGCGGAAACCGCGGTCTTTCACGGCTGGCTCTGCCTTCTCCTGAATTCCCTCCGGCCCCGGGCGATCCGCTGTAAGCCGGAGATAGCGCTGGAACCCGGCTTTATATCCCGGCCGCAGCTATCCCTGGACGGTGATATATCCCTTGCCGCACCGGCGGCAGTATTTCTGTTTCGCCTGATCTCCCTGTCGATCCGGGAAAAAAGGATGTTCCATGTTTGATCAAAACACCTTCAAAGAAATGATTCTGGAAAGCGTAAAGACTCTGGTGGATGCCAACATCATCGTAGGGCAGCCCATCGTATCCGGCAACATCAGCATCATCCCGGTATTTAAAGCCTCCGTGGGCATTGTCTCCGGGGGCGCTTCCTCCGCCGATTCCCCCCTGGGGGGCGCAGGGGGCGGGGTTTCGGTAAGCCCGGTCACCTTTATCGTCATTGAAAAAGATACGGTGAGGATCCTCTCCGCAGGGGACACCTCCATGATAGAACGGCTGGCGGACTCCCTTCCGGGGCTCATTGACAAATTAACCGGTCTTCCGGGCACAGACGGCAAAGCGGGGGAGCCAAAAGACGCTGCGGGGTGACTCCCCCCGCAGAGCGGAGCATTGCCTCCGGGAACCACATAACAAGCTCCGGCATTGATGATCTCGCCACCGGAGTTCTCCTGTTTTTCAGAAATCCCCGGGAAAGCGCCTGAGGAATCTCCGGGAAGAATATCCGCGATGTTACCTTCCTCTCTGAAAGGTCCTCGCCCGGCAGGCGCAAACGGCAACACACCGGTTGCAATGGGTACAGCTTGTTTATGCGTAAATTCTAATAAATTACCTTTTCCCCGGCTGCCAGGGCGGCCCCTATGGCCCCGGCGTACAGGCCCTGAGGCACGGGACGAAGCTCCGCCCCCAGGACTTGGGAGAGAACTCTACGGATACCCGCGCTTTCAGAAAGCCCGCCGGTTACCCCTGCCGGAGAACGCACGCCCGTCCGGCCCGTGAGCGCGGCAATCCGGCGGGCCAGGGAAGCCGCCGCTCCTCCGAGGATATCCTCCCGGGAAGCGCCTTCCGCAAGCAGGCCGATAATTTCGGATTCCGCAAAGACAACACAGGTACTGTTCAGGGGAGCCTCCTTTCCAAGGGCCAAAAGTTCTTCCATCATGGCGGAGTCCAGTTCCAGCCGCCTGGCAACCATCTCCAGAAACCGTCCCGACCCGGCGGCGCATTTGTCGTTCATCTGAAAATCCCGCACCCTGCCTCCTTCAATAGCGATAACCTTACTGTCCTGGCCGCCAATGTCGATAACCGTCCGTATGCCGGGACAGAGGAATTCCGCGCCCCGGGCATGGGCGCTGATTTCGGTGAGGGTCATGGCGGCGCGGGCGATCTTTTCCCGCCCGTACCCGGTAGCGGCCAGCGTAAGCCCTTCAGGGCTTTCCCCGCTTTTTGCCAAAAGTTCTTCCATAATAAGGCGCCCGCTCTCTTTCACGTTCCAGCCGGCAGCGCAGCGGGCAAGGGCCAGAATGTTTCCGTTTTGCAGAAGCGCCCCCTTGCAAAAAGATGACCCGCAGTCGATCCCGGCAAGGAGCTTTCCCTGAAGACTCCCGGTCATGTTAGAGCATCTCAATAAAGGCGGCAGCCCGGGTTTTTAGCTGGGCCGTATCGCCGGGGGAATAATCGGTTTCCAGGGACAGGAAGGGGATATTCCGGGCCTTGAGAAAATCCCGAACCGCCTGGGTTTCCACCGCATAGGTGTGGCAGGACTGGAGGGTCATTTCAACAACCCCGTCCGCGGCAAACTGGGCGCAGAGCCGCCCTAAAAGTTCCAGCCGGTTCGGATTGGGACTCATCACGCTGCATCCGATGGCCAGATAATAATCACAGAGCGCCTCGCAGGGGTCACCGGTTTCGGCAACCTGCCGGTCATACTGTTTGGCGCCGGTACAGTTTTCGTAGGCCACCACCACCCCGCCGGATTCCTCGATAACCCGGACAACCTTTTCCGTAGCCCCTCCCATGGGACAGCCGGTAATCACAATCCGCCTGGCCTTTTCCGAAACCGGGCCTCTCCCCGCCGTGTATGCTTCTTTTATCCGCTTAATTGTTTCTTCCAGTTCCCTGACCTTTTCCTCATGATTAAACCGGTACTGCGCGCCGTACAGAATCTGTAATTGCTGAAGACCGGTCATGGGCGGGGGGCTTGCCAGTGAAAGCTCATACACCGCCTTGAGGAGGGCACGTTCCCGGTTCCGCTTCCTGACAGCCTCCCGCAGCTTAACCTCGCTTATCTCAACGTTGAACTTCTGTTCTATCTTTTGTTGCAACAGACGGATTTCGCTTAACCAGAGGGCCCGGGAAGATTCCTTGTACTGGGTGCGGGGCAGTTCCATCACATGAACATCTTTTATTTTTCCCAGATATTCATACATTTTAACCTTGCCGTCACAGGTAGTTTCCCCCACCACCATATCCGAGAAATACATATACGGGCATTTATCGGTAACGGCAAAACCATAACTGGCCTTGATCAGGGGACAGAGATTGCGGGGCAGGGTCTTTTCCGCTTCGGGAATCGTTTCTTCACTGGTTGAACAAAGCCCCACGTAGATGACCCCCGCCGCAAGAAACAGTTCCACCGGCACATAGGAACAGAATATCCCTGCCACTCCAAAGCCCTGTTCTTTCAGGGACTTCATCGCAAGAAAGCCCTGCCTTCGGGCTTCGGAAAAAGAGTCAAAGATTTCAGGCAGATCGCGCATTGGTATCTCCTATCGGGTAAAAGCTGCAATGCCTCGTTTTAAAAAAGCCTTTGCCGGGGGAAGGCCTGCCCTGTTTTGCCGGGCAGACATCCATCGTCACGCGGGGTCATCATCCGCATCGGGAATTTCTTCTTCCGCCACATCGGGCCCGACAAAGATGCCTATCTTCGGCAGCCCGATAAGAAGCGGCACTCCGGCTATCACGGTACCCAGTGAAAAGACCGTCCGTTCCAGAGGAGAAACAACCACCAGGGTCGCCCAAATTTCCCTGGGCAGCTTATACAGCAGAAGGGAAAAGAAATTCCCAATTGACGCGCTGCCAATCATGCCGCCAAATGCACAAAGCCAGACGGCGGGTATTTTAAGCCCCCTCTTGGCGCCGGCAATCCACCGGGAGGCAAAGATCCCGCCAATCACCACCGCAACAATCCCAAGGCCGTAGTAGACCACGGGGAGCAGGGGAAAGGAACGCCCTATCTCCTGGGAAAACCACAAGACAATGCCAATTGCATACACCACCAGGGCAACAGGCCATTTACCGCGGCTTATAAGTCCGGCGGTAAAGGCGGTAGTAGTACCGATAATAAAAGTACCCATGCCCATCCATGCGGTATGGGGAGCAATTATGGAACCGATAAAACCACCAACCGCTGCACAGACCGCACCGGGAATAGGGCCAAAAAAAATTCCGGCCAGCGGTACCAGTGCGCTGGTGACAGAAAAGGTGCTTCCTGTACCGATCATCGGAATGGACGGAAGTATGTGTGCCGCCGCCAATACCGCCGCCCAAACCGCAATAACCGCGGGGTGAGTCTTCCCCGGAACCGGCAGCGCCTTTACCGCCCTCTGTTCTGCCATTTGAAACCTCCTTAGCATAACCCCAGGATATGCTTCATGTTATTTCCCCAATTCTCCCTCCTTTGCGGAGGAAGAATTGGTAACCGGTATCTTCGTTGGATAGAAAATTTTCCGGAGCAGGCGCGAAGCGGAGTTTCGACGGGGCATGGACCACGCCTTCCAATCAAAACCCAGG